>NZ_CP020373.1:1888333-2203055 GCF_003957745.1 Shewanella khirikhana | reverse complement strand
ACCAGTCTTCGGCCTGCATTTTTGGGGCAATGGCGGCGAGTTTCTCCGGCAGCTCCTGGCAGTCAAGCAACTGGGAATACGCCGAACGGCAAAACTCTGCCAATGGCTGGTGATGGTATTCTTCCCAGTCGCGGGCGAGGCGATGGTCAAAGCCGAGATCAATCAGGATTGGCGCGGCGCGGCTTAAGTGTTTGGGGAACTTGCCGAGCATTTCTTTAAAAATCTCATGCTCGTCGGTGATCTTGTCTATTTGTCGGTGGAGCCACAGCCCCTGTTGCAGCGCCTTGGGGAAGCGCTCAACCGGCCCCTTGGCAAAGTCGCCGGCGAGGTTAGCCGCCAGACTGGTACCACTGATGTCGGCCAGGTGCAGGTGTGCAAGAAAGTTCATAATTTGTACTTGGATTGACTCGGGGGTTCAAGGTATCATGCGCGCCGATGTCTAGGGAACCCATAAAATGCAACCATGGCCAAAGAGCCAAGGGGAACCCTTAAGGATGTGACATCAGCACCCTGAGTAATTGAGCACCTTGAGGAATCACGGACGATGTGGAATTGGTTCACGAAAGTCTTTGGCATCAAAAAGTCCCCCCAGCGCAGAAAGGTTCAGTTCGATATCCCATTCGAACAATTAGATAACCAACCCGGCGCAAAATCTGTCGAACAGCAAACCAACGGTAATAAGCCAGCACCCAAGGATCCTTGATCTTACCAGGCTCTGCCCCTAGACTACGCGCGTCTTTTTTGGCCACGGCGTGAGAGTAGTAGATGCGAGTTGCTGATTTTACCTTTGATCTTCCTGATGAATTAATTGCGCGCTATCCGATGGCGGAGCGCACTGCCTCCCGTTTGCTGCATCTGGAAGGCAATAGCGGCGCCCTGGCCGATCGCCAGTTTACCGATATCCTGGGGTTGATTGAGCCTGGCGACCTGATGATTTTCAATAACACCCGGGTTATCCCTGCGCGTCTGTTTGGCCAGAAGGCCAGTGGCGGCAAGCTGGAAATCCTGGTGGAGCGCATGCTGGATGACAAACGCATTCTGGCCCATGTGCGTTCATCGAAATCCCCCAAGCCTGGCGCCGAGATTATCCTCGATGGCGGCTTTAAAATGACGATGGATGCCCGTCACGATGCCTTGTTCGAGCTGTCGCTCAAGGACGATAAAACCATCCTCGAGGTGCTGGAAGCCGTGGGGCACATGCCGCTGCCACCTTATATCGACCGCCCCGATGAAGATGCCGACAAAGAGCGCTATCAGACTGTGTACAACGAGCGCCCAGGTGCGGTAGCTGCCCCTACCGCCGGTTTGCACTTTGACGAAACCATTCTTGACGCCCTGAAAGCCAAAGGCGTGGACATGGCGTTTGTAACTCTGCACGTGGGTGCAGGTACCTTCCAACCGGTGCGGGTCGACAATGTGCTTGAGCACAAGATGCACTCCGAGTGGGCAGAAGTACCTGCGGATGTGGTAGAGAAAATCCGTGCCACCAAGGCGGCGGGTAAGCGGGTCATTGCCGTGGGTACTACCTCGGTGCGTTCACTGGAGAGTGCCGCCAAAGCCAGCGAAGGTGAATTACAGCCATTTTGTGGTGATACCGATATCTTTATCTTCCCCGGTTTCGAGTTCAAAGTGGTCGATGCCATGGTGACCAATTTCCACCTGCCGGAGTCGACACTTATCATGCTGGTGAGCGCCTTTGCCGGCTTCGATGAAGTGATTGGTGCCTATCGCCACGCGGTTGAACAAAAATACCGCTTTTTCAGTTACGGCGATGCCATGTTTGTGACTAAAAAAGCCCCCTAAAGGCATTTTTTGCTTTAAAATGCCTGCCCAACCTTCTGGTTGGGCTTTTTTTTGGTGGCGGCGCCTTGAAGGGACATGCCGCCACCCCCATGTGAGTTGAATCGGCCATTTGGCCCCAATGCAGTCAGACTGTTTCTCTGACGAGGTCATTATGAAATTTGAATTGATTACCACCCAGGGTCGCGCCCGTCGCGGCAGACTGGTTTTCGAACGTGGCACAGTGGAAACCCCGGCCTTTATGCCAGTGGGCACCTACGGTACGGTAAAGGGCATGACCCCTGAAGAAGTGCGTGCCACCGGCGCCGATATTCTGCTGGGCAACACCTTCCACCTGTGGCTGCGCCCCGGTGAAGAGATCATGCGCAAGCACGGCGATCTGCACGACTTTATGAACTGGCAGCGTCCTATTCTCACAGACTCGGGCGGCTTTCAGGTATTCAGCCTCGGCGATATCCGTAAGATCACCGAAGAAGGGGTACATTTCCGCTCGCCTATCAACGGCGAAAAGATTTTTATGGATGCCGAAAAGTCGATGCAAATCCAGCATTCTCTGGGCTCCGATGTGGTGATGATTTTCGATGAGTGCACGCCTTATCCGGCGACGCACGATGAAGCACGCAAGTCCATGCAGATGTCACTGCGCTGGGCTCAGCGTTCACGGGATGAGTTCGACCGCCTGGAAAACCCCAACTCACTGTTTGGGATTATTCAGGGCAGCGTGTACGAAGACTTGCGTGACGAGAGCCTCAAGGGGCTGCTCGAAATTGGTTTTGACGGCTATGCCGTCGGTGGTCTGGCGGTGGGTGAGCCCAAGGCTGACATGCATCGAGTACTTGAGCATGTGTGCCCGCAAATTCCTGCTGACAAACCACGCTATCTGATGGGGGTAGGTAAGCCGGAGGATCTGGTTGAAGGCGTACGTCGGGGCGTTGACATGTTTGACTGTGTTATGCCAACCCGTAATGCCCGCAACGGCCACCTGTTTACCAGTGAAGGCGTTATCAAGATCCGCAATGCGCGGCATCGCGACGACACTTCACCGCTGGACGCCAAGTGTGATTGCTATACCTGCACTAACTATTCCCGTGCATATTTGCATCACCTGGATCGTTGTAACGAAATCTTGGGAGCCCGGCTCAACACCATCCACAACCTGCGTTATTACCAAAGGTTGATGGAGGGTTTGCGCGGCGCCATCGAGACAGGTACATTAGACGCCTTTGTTGAGGACTTCTATACCAGTCAAGGGCGCGAAGTTCCTGAGCTAAAAGACTAACAATCAAGCAATAAGAAGAGAAATCTATGTTCATTTCAAACGCGTATGCCAATGCAGCAGGTGCCGCTCCCCAGGGCGGTGGTACCATGGAACTTGTGATCATGCTCGGCCTGTTCGGTCTGATTTTCTACTTCATGATCTTCCGTCCTCAATCCAAGCGCGTCAAAGAGCACAAAAACCTGATGTCCTCCCTCTCCAAGGGTGACGAAGTGCTGACCAGCGGCGGTATCCTCGGCAAAATCGCCAAGATCTCCGAAGACAGCGACTACGTTGTGCTGGCGCTGAACGACAGCACCAACATCACCATTAAAAAGGACTATATTGCGGCGGTATTGCCTAAAGGCTCTATCCAGTCCCTGTAAGCCAAGAGGGCTAAAGGCGTGCTAAATAAATACCCAATGTGGAAGAACATCATGGTGGTGCTGGTCATCGCCATTGGTGGCTTCTATGCGCTGCCCAACCTGTTCGGCGAAGATCATGCCGTACAGGTGGTGGCAACCCGTGGTGCCGAAGTCAACGCGACGACCCAGTCGAACGTGACCGAGGCCCTGACTGCCAAAGGTATTGGCGTTAAGCGTTCTGAGTTGGAAAACGGCCAGTTGCTGGTTCGTGTTGCCAACGCCGAAGATCAGCTGACTGCCAAGGAAACCATTGCTGAGCTGCTGGGCGACAAATACACAGTTGCCCTGAACCTGGCGCCTGCTACTCCTGAGTGGCTGGAATCCGTCGGTGGCAGCCCGATGAAACTCGGTCTTGACCTTCGCGGCGGTGTGCACTTCCTGATGGAAGTGGACATGGGCGAAGCCATCCGCAAGATGGAAGAAGCCAAGATTGCCGATTTCCGTGGTCAGCTTCGGGAAGAGCGCATTCGCTATGCCGGCGTGCATCGCACTGTGCGTGGCATTGAGATCAAGTTCCGTGATGCCGAGACCGTAGGTCAGGCAGAACGTTTCCTCAAAAGCCGCAGCAACGACATGGTGTTTTCTGATATCTCCAGTGGTGAAAACTACGTACTGCTGGCGGTTATGAGCGAGGCGTACCTCAAGCAAATCAAAGAGGAAGCCCTGCAGCAGAACATCACCACCATTCGTAACCGTGTGAACGAGCTGGGTGTGGCCGAGCCTGTGGTGCAGCGTCAGGGTGCCGAGCGCATCATCGTTGAGCTGCCCGGTGTGCAGGATACTGCCCGTGCCAAGGAAATCCTGGGTGCGACAGCCTCGATTGAATTCCACATGGTAGATGAAAAAGCCGATGTGGCTGCTGCGGCGAATGGCCGTGTGCCAGCGGGCAGCGAGCTGTATCAGCGCCGCGAAGGTGGTCCGGTTGTACTGAAGAAAGAAGTGATGCTCACCGGTGACCATATCACCGGCGCCCAGCCTTCGTTCGACGAATACAGCCGTCCACAGGTTGCCATTCAGCTGGATGCCAAGGGCGGGGAAATCTTCTCCAACGTCACCAAGGACAACATCGGCAAGCCGATGGCGACCCTGTTCATTGAATATAAGGACAGCGGTGAGCGTAACCCAGACGGCAGCGTAAAAATGCGTAAAATCGAGGAAGTTATCTCGGTTGCTACCATTCAGGCACGCCTTGGCCGTAACTTTGTTATCACGGGTCTGACTCACAGTGAGTCGCAGAATCTGGCACTGCTGCTGCGTGCCGGTGCCCTGATTGCCCCTGTGTCCATCGTCGAAGAACGTACCATTGGTCCAAGCCTGGGTGCGGAAAACATCGAAAATGGCCTGCAGGCAATGATTTGGGGTATGGCTGTGGTACTGGCATTTATGCTGGTGTACTACCGTGCCTTCGGTGTGATTGCCAACCTGGCGCTGTGTGCCAACCTCATCATGGTAGTGGGCGTGATGTCCATGATCCCGGGTGCGGTACTGACCCTGCCGGGTATTGCCGGTATGGTGCTGACCGTGGGTATGGCCGTTGACGGTAACGTGCTGATTTACGAGCGTATTCGTGAAGAACTTCGTGCCGGTCGCAGCGTGCAGCAAGCCATCCACGAAGGTTACGGCAACGCCTTGTCGACCATTGCCGACGCCAACATCACCACCTTTATCACCGCGCTTATTCTGTTTGCCGTGGGTACTGGTGCGGTGAAAGGCTTCGCCGTGACCCTGATGATTGGTATCGCTACTTCTATGTTCACGGCCATCGTGGGCACCCGCGCGATTGTTAACGCCCTCTGGGGTGGCAAGCGCGTGAAGAAACTGTCGATTTGAGGGAGCCAATACCATGTTTCAGCTTTTAGATATCAAGGGCTCCATCAACTTCCTCAAGCACGCGCTGCCCATCAGTATCCTGTCTGCCATTTTGGTAGTGGGCTCGCTGGTGTCGCTGGCTACCCGTGGCATTAACTGGGGCCTGGATTTTACCGGTGGTACCGTGGTGGAGATGGAATTCTCCAAACCGGCCAACCTGGAGACGCTGCGTAACAACCTGACCGAGCCTGAAGTTGCCGGCGCTGTGGTACAGAACTTCGGTTCAAGCCGCGACGTGCTGGTGCGTCTGCAGGTACGTGAAGGCGTAAAGAGTGACGATCAGGTTCGTGTGGTTATGGCCGAAGCCATGAAGCTCGACCCTGAAGTCGCCCAGAAGCGGGTGGAATTCGTCGGTCCGCAGGTGGGTAAGGAATTGGCAGAGCAGGGCGGCCTCGCAGTACTGGTGGCGCTTATCTGTATCCTTATTTACGTGTCGTTCCGCTTCGAGTGGCGTCTTGCCGCAGGCTCGGTGGCCGCACTGGCACACGACGTTATCGTGACTCTGGGTGTATTCTCGCTGCTGCAGCTTGAGTTTGACCTCACCGTACTGGCGGGTCTCTTGACGGTAGTGGGTTACTCCCTTAACGATACCATTGTGGTATTCGACCGTATCCGTGAGAACTTCCTCAAGATGCGTAAGGGCAGTCCGGAAGAAGTGGTTAACACCTCTATCACCCAGACCATGAGCCGTACCATCATCACCACAGGCACAACGCTTATTACCGTTGTGGCACTGTTCCTCAAGGGCGGAACCCTTATTCACGGCTTCGCCACGGCGCTGCTGCTGGGTATTGTGGTGGGTACCTACTCGTCCATCTATGTGGCGAGTTACCTGGCCATTCGCCTCGGTATTAACCGTGAGCACATGATGCCTGTGGAAGTGGAAAAAGAAGGCGCCGATCAGCCTTCCATCATGCCCTGAGGCTGATGTCCTGTGAAAGACCACCCTTAGGGGTGGTTTTTTTATGGCTGACTTTTGCCGACACCGAACAGCATGTTTTAAAAATGTTAACAATGACACATTTTCAGCGCTCGATTTTCAAGCAGTTTGCCGTTAGCATGGGCTGACCCCGGCCGCAGCGCGGCGGGCGACAATTACAAGAGACAGCAGTGGTTGTAGGAAAGTCCGATGGAAGAAAGAAAATGTTTGCTGGCCGGTGGCAACTTGCTGCAGGCGCATACCTGGAAGGGATTACTGCAGGCTTGTGGCATTCAGGTGGAGCTTAGGGGCGAAGCGCTCCTTGGCGGCGTGGGTGAATTGCCGGTGGATCTGCAGAATGTCGAGCTGTGGGTGAACGAGTCCGAGCTTAAAAAGGCCCAGAGTCAGCTCGAAAGCCTTGCCTGCGACCGACCCCAATGGCAATGCATCAACTGCCATGAGATGAACGAAGACAGCTTCGAGCTCTGTTGGCAATGCAGTGCCGAGCGCAGCGAAGCCCACAACTGATGGAATTATGCTGACTTGTGAAGCGCTTGGCGTCACACTACACTGGACGCAAACAGCATCATAAGGAATTCAAAATGCAGCATAATCCAGGATTTCTTGCCTTGGTTGAGTCTGTGCTTCCCAAGGTGACCGAGCTTTCCATCGAAGACTATCAGGCCGACGACAGCTGGCAGCTGCTCGATGTGCGCGAAGATCATGAATGGCTGGTCAATCATCTCCCCGGCGCAAAGCATTTGGGCCGCGGCATTCTGGAGCGGGACGTCGAAACCCGTTTCCCTGATAAAGATACCCCGTTACTGCTTTACTGCGGTGGCGGTTACCGCTCGGCACTGGCCTGTTATAACCTGCAGCTGATGGGCTACACCCGGGTGGCGTCACTCATTGGCGGCTACAAGGCCTGGGTGGCGCGCAACCTGCCGCTGGTCAACGAATAGGGCCTGTCATGCAGTATTTTCCGCTTTTTATTGATACCCACGAGTTACCGGTACTGGTGGTGGGCGGCGGCGATGTGGCCGCCCGCAAGCTTGAGCTTTTGTGCCGAACCTATGCCAGGGTCAGGGTGATTGCCCTTGAGGCCTGTGATGAGGTGAGGGCAATCGGAGCCGCCGGTAAAATTGATCTCAGCGAACGGGCTGTTACCGACGAGGATATCCGTGACGTGCAGCTTGCTTACCTTGCCACCAACGATGAGGCGCTTAATGTGCGTTTGGCGGCGGTCGCCCGCAGCCGAGGTATTCTGGCCAATGTTGTGGATAATCCTGCCCATTGCCGCTTTATAACACCCTCTATCGTCGATCGGGGCCGACTGGTCGTGGCTATCAGCACCGCCGGCGCCGCGCCTGTGTTTGCCCGGGATATCCGTGCCCGGCTCGAAGCCTGGTTGCCCCCCTCGCTGGCACCGCTGTTTGATTTTATTGCCGAGCGGCGGGTGCAGGTGCAAAACCGCCTTGACAGCGTGCCGGAGCGGCGCCGCTTTTGGGAGCGTTTTTTTACCCTCAATGGCGACAGATTTGACGGCAACACCCAGGATCATTTCGACGATGCGTTTGAGAACATAGCCGCGCAGGGTGAGCTTTTGCTGATTGATGAAGACACTTCGCCACGGCTGCTGCCAATTGCCGCTATGGCGATGTTGCAGCGCCTCGATTGCATCGCCAGCAACTTAACTGTGCCGATGGAGCTCAATGAGCTGCTGCGCCGCGACGCAGACCGCGCTGCCCAACCTGCCATCGGTGAGCTCGAGCATTGGCTTGCGAGCGGCAAGCGGGTGCTGGTGTATGCCGCTGCAGCCGACATCAAGGCGCTGCGGGCGCATTTCCCCCAGGCCAGGCATTTGAGGGCCGGTGCGCTTTAACGCGCGGCGCAGAGCTGATGACGCTCAAATCCGATATTCACAAGCTTACCCTGTCCATTACCGACCTTGGCCGCAGCTATGTGGCCGAGCATAAGCTCACGGTGGCCCGCCACCCGTCCGAAACCGAGCAGCGGCTTATCGCCTTTGCCTTGAATGCATCGCCCACGCTTAAATTTGTCGGTGAGCTTTGCAATCAGGATGAACCAGAGCTGTGTGAGCCGGGACTCGATGGTCAGTACCGCCTGTGGGTGGAGTTTGGCCTTGCTGATGAAAAGCGTATCAAACGCGCCTGCCACCGCGCTGACAGGGTACTGGTGTGTGCTTACGGCGGTCAGGATTTGGCATTGTGGTGGAAGCAGCATCAGGGGAAATATACCCGCATTGGCCAACTCCAGGTGCTTGCCTTTGACAACCAGCAGCTTGATGCGATGTTGCCCTTTGTCGAGCGGGGTATGCACCTTGCCATCACCATTGATGAAGAAGGCAGTTTGCTTATTTCAAACGGTCTGCTGGGTATGAGTTTGCAGCCAAAGCTGCTTAAATCCTGGAGCTTGGATTAACGCATTTAAGCCATTGGCGTAAAGCCAAGCCTTTAGCAGAAATCTAAGCCATTCAAGTAAATAAAAAAGGAGCCCAATGGCTCCTTTTTCTATGGGTTAACAGATTACTGGAAAGACAGGGTCCAGGAATCGATATAGCCGGTGTCGCGGCGGGCGCTGTCAACAGCCTTCAGCTTCCAGGTACCCTGAGACTCGATACCTGAGGTGTTCACTGTGTAGGTCTTGTTGATGTTGTCAGTGCCTGAGCCTGTGTTGTCGTGCAGCACGGCAACCTGGCCATTGGGGGCAATCAACTCAACCTGCAGATCACCGATGTAGGTATGAACGATGTTCACTTCCACGGTCACAGTGCCTGAGTCACCTGTGCGGGTCACGTTGATTGGGCTGGTGATCCCGGCGGTGCTGTTGTCAGGAATGTTGTAGTTGTCGGTGTTGGTGTAGCTCACAGGACCTGTGGTACCACCGCCATTGCCGCCACCATTGTTGTCGGTGTAGCTGGCAACCAGGTTCACACCGCTGAAGGCGCTGTAACCCTGAACCATCACATAGTAAGTACCTGCCTGGGCGTTGGCGATTGGGCAAGACTCGGTGTTGCCACCTTTCCATGGACGGCAGTCGTAGCTGCTGGTGGTTGGCGCTGCGCCGTACTGAACGTACAGGTCGGCATCACCGCTGCCACCGCTCATGGCGAAGTTCAGATCAGTGGCACCGGCGGGTACGTCGATGTAGAAGTGCAGTTCTTCAGCTTTGGCACCGCTGAGGTTGGACTTGGCTACGCCATTGGTCATTTCAGCATCTGAGCCACCATTTCCGCCACCGCCATTGGTTGGGCCGTCACAGGAAGCGTCCAGATACTCTTTGGCAGCCACAGCATCCACCAGACCGTAACCGGTTCTGTCGTCACGGCCGGCTACATCCAGATCTTCAGCAGTCGCACGCAGGGCAGCACGCACCTGAGCGGCGCTACACTCTGGGTGATAGCTCCACACCAGAGTCGCTACGCCGGACACGTGTGGGGTCGCCATAGAAGTACCGTTGTAGTACTCGTAGTCTTTTCCGCCTTCGTTGGAAACGGTAACAGAAGAGCCTACACGGCCACGCAGCGCCAGACCGGTGGCACGGTCAACCGATACAGACACCTTGGTCAGCTCGCTGTTGGTATCAACCACGAAGGGGTTTTGCAGGCCTGGCAGGTCGCTGTTTGAGTAAACGATGGTGGCAGAGGCACCGGCGTTTTGACAGGCTTTGGCTGCGTTGATTTCAGGATAGCTTGAACCCTGGTTGCCGATACGCTCAACCAGACACACTTTGCCGGTCATGTTACCGCAGTTGAATACGCCGCCTGACACGCTACATTCGGCCAGAGTGGCAGTCACAGTACCGTTGATTGGGGCTGGCGCATAGCTGGTACCAGATTTCACCAAACGGTTGTGCGGAACAACGCCGTTGTCGAAGTAAGACTGGCCGCCGATAACGATATCAGCCAGACGGCCTTCGCCGCGGGTCACGGTAGACAGAATGGCTTCACCGGGACCAGAGACTTCCACCTGATTGGTGTACTGGGAGAAGGCTGCATGGTGCTTGGTGCTGTCCACTGCGGCAACAGACACTACGCTGTCGTAGGACGCTGGGTAGCTGTGGGTGTTGTCGCCATCGTTACCGGCAGCGGCAATCAGCAGTACGCCGTTGTTGTAGTGAGCGGCAAGGGCATTACGCTCAGTGGTGCTGGAGCTTGCGCCGCCCAGCGACATGGAAACCACGTTGGCACCGTTGGCAACACAGGTGTCGATGGCGCTGACCAGACCGGATGAGTAGCCCCAGCCAGACTCGTTGAATACCTTGATTACGTGGATGTTGGCGTTGCGGTTAGGCAGTACACCCACCACGCCTTCGCCGTTGGCGATGGCGGCAATGGTACCGGCAACGTGAGTGCCGTGGGCATTGTTGTTGCCAGGCTCAAACCAGTTGCCAGTGCCTGAGTTGTTGGTTCCGGTAACATTGTTGCCGGACAGATCAGGGTGACCACGATCGTAACCTGAGTCGATGATACAGATGGTGCGGTTGCCGCTTAAGTTGTCTGCCAGCTGGGTGGCGCCCACGAAGGTTTGACCCCATGGCGTGGTTTCAGACAGCAGGCGACGTGGTACGTCTTCTTCAACAAATTCAACGTCGGCACGGGCGCGCAGGGCCTTGATGCCCTGATTGTCCAGCTTCACTGTATAAGCGTTGCTGCGGCCAATACGCTTCATTTCTTTGGCGCTGGCAGCGTTCAGGGCGCGGTGATGGCCAAATACCTCGTGGGTACGTGGCTGGTACTGCATGCTGTTGATGCTGTCTTGGGCGCTGAACAGTTCGGCGGCGGCGTTATTTTTGAACTTAACCACATAACGCTTTGGCAGAGGTGTGTGATCACCATCGGCAAACATGCCGTTGGCAGGAGCTGCGTGGACACCGGCTGAAATAGCCAGTGCCAGGGTTGATAAACCCAGGGCGAAAGTTTTTGTGTTTTTGCTTGTCATACTCGTCTTCCGTGTTGCAAGAGGCAGAACATATCGTTGTTATTAAGCGTCCGTTCGGTATAACTGCGAAAAAATCCGTTTTTCGGCAGTGAATGTATCCAGCGGTGACACAGTTGTAAATGACATGTAAACGGAATGGCGTGTTGCAGCTATGATACAGGTCAGAGCTGTTGTTTGAATTTATATTCACATTAGGCCGGTCATATTCAAGTTTGCCTTATGGATGTGAATCATTATTCGCGGGACTGAATGAGTCTTGTATCGAGGTCAGAAAGGCACTGCAGCAGAGGTGTTTCAGCTATAGCATTAAAATTATTAAAGATTTATTTCTCTTATTCTTATTGGGAATAAGTTATGCGAATGCTTGTGGTTCAATGGTGTTTTATAGTGCTGGATGCGTAAAACTGCATAAAAGCGCCATTTTTATGGCTGAGTCAATCGGATACCGCTTGCTGTGCGGCCTGCGTATTTTCATTTATGCAACAAAAAAGGCACCCAAAGGTGCCTTTTTGAATCGTCGCCTGTCCATTATTTGGATTTGGCGGCGCTTTCAGTCGAAGCCAGTGTTTCATAGGCTCCGCCGTTGTATGTATTGCTGTAACCGTCGGCTATCAGGGCGTCGTTGGCAACACCGCTGCGGCGGCCGCTGCGACAGTAGAGTACGACCTGAGTGTCTTTGGCGATACCGCGGGCGGCAAATTCGGCGCTGATCTGCTCGAAGGGGATGTTAATGGCGCCTTCGAGGTGTCCGGCGGCAAACTCATCCGGCGTGCGCACATCCACTACCATGGCACCCTGATGAATACGCTCCCAGGCGGCCTGGGGGTCTTTATCAGCTGCCACAGCAGTATTTGACGCCACAAGTAAGGTGGCAGTCAGCAGGGCAATATGCCAGATTTTGGCCAGTATCTTCACGGTATCTCCTTGATTATTATTTGAGTTTTTGCGCCTATTGTTTGAGCTTACAAAGCTCAGCCTCCGATTTTACCCCCATTTTGCGCATCAACATGGCAGCGGGGCAGAATCCGGTAAAGGCACTTTGGAACAGATTAGCGCCGACAAACACGGTAAGCCAGACAAAATTGTGGTTCACCCAGGCGGTGAGGGCCAGTGACAAGAGCACCATAAAACCGGCAAAAGCCATGATAGAACGTTCGAGTGACATAATTTCTTCTCCCAATAGCAGTGATTAGTGGGTCTCATAGCCGTGCCGCATAAAGGCATAATAGAGCACGGGGATGACGACCAGCGTCAAAATGGTTGATATAAAGATCCCGAAAATCAAACTGATAGCCAGACCGTTGAAAATCGGATCGTCCAGAATAAACAGCGCACCAATCATGGCGGCAAGCGCCGTCAGCATGATGGGCTTAGCCCGCACCGCGCCCGAGTGGATAACCGCCTGAGCAAAGGGCACGCCGCGGTCAACTTCCTGATTGATAAAGTCGACCAGCAAAATCGAGTTGCGCACTATGATCCCCGCCAGCGCAATCATGCCAATCATGGAGGTGGCGGTGAACTGCGCCCCAAGCAGAGCATGACCTGGCATTACCCCAATCACGGTCAGCGGAATGGGCGCCATGATGATGAGCGGCACCAGATAGGAGCGGAACTGAGCCACCACCAGCAGGTAAATCGCTATCATGCCCACCGCATAGGCGATACCCATGTCACGGAAGGTCTCGTAGGTGATTTTCCACTCGCCATCCCACAGCACGGCCACTTCGGTCAGCCCTGAGGGTCGATTCACATAATGCTGGGCGTAACCCATCTCCTCGCTGTCAGTGATGGTGCCGGCCATCTCGAACATGCCGTAGAGTGGGCTGTCCAGTGGGCCTGCCATATCCGCCACCACCATCACCATAGGGATGAGGTTTTTGTGGATGATAGGCGCATCAATCACCCCTTTACGGATAGTCACCAACTCAGATACTGCTACCTGACCGCGGCTGCCGGGCAGCGTCATGCCCATGATGGCATCCAGATCCAGTTTGCTGGCTTCTTCAAGCTGCAAACGGATAGGCACCGGGCGGGAGCGATTGTCGATGTGCAGTACGCTCACATCCTTGCCGCCCACCGAGGTGGCTACCAGATCCACAATCGAGCCATAGGGCACCCCAAGGAGTGCGGCTTTGCTGCGATCGATAAGTACCTGCCACTTTTGCTGTGCGGCTGGCAGGAAGATGTCCATATCGACAACATCTTCGGTGGTTTTAAATACGCCCAACACCTTGCGGGCCGCTTCCTGACGCAACTGCTCATTCGGGCCGTAAACCTCGGCCACAATCGGCGACCACACCGGCGGGCCGGGGGGCACTTCCACCACCTTGACGTTGGCATTGAAACGGCGGCCAATCTCCTGCAGCGGTCCACGCACCGCCAGCGCAATGCTGTGGCTGTCGCGGCTGCGGTGTTTCTTGTCCACCAGATTTACCTGAATATCGCCAAGTTCGGGGCTTGAGCGCAGGAAGTAGTGACGCACCAGGCCGTTAAAGTTCATCGGCGCGGCTGTGCCTGCGTAGAGCTGCATATGCTGCACTTCTTCCACGCTGGCAAGCTCATCAGCCAGTGCGTGCAGCACCTTGAGGTTTTCCTCAAAGGTGGTGCCCTCCGGCATGTCCACCATCACCTGGAACTCTGACTTGTTGTCAAAGGGCAACATCTTGAGCACCACCGCCTGCAGCGCAGGCAGGGCCACGGCAACCATGATAAGCCCCACAATTCCCAGCCCCAGACCGAGGCGTGCCTTGCGGCCTTCATCGCCGCCAAGGAAGGGGCCAATCAGGCGGGTGAACAGGCGTACCATGCGCGGATCTTCACCGCCATGGGCGCCGGCATCATTGGCTGACTCACCATGGTGCTCATGGGATTTGAGCAGCTTGCGACTGAGCCAGGGCGTGAGCACAAAGGCTACCGCCAGTGAAATCAGCATACCCATGCTGGCGTTGATGGGAATTGGGCTCATATAAGGGCCCATCAGGCCGGAAACAAACGCCATCGGCAGCAGGGCGGCAATCACGGTGAAGGTCGCCAGAATTGTCGGGCCGCCCACTTCATCCACGGCCACCGGAATAAGCTCCTTCATCGAGGTCTTACCCATGGCCATATGGCGGTGAATGTTTTCCACCACCACAATGGCGTCATCTACCAGAATGCCGATGGAGAAGATAAGCGCGAACAGCGATACCCGGTTTAAGGTAAAGCCCCAGGCCCAGCTGGCAAACAAGGTCAGCGCCAGGGTGATGATAATCGCAATGCCCACCACCAGGGCTTCACGCATCCCCATGGTAAAGAGCACCAGCACCACCACGGCAGCAGTAGCAAAAATCAGTTTAAAAATCAGCGTATTTGATTTGTCGGCGGCAGTTTCACCGTAGTTGCGCGACACAGTGGCGTGCACATCGGCCGGCAGCAGGGTGTTTTCCAGCACCGCCAGACGTGCAATCACATCATCGGCAATGTCCACCGCGTTCATGCCGCTTTGTTTACCAATGGCGATGGTGACCGCTGGATAGCTGCCGTCTTTATTTACATGCTGCACCTGGGCGCGGGGCAGGTCGCTTTTCAGGCTCACTTCGGCCAGATCCGCCAGATACACAGGCTCGCTGTGGCCGCTGGCGCCGCTGCGGACCGCCACCACCAGATCGCGCACATCATCGACACTGCGCAGGAACTGGCCGGTTTGCACCTTGATTTCCTGATTGTCCTGCACCAATGGCATGGGCATGGAAATCTGATTGTTGCCCATCAGCGCCTGATTAATATCGGCATAACTGAGGCCATGTGCCGACAGGGCGGCCGGATCAATGCGCACATTGAGAACCAACTCATGTTGTCCGAGGGTGTAGATCTCGCGGGTGCCGGGAATGCGCTTAAGCTCGGTTTCCAGCCCACGGGCAACATGAGTCAGTTGTTCTGGGGTTGTCTGTTTCGATTCTGACCACAGCGTCAGGCTGACAATGGGCACGTCATCAATGCCACGGGGCTTGATTAATGGCTCACCAACGCCTGCGCCGCTGGGCAGTTTGTCGAGGTTGGAATAAATCTGATTGTAGAGCGCCACTATGGCGTCGTTGCGTTTTACCCCAACTTCAAAGATGGCAATGATCAGGGCGCCATCGGGCTGAGAGAATGAGTAAAGGGTGTCTATACCTTTGATTTCAGAGATAACCTGCTCGGCAGGCAGGGTCACCAAATGTTCCACCTCCGCCGGAGTGGCACCGGGGAAGGGGATAAAGACGTCGGCGAAGGTCACATCGATTTGTGGCTCTTCTTCTTTGGGGGTGATCATTACCGCAAACAGGCCTAAAAGCAGTGCCAGCAGCGCCAGCAGTGGCGTGATGGCACTGGCCTGGAAGGCGCTGGCGATACGGCCCGAGATCCCGAGTGCAGCTTTGTTTGAGTCAGTCATGGCTCATCCTCAACATCAGTGGGCTTTAACGGCGTAGCCATCAATGGCAATGATGTCGCCATCGCTAAGGCCAGAGAGAATAGAGACCTTGTCGCCCTGAACCTTGCCGGTGCGAACCTGTGTCAGCACAGGTTTGTCGCCGTGCATCAGGTAAACGGCGCTGAGCTCGCCGCGCTTAACCAGCGCCGAGGTGGGCACCAGCAGCATGGGGCGTTTGCCCTGCACAAAGCTGGCCTTGGCCCAGCTGCCTGGCTGAACGTCAGTGCCCTGCGGCAGGTCGATACGCACCTGATAGCTGTGGCTTTGTGGCGAGGCGAAGCTGAAGATGGTCAGCGCATCTGAATCCAGAGTGCGGCCATCGGTCAGGGTGACACTCACTTTTGGGTTGGCTTTCAGACCGTCGAGATAACGGCCGGGTACCTGCATCACTGCGCGCATGTGTTCGGTGCCAAACCCTGACAGCAGCGGCTGACCGGGGTTAACTGTTTCACCCAATTCGATATGACGCTCGGTGAGCACACCGGCAAAGGGGGCATAAACAGTGGTGTAGCTTAAGGATTCACGGGCACGCACGATGGCGGCATTGGCGGCAGTGACGGCCTGCTCGCTGCTTTTGGCACGGGCAATGGCTTCATCCAGGCTGCCCTTGGAGATGGCGCCCTTGGGAAACAAATCCTGATAGCGTTTTAAGGTGGCCTGGGCCTCGGTATTGACCGCAATGGCGCGGGCGTAGTCGGCTTCGGCGGCGGCCAGCGATGCCCCTTGCTCCTTGCTGGTGATCTCCAGCAGCGCAGCACCGGCAGGCACCAGGTCATTGACATCGAAGTGGATTTTCACGATACGGCCCGAGGTTTGGGCTGATACGGTGGCGGCCTTGACCGGTTCAATCAGGGCGTCCAGAGTCAGCAGCTGGTCTTCCTCAGTGTGTTGTACCTTGATGGTTTGGCCGGCAGCGGCACCCAGGCTCAGGGCAAGAAAAGAAGCGCCCATGAGCAGTTTGAAAGAGGTCATAACAAAGCTCCCAAAAGTTCCATGAGAAAATTCTAATGAAAAGTTCAGTGCTCGGCAATCATTTCATTAGAAAAATTTCATGTATCGTGATCATGGTAATAAAAACAAAGGGAAGCCAGTGGCTTCCCTTGTCTGAAAATCAGTCTGTTAAATAATAGGTCACGGTACTGACCACACGCACCTTTTTGATTTGTGGTGAATTGCTGTCCCGGTCCGAAATAATAAACTGGCCCTGGCTGGCGGTTTTGATTTTGCCGAGGCTGGAGCTTGAGTCCTTGGCGAACTTCTCAGCCACTTCACGGGCATTTTGCGTTGCTTCCTGCACCATGGCGGGTTTGATGGCGTTGAGCTCGGTGTAGAGGAATTCGGGGCGGCTTTCGTATTCATTGCCGCCAATGGCAATGCCATCCCGGGCGAGGGCGGCAATTTGTTTACGGGCTTCGAGCAGCGCCGATACCTTGGTGGTGTACAGCGAGACAGTCACTTTGGCGGCGTAGCGGAATTTCAGGTTGGGATCGCTGTAACCCTGGGCGGTTCTGTCTTCAATGGCGGGCAGAGAGAGGGTGATTTCATCATCGCCGAAGCCCTGGTTTTTAAGGAAGGCCACAACCTTGTTGGTTTTGGTTTCCACCGTGTCGTACAGCCGTGGCAGGTCGTTGTCGACTTCGGTAAAGCGAATAGGCCAGATGGCGACGTTGGCCATTACTTCCTGCTCGGCCAGCCCTTTTACGCTGACCGTGCGCTCCATGTCCTTCAGGCTTTGGGCGGTGTCCTTGATACTGATGCCAAGAAAACCCAGGCCGGCCGCCACAGAGACGCCCAGCAGCAAGGCTGGCAGTGATAAACTTCTTTCCATAGGTAAGTTCCTGCGGTCATTACAGAATTTACCCAAGAATACGTGAAATACTCCCGCCTTGCATCAGTAAAGGGCATGACCTCAGTCGGCGTCACTCATTTGCCAGAGTTCCACCTTGTTACCGTCGGGGTCGATAAACCAGCCAAAGCGGCCAAACTCGGTGTCTTCCCGCTGCGGCAGCACATTGGCACCGCCGGCTGCGGCCTGGGTCAGCACGCCTTCGAGGTCGTCCACCACCAGATTGAACATAAAGTCGTGTTTGGAGGGGGCGAAATAGTCGCTGGACTCATCGAAGGGACTCCAGACGCTGTAGCTGCTTTTGGGCAGGTCGGTGGCGCGAAAGGCGCAGCCTCCCCAGTGTTCCACCGGCAGGCCGAGATGGGTCTTGTACCATTCTGCCAGCGCCTGCGGGTTTGGGCTTTTAAAGAAAACGCCCCCCAATCCAATCACCTTTGCCATGTGCTTTCCCCTGTTTGGGCAATGTCTGCCTGATTAAAGGGTAGGCGACAGTGGCGATGGATACAAAAAAGCCGCGACAGGCGCGGCTCTTTTTTCACTTCAACTATCAGAACTTATAAGAGTACTGCATAGAGTAGTAAGTGGCGTTGGAGCGGGTGTGCGCCACAACCAGGCCATCGGTCAGTGCTGCTGGGTAGAGTGCGCTCTGCTCCAGCACTTCCACATCTTCACCGCGCACGAAGGCCACGCCGAAGTCGAGGGTAGAGTGCGCGCTCAGGGCATAGCTGGCACCCAGGGTATACCAGTTGCGGTCTGAGTCAGGGATAGAGATAGAGCTGATTTCGTTTACTACGCCCTTGTCGTGCATGTAACCGGCACGCAGTGTCCAGGCATCAGACAGCGTGTAAGTACCGCCTACGCTGAACAGCCAGGAGTCATCCCAGGCATAGTGCTTGAGCTGGTATGACGGAATGCTGGCATCGCCCAGACGACCATCTTCGAGGGTGATTTCTTTAAAGTCGCCCCAGGTAGTCAGCTGCGCAGTGTAGTGCACGGCAAACTTCTCGGTCAGCTGGTGGAAACCGGCAACCTGGAAGATATCCGGCAGCGGGATAACAATCTCATCGTAGTTGGCAGCAGCGCCAGCCTGAGGCACGAACTGGCTGATGTCGCCGCTGGCTTTGAACTCAGGGCTGAAGCGATAGCTCATACCGATACGGTTGTCGGCGTTGAACTCGTACACCGCGCCCACGATACCGCCCACGGCCCAGCCGTCAGCATCCACGTTAACCAGGTTGACGTTGGTCATGCCAACGTTTGGTACAGGCAGCTGGCCTTCACGGGTCAGTTTGCCTTCGCCGTAAATCAGGTCGATACCGGCGCCCAGGCTCAGCTGGTCGTTTACGCGGTAAGAGACACTGGCGTTGAGGTTCATGGTGACAACTTCGGTGTTACCCAGCAGATCAACCGGCGCAGGGATGGTGCCCATACCTGGGATAGTCACGGCATTGTTGGCCAGTGCGCCCACGTCGGTACCGGTACCGAAGTTGGAGAAGGCCGCCACACCAAAGGCCCATTTATCATTGATGGGGTTGATGTAGTAGAAATTAGGGATGATTTTGGCTTCAGCGGCCGCATCTTCGGAGCCGAAACACACAGGAGAGCCGTTCAGGCACACGTCTTTTACGGTGACGTCGATATCGGCGTAGGTCACGCCCATGGACAGGGCGGCGCTGTCGAACAGAGCCATGGCAGCAGGGTTGCGTGACAATACAGAGGCGTTGTCGGCAATCACGGCATCACCGGCAAACGCACGGCCGATACCAGTGGCAGATTGGCTGTTGAGCTGGAAACCGGCAGCCATGGTCTGGGTGCTGGCCAGGGCAACGGCGGCGGCAAGCAGTGTCTTGTTGAAGTACTTCATCGTCTCTTCTCTTTTTTGTGGTCATGCCGCAGGCAAAAGGGCCTGACGGTAAAAATTAACATGGCATCTTAGGAGTATGACTGTACCGCAACAAGTCCGACCAGAGCTTTTGCTTTAGTTGAAACCTGTTAAAAATCAGTTAATTTATATGGGGTGTCGATAAGCGGATTACCAATGGTGGCGTTTATCTGCTTCACTGGACTGGCCAGTTGGCGGGGCTTTGTGGCAAGTTGAATGTGGACGGCTGTTTAGTTAAGCATTTACCGAATCAGTGGGATTGGGATACAAAGGGTTACAGTTTTCAGACAATAAAAAAGCGTACAAGTGTACGCTTTTTTATCTTCCGGGGCTTAGCTCATCGGGTTTGGCAATGGCTTATATCCCCGAGACCTTATCTGGACTGCGCTGATTTGCGCTCATTAAAGCCGCTGTTTGAAGTCATCAAAGGCGCTGGTGACTTGCTCATCCACCGCTGCCAGCTTGCTGAATACCACCCCAGCCAGGGTAGCAAACACAAAGCCCGGCAGAATTTCATACAGGTTGAACATGCCACCACTGAGCTGCTTCCACACCACAACGGTAACGGCACCTGTGATGATGGTCGCAATGGCGCCGGTTTTGCTGTAATCGCGCCAGAACAGCGACAGCAGAACCACGGGGCCAAAGGCGGCACCAAAACCTGCCCAGGCGTAGCTCACCAATCCAAGAACGCTGCTTTCGCGGTCAAGGGCAACGACCCCGGCAATCACGGCAATAGCCAGTACGCCAAAGCGGCCAACCAGCATCAGTTCTTTATCCTTGGCTTCGGGGCGGAACTTGCGATAGAAGTCTTCTGTCACCACGCTTGAGCACACCAGCAGTTGGGAGTCGATGGTGCTCATGATGGCCGACAAAATCGCTGCGATCAGCAGACCGGCAATCCAGGGATTAAAAGCGACCTGGGCCAGATGGATAAACACGGTTTCGGCGTTTTTCAGTGGCTCGTTGGCAAAGTACAGGCTACCGGCAAGCCCTGTGGCCAGCGCGCCCATCAATGACACTATCATCCAGCTCATGGCAATACGGCGGGAAACCGGCAGATGATCAGGGCGCTCAATTGCCATAAAACGCGACAGAATATGTGGCTGACCAAAGTAACCAAGGCCCCAGGCCATCAGCGAAATGACTCCAAACAGGGTAGTGTTTTCACTGATAAGCGACAGCATCTCAGGCGACAGCGAGTCTATGCTGGCGTGGCTGTCGGTGTTGGTGAAAATCGCCATGGGCACAATCAGCAGGGCAATCAGCATCAGACAGCCCTGGAAAAAGTCGGTCCAGCTTACTGCAAAGAAGCCGCCCACGAAGGTGTATCCGACGATGATGGCCGAGCCAATCACCAGCGCTGCTGTGTAGTCGAGGCCAAATACTTTCTCAAACAGGATGGCGCCACCGACCATGCCGGACGAGGCATAAAAGGTGAAGAACACCAGGATAGTGAGGGCAGAGACAAATCGCAGTACACCGGCTTTGTCGTGGAAGCGCTTTTCAAAAAAGTCAGGCAGGGTCAGGGCGTTGTCTGCCAACTGGGTGTAAATCCGCAGCCGTTTGGCCACAAACAGCCAGTTAAGCCAGGCACCCAGTACCAGACCTATGCCAATCCAGGCTTCACCCAGACCGCCCATATAAACGGCCCCAGGCAAACCCAGCAGCAACCAGCCGGACATGTCGGATGCGCCTACGCTCAGGGCGGTCACCCCGGGGCCCATTTTACGGCCACCAAGAATGTAATCGTCTACGGAATCTGTGGCCTTAAAGGCCCAAAAACCTATCCCCATCATCAGGACCAGATAGCCCACAAAAGTAACCAGAATCGGTGTATCTATGCTCATGCTGTGTTAACCGTCAGTTTTTATTTGAATTATGTTTTACCAATCCGAAGGCAGTAAGCTACCCCAGGTCAAAATAAGCGTGGTTCGAGAAGAAACCGGATTGGTGAAGGCATGCTATCAGAAGTTTGCGCGGGATCCCAATTTGGGCCCAAATAGCGACGCTAATCTGACCAGTCCCCCGGAAAAGGGACTCATCAGATCAGCGGATATGACAGAAATGAAATCGAATCAGATAAAGCTTTGCCGAATTTCTTTCTTGGCGGCTTCCAGTGCTGAGGCCTGTTCACCGACCAGCAACATAAAGGCTTCGTCGGTTTTAAAGCCAAGTCCCTGATAGTGGTTGTCAGCAAACTGCTCGTCGAGCTGCATACGCTCTTCCAGCGGCACAATAAACAGGGTGACCTTGCCTTCGGCGCCTTCCAGCACCAGATGCAGGCTGCGAACGCCCTGAAAATCGCAGTAGGCCTTGTACACCACCCGGCCGGGGGCCGTGTTGAAATGAGCTTGCTCCAGACCGCGGATGCTCACCAGGCTGGCATTGAGATCCCCAAGCGCCACATCACTTTCACTCTTTAACGCCTTGGTTTCGTGGTACACGTGGGCGAGGGCATGCTCGCCCAAATCCACCGGCCCCAGGCGCAGCAGGCTGAAGCTCAGGCCAAAGGCAAAGGCAATGGAGGCCGCCATCGCCACCATAAAGGTGGTGCGTCTGCGGCTTTGGTGGTGCTGGGTTAACTGCTGACGCAGCAGCAGTTTTTCAGCCAGATCTTCAGGTACATCCACTTTCATGGCTTTTTCCAGGCGCCGGTCAAGACTCTTTAAGTCACTGACAAAGGCGTCCCGGCCTTCAGCTTCACCCATGGCCTTCAAAAATTCAGGATCCTGACTCTGGGGCTCGCCATAGGCCCGGCGGCGAAACTCAAGTTCATCCATTTGATTGACCTCGGAATTCGGGTTGTTCGAGCGCTTCTTTAAGCTGGTTTCTGGCTCTGAAGAGGCGCGTCATCACGGTATTTCGGTTCAGCTCGAGCAATTCGGCAATTTCGTCACCACTGAAACCACCAATCACCTGCAACACCAAAGGCTCGCGGTATTCGGGCTCAAGTTTGGCGATTTGCCGTCTCAGCCAATAATGTTCGGTTTCATCCTCGGTGCTCTGGCTGATGGCATCTTCCAGTGCGTCCTGCTCGATGTCGCTGTAATCAAACTGCTTACGCTCGAAGCGGCGGGCATTTTCGCGGCGAAGAATGGTGATAAGCCACGCCTTGGCAGCCTTGTCATCCTTGAGGGAATCCAATGACTTCCAGGCACGCAAAAAGGTTTCCTGCGTGATATCTTCGGCCACGTGTTTATCGCCGCAAAGCCAGTAGGCGTAGCGGTACACATCGGCATGCAGAGCCCTGACCAGGCTGTCGTAACGTCGTTGTTTATTCAGCATGTCAGAGTTGACCGACTCGGGTGCGAATTTCTTTCGCATCTTGGAAAACATTTTTTATCCCCAGTCCAATAGCAAGCCTCCCGGGCGGGAGGCTGGATGCCCCGGCCGCAGGTTGAGCTATTCGGGTTACTCATCTGCGGCCTGACATATTCAGTGTAGCATTGCGGATTTTACCCCGGCGTGCAATGGCACGCCTCGCAAAACTCTCTACGGATTTAGGGACTTGAGTGCGGTATCTGGGTTTTTGGCAGGGGCTTGTTGCAGTGCCTTGAGTGCCTGTAGCAAGGGCGCGCCATCGATGGCACCCTGCTGTTTGCCATAAAGCGCCCGCTGGATAGCATCGAGCGCTGCAGCGAGCTGCGGCGACAGGGATTTGGCTTTTTCCAGGGTGACGTTGTCGCCGGTTTGGGCAGAGAGATACGCCAGGGTCATATTCAGCATGGCCTTGCCATCACCGGCGGCGCAGGCCTGCTCAAGGGCACCTTTGGCGGCGCTTTGCGGCGCTGCATTCAGGGTTTCTTCCTGGCCCACGGCCTGGCGTTTACGGCTGCTGAACCAACCGGCCGCGGTGGCAAGCCAGCCCAGTGCGAAAAAGGCGGCGAGCCATGGCCAGAAACCGGCATCGGTTTGCACTGTCACCGGACCTGGCTGCGGCAGCACAGCCGTTTGCGGCATTACGCCTGTGACACGGATGGTGCGGGCCGGAATAACCGCCACTTCGCGCTTTTTAAGATGCGGGTTCCACCAGGGCACTTCGATGGCCGGTAACTCGAAGGTGCCGACTTCATTGGGCACTATGGCTTCGGTGAGCCTTAACTGCACCACCAGCTGTTCGTCCCGCAGGAAGGTTTGAACCTCGGGTTTTTCGGGGTAGGTTTTAAGCTCCGCGGGCAGCACACTCGCCAATGACGGCAGGCTGGTTTCGTCAGCATTGGACGCCAGCAGGGTCAGGGTGCGGGTAATAGGGGTGCCAAGGGCAAACTCTTCCACATCCTCGGGGAATTCTTCTTTCAGCGCCACAAGGTCGGCCACAAACCAGTTGCCCCGCCAGCTTTCCGGCTTGTCTTTAACCAACAGCTGTTGTTCTTTACCGGTGGCTCGCATTGGTCGGCTTTCGTTGAAGCTGAACATGCCGCCATTGCCGCGCACCGGCACCAGCACATCCCCTTCAAATACCGGCGGCTTGACGATCAGTGTGCCTGCTTTGTCAGGGGTGATGCCATACACACGTTCAATCACCCGGAAACGACGGCCATTGACGATATCCATCGACTCTTTATCTTCGCCAAGCTGTTTTATCCGCGCGCCTTCGATGGCTGGAACCGACAAATCGCCGCGCTGCAGATCCACCGCCAGAAACAGTTTGACCTTGTACAGCGCCATCTGCCCCAGATACACATTGGCTTGCAGCAACTCGGAAGTCACAAACAGGGTGCTGGAGGTGCGGTCGACACTTTCGCGCTTGCTTACGGTAAGTGAGATAGGGTCTGATGACACCCCATCGATACTGAATGCCGGGATTTGCAGCGTGCCTGTGTTGCGGGGCGTCAGCAAAATCTGCCAGCGGGTTTCCTTGTGGCTGTCGAAATTCACGATGCGGGTCGAGCGGCTCATGCTGGTGCGGCCCACCAGAAAGTTGCGCATCAGGCCCGACGTGTCGAGACGGCTGGCTTCCACTTCATCGTCGGCGACTATGGTTAGCACCAGGCTTTCGTCGCGGCCAACGGGGTTTTTATCGACCGAGGCATCGAGGCGACTCAGTGCCCAGCTGTGGCTTGTGACTGTCAGCAGAAAAAGGCCGGTTAGAAGCTGTTTTACCACTTTTCTTTTTCCTTTCTGTGATCGCCGCGGGCACGGCGGATCTGATATTCCAGTTGCATCTTGTTGCGAAGCAGTACCGCCGGGTCATCGTTCACGGCTTTCAGCGCCCGCATCATTTCCGGCGGCAAATCAGACTCCTTGATACTGGGGTCGACCACGGCTACCTCAGCCTGCTCGCCCTGGTTATCGTCCTGTTTGTCACCCAGCGACGCGCTTTGGGCAGCTTGCTGATTGTCGTCAGCCTGATTGGCTTCCAGTCCCTGACGGGCTGCCTGCTGAGGCTGTTGTGTATCCTTTTGCTGCGCTGCCTGGGCTGCGTCAGCATTCATGGGCGCGTCCTGTTTGGCCTGATCGTTATTGGCGTTATCCGCCCCGGAATTCGCCGATTCGGTCGACGGATCTGAAGGCTTAGGTGCTGAGTCAGCGGAAGCGTCGGGCTGCTGTTTGGCATCGCCACTGGCTTTTTGGCTGTTATCCTGCTGATTGGCGGCCTGGTTGTCGCCGGACTGATTATCAGCCTGGGACGAGCCTTGCTGGTCGCTGCCATTTTGCTGGTCTGCGCCATTTTGCTGGCTCTGATCACCCTGATTTTGCTCGCCAGACTGATTTTGTTGCTGGTTTTGCTCCTGGTTTTGTTCCTGATTCTGGCTTTGGGACTCGTCTTTATTTTGCTCTTTGTTGTCCTGATTCTCGCCATTGCCATTTTGCTGCTGTTGCTGCTGAGCAAGCGCCTTTGCAAGCGCCAGGTTCTGTGTCGCGGCGCTGAGATCGGGATTCTTTTTCAGCGCCTCGGCATAGCGGTTGGCTGCATCATCATATTTTCCAAGTTGCATCAGCGCGTTACCCTGGTTATACAGGCCGTTGGCACTTTGGTCCTTGTTGAAACCGTCGAGCGCCGCTTCAAAATTTCCGGCGCGGTAATCGGCGGCGGCTTTCCAGTCTTCGCGCGTAAAGCCGGAAGCGGCGTCAGCGAATTTACCTTCTTTAAAGGCGTCCATGGCGCTTTGGTCGCGGGTTTGCCAAATGCTGGCTTCGGCGCTTGGCGGCATTGCAGGCAGCAAGGCACACAGCAGCAGGGCGCCGAGGATGCCGCGGCGGAAACTGATAAGCGCTGGCAGAAGCAGCAGCAGCGCAATATAGGGCCCCAAATCCTGCCAACTGTCGCCGCTAAGCTCGGTTTCCTTGGCGTCGCCTTCACGGTCAAGCCAGCTCACCAGGTGCTTTACATCGCTGCCATCGAGGCCCGCAGGCAGCCAAATACCGCGCTCATCACTGGCAAGTTTGGCAAGAACAGCGGCATCCAGCCTTGGCATGACCAGCTCATCGTCATTACCACGTACCAGCTTGCCGTCCGGCAGCTTCATCGGCGCGCCCTGGGCGGTGCCAAATCCATAGACGCTGAGACGCAGCTTGCTGTCTTTGAGCGCCCGGCGAATATCGGCTGCATCCACTTCATCCAGGCCATCTGTCATCAGAATAATGTCGCCGCCGGGGTGACCGCCGTGCACCAGCAAATCACGGGCGAGGGCAACACCTTCTGCGGGGGATGACCCCAAAAGCGGCATGATATCCGGGCTCAGCGATGGCAGGAGGTTCAGCAAGGTGCTTTTGTCTCGGGTAAGCGGGCTGATGACAAAGGCATCACCGGCATAGGCAATCAGGCCGGTGTCGCCTTCCGGCAGCGCCTCAATCAGGTCGGTCGCCCGGAACTTGGCCTGAGTCACGCGGTTTGGCACCAGATCGGTAGCAAACATGGACACCGACATGTCCATCACCAGCACCCGGCCGCCACCGGCACTGAAGACCGGCATGGGTTCTTTGTCAAATGCCGGACCTGCAAGGGCGAGGGTGGCGATAAACCAGCTTGCGGCAAGCAGCCACAGGCTCTTATTGGCCTTGATGCGGTTGTCACCGGCCATTAACAGTCCCGCCAGATGGGGGGCAATGTAGCCCTGCCAGGCCGATACGGCGGCGCGGCGGCGCCATAAGAAATACAGCAGCAGCGCGAGTGGAATAAGGGCAAGCAGCCACTGCGGGCGAATAAAGTGGATCATCCTTTCCCCCTGATCTGGCTGGTGCGCGCCAGAAACCCAGCGCTGGACAGTGCACTCAGCAGGCTGAGCAGCAGCGCTGCGGCGAGCGGATAGTAAAAGAGTTCCTTTTTCGGCCGGTAAGTTTGCACATCACGGGCAACGGGCTGCAACTTGTCGATTTCCTGATAGATGCTTTCAAGCTCGCTGCTTGAGCGGGCACGGAAATAACGGCCGTGGGTTACCTCGGCAATGCGTTCAAGCTGGGCTTCGTCCATGTCCACCGAAGGGTTGCTTCGGTCACGGCCGCTGCCACGGCGCGTCGACACATCGGCGCCCACGCCAACGGTGTAAATGGTCACCTTGCGTTCGGCGGCAATGGCGGCAGCGGCATCGGGGTCTATATTGCCGGCGTTGTTGGTGCCGTCGGTGAGCAGCACCAATACTCTGTTACTTTCTTCAAGGTTTTCAAAACGTTTTACTGCAAGTGCTATGGCTTCACCTATGGCCGTTTGCCGGCCAACCAGACCCACACGGGCTTCCCGTAAAAAGGTTGCCACCGAGCGTCTGTCCAGGGTCAGCGGCGATTGCAGGTAGGCGTGATCGGCAAACAGGATTAAGCCGATGCGATCGCCCGCGCGCCGCTCGATAAAGTCGCCCACCACCTTTTGTACCAGGGTAAAACGGTCAACGATGCGGCCATCTAGTTCCATATCGGAAAACTCCATTGAGCCTGAAAGGTCAACGGCCACCATCAAATCCCGTCCCTGGCTTGGCAGCTCAATGGGCTCGCCAAGCCACTGCGGCCGGGCAACGGCCAGCAATAATGCAGCCCACATCAGGTATTGCAGATAGCGTTTGCGGCCAGCGCTGTTCGGACTCTGGCTAACCGACAATGCGCTGCTGCCGGGCAGATGCAGGTGACCTGAAATGCCGGGCTGTTTGGCTGGGCGGATAAGCAGCGGCAAAGGCAGCAGCAGTAATATCCACGGCAGGGCGAGGGTCAGCATGGTTAAGCGCCCCCCGATTGACTGAGATTGGCTTTTTGGCCGTTTAACATTTGGCTGCCGCTCTGGTTTAAGGTCGCCTTTACCGTTTGCGGCAATGTAATCAGCCACTGTTCTGCCAGTGCTTTCAAGGCCTCGGCATCGGCTTTGGCCATGGGCGCTGGTTGATAGGCGCTTTGCTGTAACAGACTGAAGTTGCCCTGGGCACAGCCTGGCAGTCGCTGGTTCAAAAAGTCGGTCCAGGCGGCACCGGTGAGCGATGCGACTTCGGCGCGGGGAAAATAGCTTAATGCAGCACGCTTTAACAGGGCGCTCAGCTCAAGGGCAAACTGCTCTGATGCGGGAGAGAGCGAGCCAAGCAGCGACAGCGCCTCATCCCTTGGCTGCAGCCAGGCCTGCCTGGCGGCGCGGCGTTTACGCCAAAACCAGATAGATATGGCCAGTATCAGCACCAAGAGCAGCGCCGCCGCCCATACCCAGGGCGCGGGCGGCCAGGCGGGCACCTCGGGGGGCAGCACTATGTCTTTCATTTGAGCCAACATCGGATTGGCCTGGGGTGAGGCGTTCGTATCCATGGCAGTTAACGCAAGTTATCCAATTGATTTGCCAGCGGCTCGCCGGCATCGACAGTTTTCAGGTTGACCCCAAGGCGGCTCATCATGGCACGAAAATGGGCGCTGTTTGCCTGTTGCCCGTGCAGCCAGGCATCGTATCCACGCCTGTCGAGCACACGCTCTACGCCGGATTCTCTCACCGGCAGGCTGAAGTTGGCTGGCAGCGCAATGCGGCCTTCACGCAGGGGGTCGGTTATCAAAAAGGCGCCCAGTTCGCAGTGACGCTTAAGATCCAGCAGCGGCCCGAGGCAGGCTTCGCTGAAGCCGGCACCGTCGGACAGAATCCAGATAAGTGAGCCGGGTTTGGCGATGCGCCCAAGACGCTGGCAGGCCCGCAGCAGGTGGTCAGGCTCCCGCGGTGCCTGACTGAACTGCGACAGTTGGTGATCGTGCACCTTGGTCAGGGCGCTGATGAGTGCCAGCATGCCCGCTTTGCGACTCTTGGGTTTGAGCTCCAGGTGCTCATGCTCACTGGCAATCAG
The DNA here is from genome assembly GCF_003957745.1 of Shewanella khirikhana. Classification (NCBI taxonomy): domain Bacteria; kingdom Pseudomonadati; phylum Pseudomonadota; class Gammaproteobacteria; order Alteromonadales; family Shewanellaceae; genus Shewanella; species Shewanella khirikhana. The sequence continues at coordinate 2,174,406 of NZ_CP020373.1, read as the reverse complement.
GGCGCCGACCCTGTCGCCATGGTTGGCGGCGCGCCAGCCCAGAGTGGCAGCAAGGTGGCAAAGCTGTACCGCCTGCAGCATCAGGGTGGAGCCAAAATACAGGCTGTGGCTTAAGTCCAGCAGCAGTATGACCGGGCGCTCACGCTCTTCAACAAACAGCTTGGTGTGCGTCTTGCCGGTGCGGGCCGTGACCCGCCAGTCGATGGTGCGGACATCGTCGCCTTTCTGGTACTGACGCACCTCGGCAAACTCCATTCCGCGGCCCTTGATTTTGCTGGCGCGATGTCCGGCCATGCCAGCGCGGGCCTGACTGCGCACATCGGGCAGGGCTCGGGCCAGCTCCTGGCAGGCGAGCAGCTCCGGGGTATCCAGATGCACGCCATCGGCAAAGAGTGGCATTGCCTTTATTGGACGCGCTGAGGCTTTAACGGCTTGGCTTGGCATCAAGGCACGGCAACCTGGGTGAGAATATGTGCTATCACGTCATCGGCACTGATGCCTTCGGCCTGGGCGCGGAAGCTCAGCAACAAACGATGTCGCAGCACATTGGGTGCAACCGCCTGAATGTCTTCCGGCGACACGAAGTCGCGGCCATCCAGCCAGGCCCGGGCTCTGGCACAGCGCTCCAGTGCCTGACTGGCACGGGGGCTCACGCCATAGTCGAGCCAGTTGCCAAGCTCTTCACTGTATTTATGGCCCTGACGGGTGGCCATCACCAAATCGACAATATAGTGCTCAAGCGGCTCGGCCAGATACAGCTCCAGCGCCTCGGTGCGGGCCTCGAAAATATCGGCCTGGGCGATGGGCGTTATCTGTGGCAATTCACCACTGAGCGCCTCATTTCGCGACAGCTTGAGAATTTGTCGCTCGGTATCGGCATCCGGGTAATCCAGATTCAGGTGCATCAGGAAGCGGTCGAGCTGCGCTTCCGGCAACGGATAAGTGCCTTCGTTTTCGAGCGGGTTTTGAGTCGCCATCACCAAAAAGAACTTGGGCAGCTTATAACTTGTCTTGCCCACAGTAACCTGACCTTCGGCCATGGCCTCCAGCAGTGCCGACTGTACCTTGGCCGGCGCACGGTTAATTTCATCCGCCAGAATAAGGTTGTGGAATATGGGGCCTGACTCAAACTCAAAGGTGCCGGTCTGGGCACGGTAGATGTCGGTACCGGTCAAATCCGCAGGCAGCAGATCCGGCGTAAACTGAATGCGGTGGAAATCGCCCTCAACCCCGTCGCACAGCGCTTTAACCGCGCGGGTCTTGGCGAGACCCGGTGGGCCTTCAACCAGCAGGTGGCCATTGGCGACCAGGGCAATCAGCAGGTTTTCCGTGAGCACCGGCTGACCGATGATCAGGGTGTTGAGGTATTTCCTTAAGGCTTGAAATCGGCTCAAAGGCATGATGCTACTCGATTTATTCTATTGATTAGCTTGAGACATTCCCTATGGTAAAAAATTCCCTGCCACCTTGGCTAGAGGTAAAAATACAAACAGCTGTTTAAAACCCGGTGACAAGAAGTTAGAATCAGGTCACACTTTAATGGTCAGACCTGTTGTTTGCAGTTCAGGTCAACAAGGAAATGAGCAGCTCGGGACAGCGGCCCGATGCGGATAATAAAGAGGGTGACAAATGAGTGACAGACAGCAGGTAACCAACGCCCGTGGCGAACGCATCGCCATTGTAGCGGGTCTTCGTACCCCCTTTGCCAAGCAGGCGACCGCCTTTCACGGTGTGTCGGCGTTGGACATGGGTAAGATGGTGGTAAATGAACTCCTTAGCCGCAGCGAGCTTGACCCCAAGCTGGTTGAGCAGCTGGTATACGGCCAGGTGGTACAGATGCCTGCCGCCCCCAACATCGCCCGTGAAATTGTGCTGGGCACCGGCATGGACGTGTCCACCGATGCCTACAGTGTTACCCGCGCCTGTGCCACCAGTTTCCAGTCCACAGTGAATATTGCCGAAAGCATTATGACCGGCAACATCGAAGTGGGTATTGCCGGCGGTGCCGATTCATCCTCTGTGCTGCCAATCGGGGTGTCGAAAAAGCTCGCCCATGCGCTGGTTGATTTGACCAAAGCCCGTACCTTCGGCCAGAAACTGGCGATTTTCCGCCGTTTGGGGCTTAAAGATTTGCTGCCGGTGCCGCCTGCAGTGGCGGAATACTCTACGGGTTTGTCGATGGGACAGACCGCCGAGCAGATGGCGAAAAGCCATGGGATCAGCCGCGCCGATCAGGATGCGCTGGCGCACCGCTCACACTCCCTTGCGGCCGAAACCTGGGCTTCAGGCGTGCTGCGTAACGAAGTGATGGTGGCCCATGTGCCGCCATACAAGAGCTTTATTGAGCAGGACAACAACATCCGCGCCAACTCAGAGCTTGAGTCCTACGCCAAGCTGCGCCCGGTGTTTGACCGCAAACACGGCACTGTGACCGCCGCCAACAGCACCCCGCTCACCGACGGCGCCTCTGCCATTTTGCTGATGAGTGAAGGCAAGGCCAAAGCCCTGGGTTATACCCCCATCGGCTACATCAAGAGCTACGCCTTTGCTGCCATCGATGTGTGGGAAGACATGCTGATGGGCCCATCTTACGCCACCCCGCTGGCTCTCAAGCGCGCTGGTATGCAGCTTGAAGATCTGACCCTGATTGAAATGCACGAGGCCTTTGCCGCCCAGGCACTGGCCAACATGAAGATGTTTGCCTCGAAGAAATTTGCGCAAGAGAAGCTGGGTCAAAGCCGTGCCATCGGTGACATCGACATGACCCGCTTTAACGTGCTCGGCGGCTCCATTGCCTACGGTCACCCCTTTGCCGCCACCGGCGCCCGTTTGATCACCCAGATGTGTAACGAGCTTAAGCGTCGCGGCGGCGGTACCGGTCTGACTACGGCCTGTGCGGCCGGTGGTTTGGGCGCGGCAATGATCCTGGAAGTGGAGTAACGGACAATGGAAAAGACCTTTAACCTGACCCGCCGCGACGACGGCATTGCCCTGCTGACCATGGACGTGCCGGGCGAAACCATGAATACCTTAAAAGCGCAATTTGCCCCCGAGATCACTGCTATTTTGCAGGAGATCAAAGCAGATAGCAGCATTAAGGGCCTGGTGCTGATTTCCGGTAAAGCCGACTCCTTTGTGGCCGGCGCCGATATTTCCATGCTGGATGCCTGCCAAACCGCAGAAGATGCCAGATTACTGTCCCGTCAGGGCCACCATGTGTTTGCCGAACTGGAAGGCCTGTCTATTCCCGTAGTTGCAGCTATCCACGGTGCTTGCCTTGGCGGCGGCCTTGAGCTGGCGCTGGCCTGTCATCAGCGGGTTTGCAGTGACAGCAGCAAAACCATGCTGGGTGTACCTGAGGTACAACTGGGTCTGCTACCGGGCGGCGGTGGCACCCAACGTCTGCCACGTCTGGTGGGTATCGCCAAGGCGCTGGATTTGATGCTGACCGGTAAGCAGGTGCGTCCCAAGCAGGCGATTAAGATGGGCCTGGTGGATGATGTGGTGCCTGAATCTATTTTGCTCGAAACCGCCATTAAAATGGCCGGGGCGGGTAAAAAGACCCGTAAGCCGCAAAAGACCTCACTGGTAACCAAGCTGCTGGAAGGCACCCCTGTGGGCCGTAACATCATGTTCGATCAGGCCAGCAAGCAGGTAATGAAGAAGACCCAGGGTAACTATCCTGCGCCATTCAAGATTATCGATTGTGTCCGTGAAGGCATGGCCAGCGGCATGGACAAGGGGCTGGAGCTGGAAGCAGCGCACTTTGGTACGCTGGTGGCAACCCCCGAGTCTGCCGCGCTGCGCTCTATCTTCTTTGCGACGACCGAAATGAAAAAAGAAACCGGTGCCGGTGAGGCCAAGCCGCGCAAGGTGGCCAAAGCCGTGGTGCTGGGTGGCGGCCTGATGGGCGGCGGAATTGCCTCTGTGACCACCACCAAGGCCAAGGTGCCGGTGCGGGTGAAAGACATCAGCGAGAAGGGGCTGTCCAATGCGCTTGGCTATGCTTATTCGCTGCTGGACAAGGGCATTAAGCGCCGCCATATGACACCGGCTCAGCGTGACAAGCTGATGTCGTTGATGACCACAACCACCGAATATCGCGGCGTAAAAGATGCCGATATCGTGGTTGAGGCGGTGTTTGAAGACTTGAACCTCAAGCATCAGATGGTGCGCGATATCGAGAAAGAGTGTGGCGAGCACACTATTTTTGCGTCAAACACCTCGTCGTTGCCTATTACCCAAATTGCCGAGGCTGCGAGCCGGCCGGAAAATGTGATTGGTCTGCATTACTTCTCTCCGGTGGAAAAAATGCCGCTGGTCGAAGTGATTGCGCACGAGAAAACCTCACCCGAGACCATTGCCACCACAGTCGCCTTTGCCCGCAAGCAGGGTAAAACGCCGATTGTGGTAAAAGACTGTGCCGGTTTTTATGTGAACCGTATTCTGGCGCTGTACATGAACGAAGCGGCGCAGTTGCTGCTGGAAGGTCAGCCGGTTGAGCATCTGGATAAGGCGCTGGTGAAGTTTGGCTTCCCGGTGGGCCCAATGACATTGCTCGATGAAGTGGGCATTGATGTGGGCGCCAAGATTTCACCGATTCTTGAGAAGGAGCTTGGTGAGCGCTTTAAGGCTCCCGCAGCTTTCGACAAGCTGATGGCCGACGATCGTAAGGGCCGCAAGAACGGCAAGGGTTTCTACCTCTACGGCAAAGCGGCCAAGAAAGGCAAGAAGGTGGATGAGAGCGTCTACGGGGTGCTGGGTTTGGTGCCCGGCAGCGCCAAAGAAGCCGGCGAGATTGCCGAGCGCTGCGTAGTACAGATGCTCAATGAAGCAGTGCGCTGCCTGGAGGAGGGCATTATTGCGTCGCCCCGTGACGGTGATATTGGCGCCATCTTCGGTATTGGCTTCCCTCCGTTCCTGGGCGGTCCTTTCCGTTACATGGATACCTTGGGTGCCGCCAAAATGGTGAGCCTGCTTGAAGGCTATCAGGCGAAGTATGGCGAGCGTTTCGCGCCCACTGAATTGCTTAAATCCATGGCGGCTGACGGTAAACGTTTTTACGGGTAAGCGTGCCTTTTGATCAAAAAAGCGGCAATTAAATGCCGCTTTTTTATTGCCATGAGGAAAAAAATTGCCTGAAAAATGTTCGAATGTAGCGCCGTGATAAGGTAAACTCAGCGGCTCTTTTGCAAGACATTAAGTGCAGGATGCGCCCGGATAGACGTTGAGGTGATAGATGTTGATATTACTTATCCTGTTGATGAGTGTCGGTTCTGCCTGGTATTTGGGGTTAATGGCGTTTTCCCAGGGAATGCCGGTGAAGCGCTGGGCATTTGTCGGTGCTTTGATTGGCCCTGCGGGTTATCCGCTTTTTACCACCCACAAGCGCCTGAATGAGCGCAGGGCGGGGCGCCTGTCCGGCAACGGCTTTTGGTGCTGAAATCCTCTTAAACGACAAAGGGAGCCGATTGGCTCCCTTTGTCTTTGGTCATGGCAAACTCAGTTCCACCAGCCCTTGGCGTTTACGACCTGCAGTTCGGTGATACCTTTCGGCAGTGCCACCTTCTTACGTTCCTGCTTGGCCAGTCCCAGTGCTTTCATGATTGAATCAAACATAACCTAATCTCCCTTGATAGCGCCGCTGATTAAGCGGTTTGGCTGTAGCGGATGTTTGGTACGCCAGCGGTTTCGGTGTAACGGATGTTGGGTACACCGGCAGTTTGGACGTCGCTGTAGCGGATGTTAGGCACGCCAGCGGTTTCGGTGTAACGGATGTTGGGCACACCGGCAGTTTGGACGTCGCTGTAGCGGATGTTAGGTACGCCAGCGGTTTCGGTGTAACGGATGTTGGGCACACCGGCAGTTTGGACGTCGCTGTAGCGGATGTTAGGTACGCCAGCGGTTTCGGTGTAACGGATGTTGGGTACACCGGCAGTTTGGACATCGCTGTAGCGGATGTTAGGCACGCCAGCGGTTTCGGTGTAACGGATGTTGGGTACACCGGCAGTTTGGACGTCGCTGTAGCGGATGTTAGGCACGCCAGCGGTTTCGGTGTAACGGATGTTGGGTACACCGGCAGTTTGGAAATCGCTGTAGCGGATGTTAGGTACGCCAGCGGTTTCGGTGTAACGGATGTTGGGCACACCGGCAGTTTGGACGTCGCTGTAGCGGATGTTAGGTACGCCAGCAGTTTGGACATCGCTGTAACGGATGTTGGGTACACCGGCAGTTTGGGCGTTGGTATAGCGAATGTTCGGTACGCCAGCGGTAGCAGAACTTACATTGTTAGCGGCAGCAACAGCGACAGTAATCAGGGCAACAGTTGTCAGAATTCCTTTGATCATTTTTATATTCTCTCAGTTGGTTGTTTAAATGTTGACGCTGAGAGAGATGATGCAGGTGTTGTGCCAAAGTTGCCTTGGTTACTGTTTTAATTACCTTTGGTTGTATTTTTGCGCAAGGAATTCGGCCAGATCCTGACGCAGCAGTTCGGCAAACTCCTGTTCAGGAACGGCTTTGCTGTAGATATAGCCTTGAATTTCTTCACATTTAAGTGCTCGAAGAATATTCAGCTGAGAAGGAACTTCCACGCCTTCACCCACCACGGTCAGTCCCATGTTGTGGGCGATGGTGATGATGGAATCCACCATCTTCAGATCCCGGTCAGACTTGTCGATGTCATCCACAAATGCCTTGTCAATTTTCAGGGTATGGATGGGGAAGCGTTTCAGGTACGACAGCGATGAATAACCGGTACCAAAGTCGTCAAGTGCCAGGCTTACCCCCATCTTGGCCAGCTGCTGCATGACTTTGATGGCTTTCTCAGGCTGCTTGATGACGGTGCCTTCGGTGATTTCCAGCTCCAGATTGCCGGCTGGCAGTTGAGTGAGTCGTAAAATTGACTCGATACGCTGCTGCAGATCGGGAAGGGCAAACTGACGTGACGACAAATTGACAGCCACCCGGCCATCGAATATCCCTTGCTCACGCCACTTCTGAGCAGCAAAGCAGGCTTTGCGCATCACCAGATCGCCGATTTCTACAATCAGACCGGTTTCCTCCGCCAGGGGAATAAACTCGGAAGGTGGAATGAGACCGTGCACCGGGTGCACCAGCCGTACCAGCGCCTCCATACCGGCCATGCGGGAGCTGCGCAGATCAATTTTGGGTTGGTAGTAGACTTCAAACAGATCGTCTCTTAAGCCTTCGCGGATGAGGTTTTCCACCTCCAGTTGCCTCATGGCATTGCGGTTAAGGGACTCAGAATAGAACTGATAACGGTTACCGCCTGCCGATTTTGCGTGGTACATGGCGATATCGGCTTTACGCAGCAGCGCCTGCTCATTTTGCTCATCTTCCGGATAGAGCACGATACCAATACTGACGCCCACGACCAGCTTTTCACCCGCGAGTTCGAATGGCGCCACAAAGGCATCCACCACCCCTTTGGCGATAGCAGCAGAGCTGCCGATGTCCGGCTCTTTGTCGATAAGAATGGCAAATTCATCGCCGCCCAGGCGATATAAGCTGGTGTGGGCGGGCAGGGCGCCTGACATGCGCCGCGAGACCATCAGCAGCAACTCATCACCAATTTGGTGGCCGAGTGAGTCGTTAATCTTTTTAAAGTTATCCAAATCCAACACCATAAGGGTGTGGTGGGTATCTTTCTTAACCAGGTTACTCAGCGACACCTGCAGGTTTGAGCGGTTTGGCAGCCCGGTCAATAAATCATTGTTGGTGAGCTTTCTGAGCTCCTCTTCCTGCATCTTACGGCGGGAAATATCAGAAAACACCCCAACAAAATGGCTCAGGGTACCTTGTTCGTCATAAATGGCATCGACGGTGAGCTCCATCAGGAACGTAGAATTGTCGCCACGTTTGGATTCAACTTCAGCGCTCCAGCGGCCCTGCTGGCGCAAAATGATCCGCACCTGCTCAGAGTACACATCCGGGTAACAGGCAAAATGCAGCACTGTGCCGATAAAGCTGTCTCGGTCGAGCATACAGATATCACAGCAGGCTTCGTTCACTTCCACAAAACGGAAGTCATTATCGAGAATGAACATGCCTTCTGAGATATTCTCAATAGCCCGTTCGAACAGCTTGAGTTGTTCTTCTGCTTGTTTGAAATTGTTGATGTTTTTAATAGTGCCTGTCATACGCAGGGCGTTGTCACTGTCGTCCCGCTCTACAATTTTGGCCCGGTCGAGGATCCAGACCCAGTGCCCATCTTTGCCTTTCACCCGATATGCAGCTTCGAAGTGATCCGTCTCACCATAGAAGTGGCGATTAAGCGCTTCGCGTACTCTTTCCTGATCCTGAGGATGAATGTTGCTTTCTTCATCACCACGGCCTGAACGATGACCGTCCTTGGGAAACTCCAGCGAGCCCCAGATGTTGGAGCGATAGATTTTGCCAGTTTCTATATCCCAGTCCCACATTTCATCACCGCTGCCCCAAAGGGACAGTTTGAGACGCTCTTCACTGATAGCTATCTGTCGCTGCACTTCCCGGCGGCGCAAAATCGCCTTCATGATGGTGATGGAGACGACAATCACCATCAGTGCGTAGGCCAATTTGGCTTCTCTGGACATCCACCATGGTGGAGTAACTACTAAATTTAACGACTTTACTGGGCCTGTGAACTGAGATAATTGATCGACAGCATAGACCTCAAAAGTGTAATTTCCAGGAGAAAGGTTTGTATAAGTGGCGTGCCTGTTAGATTTAGATGGGATCCAGTCATCAGAAAGCCCCTGCAACCTGTAAAAATACTCGACAGAACCATCATTTACCTTTGGAGTTGAAAATTCCAAAGTCAGAGGGTAGTCAGAGTATTTTACTTTCACTTCATTGGAGTGATTGATTGCTTTTTCTAAAAACTCCGAGCCAATTTTTACTGTTGAGTTAAATATTAAAAGATCATCAAGTGATGTTTCCAAATTACGGCTTACGTAGTCAAGGTATTTTTTGAGGGTTTGAGGTTGAAGAACGGATACACCGTTAACGCCACCAAATAATATACCATCGTTAAAATAACCGATCCCTTGATTGTTGTATTCTTCTTGGCTTCCATTTTTAGAGGATAATTTGAATGTGTTATTGCCACTCTTAATCCAAATTTCACCAATGGACGACGCGTAAATGCTATTATCTATAATTTTAAGGCTGTAAACTGGTTTTTCAGTTTTAAATGTCTGACTTATGGCGTTGTCAGCCTTACTTATTTGATAGACACCGTTACCGGTTCCAAAGTATATAAAGCTGTCATGTTCATATACTGAGTATACCATTTCACCTTGGAATATCTCCCTTTGGTAATCTTTTCCAACCTCGGTGAGTCCATCTTGATGTGCTAAATAGTAAATGCCATCAACACCAGCAACTTGAAAAATCGGGCTCTTTAAAGTGAGTGGCACAGTCTCAGTTTTGTAGTTGTCACTCAATTTTATTTTAAGTAATTCAAAAGATTGAGTTCCAACAACTACCACATTGTTCTTTTCGTCATAATTAAGTGTGTAGGAAGGCTTGCTACTAATAACTATAGGCTTGTGATCTAAATTGGCTAGGTTGTAGAGGTATACACCTTTCTCTGACGCCACTACAAGCTCGTTATTTTCGGTCAAAAGTGCTGTCTTGAAGCCCCCAATTGTAGTATCGACTCTCAATAATTCATCAAGGCTAATATCTAATATCTTCAAAATAGGTGAATCGTCGCTGATTACCGTTTTATTAGAGTAGGTATTTATCGACCAAATGTTTCCATCTATACCTTTAAGCTTCTTTACAATATTGCTTTCTGTATCTATGGATATAAATCCACGATTTGTATCAGTAATAATTTTTTTGTTTTTAGTCGCAAATAATTCAGGTTTTAGTAAATGGTTGCTCTCATCAATTACACCATAATGTTGCGGAGAGAGAATAAAGTTGCTGACGCTAAGTACATTTCCTTGAAGGATTACTCTGTTGTCTGAATAACTGACAGCATCCTTTAATTCTTCGTACTCGTAGGCATTTCCAAACTCATCAATCTTTACAAGAGTCGATTTTGTATCTATTAATAATGAATTAGAGGCTTTTTCTATGCTGATAGCGTTATTCGCAAAGATGGAGCATTCATTGAAGTTTAGAGAGCACTTAATAACAGTGCCGTCTTGGTTTCTAACAAAATAGTGGTTGTTAAACTCAACAATCTTTTTTATGTAATGGAAATTATTATTGGTAAACTCACTGACTTTTTCAATGTGTTTATTAAACTCAATTAAACTGTTGTCAGTACCAATGAGTAATCTATCGCCAACCCTATTTATTGACCATATTGGTTTGTTTTTTATACTGGTTTCATGAAAGTTCTCAAATAGTTCGTCATAGAAGAATAGACCTTTATCTGTCCCAATGTACAGATCTCCATCTTCAGTATACAAGCTCAAGATAAATGAGCTTGTTAACCCAGACTCTTTACTTGAGTAAAAATTTTTGAACTCCTTGCCATTAAATCGATTCAAGCCGCTCAAGGTGCCAAGCCATATATAGCCGTCATCATCTTCCGCAATCGCTGTTACCGTATTTTGCGATAGCCCATCTGACACCCCATAAGTAGTGGTGTTGATAGTCAACTTTGCTTCAGTAGCGTGACTGAACTCCGTTGTCGTATTGGTATGAGACGCCGCTTGATTAGAAAACAGGCATAATGAAAAGCAGATAATGGCAAGGGCTTTTTGCATATGTTGTTGTAGGTTTTTATGCAGGAACAGTTGCACTTAAGTGTTATCCCACTCTTTCAGAAAGTGACTGGTTTGTCAAAAGGGTTGAGAATAATTTTTCTTTACACGCCAGTCAGATGCGCAAAAAGCACCCGGGTGGTTCAGTGCTGCAACAGCAGTGCCTGAATCTGATGTCGCGTTTTTCAGCATGTCGTGCTGCGATTAGGTGGTTTTCAGGCAGGCTGTGCGTCAAAATCGTCTCAGAGACTGAATTTCTCTGACTGAAGTTTGAAAGTCCGCAGATCGGTTATCATTCGTTCGGATGTCAGCGCGTCCAGGTGACGATGTTGTTCTCCGGTGCTGAACATCACCAGTCGATCGCAGTGCTTGGTGCGCATTTTCTGCATCATGAATTTAATCAAATCGGCTCGGGTGAGCTTTTCGATTTCGGCCACCACCAGTTCGCGCTGATTAAAACCATAGTCCTTATTCCCAATACTGACCCAATAGCGTTGGCCGCGGGTTTTGAGATTGGCATCGTGCTCCATAACCTGGTTAATCAGGCCAAGTTTGGTCGCTTCCCATTGCTCCTTGGTAATTTGCATGACCGCATAGCTGAAGTCGGCAATGAACTCATCTATTGCTTCGAGTAATTGCAGCGGTCCGGCGGAGGGGGACTGAATATAGAAAATCATCCCTGGGTGACGGTTCAGAGGCAAATAGCCTGTGCCTACCATATAGCCCAGTTGCTGCTCGGTGCGCAGTTCGTGGAAGAAGGTGGATGACATTGTGTGGTTCATCAGCGCAAACAAGGCCATTTTCTCTGGCGTGGCAGAGGGCGACTGATAGTAAACGATGATGGCGCTGTCCTGGTGGTTGATAGAAAGCTCCCTCAGAACTGTGCCCTTACCTGCGAGGTTGACAAGCTCACGGGCCGACTCGCCGCTGGGGGTGGAAACCAGCGACAGTATATGGCTGAGCCGCTCGGCCAAGGCTTTGGCTTCATCAGTCAGCCAGTCGCCATATACCAGGCCTTCAAGATAAATCTTTTCATAAAAGGCGCGTACGTGGTCGTGCAGGTCTTCCAGGGTGCACTCTTCCAGCATCTGGGCCATCCGCAGCGGCTCATAGGAGCGTCGCTGCAGGGTTACCGTAAGGCTGGTAAAGAGTTGCGAAATGGGCTTGGCCTGGGCGGCGTTATACCAGCTGCGAAGCAGTTGCCGCTTGGTGACATCAAAGCGCTCCTGGGTGAAGTTGCGCTCGCGGGCCTTGTTGATAAGCAGCGCCAGCAGGGTTTCCTGATTACCGGTAAAGCCACTTAAATGCAGTGTCAGCCCACCCTGGTGCGGGTAGATGTTGTAGTTAAGACCTGCGACTTCGGCCGGATAGGTGTATTCGGTCAGATAGTCGAGCAGCATTTCCACATAAAGCCGGGTTAGCGCTGCAGTGCGTGGATCGGCGCTGGCATGGTCTGAGTCCAGCGATAAGAACAGGTGCCCCTTGGGGACCTTGAATTCATCATCTTTTTTATGCCACAGCCGGTAACCAGCCGCTTCGGCCACCACCACAGGTACCTCAGACTGGCTTTTATCGGGCCTTGCCTGCGCATCATCCACAATGAAGGGGTTGGGCTCCGGCAGGGCGAGGGCATCAATGTCACCGGTAGGTGTCCAACGCGCCCGCTCTTCGTCAGTGAGTTTTCGCACCAGATAGGGGGTGTGGTACCAATCGGCCTGGGTGTTGGTATCCAGCTCCTGACACACCAGCTGTACCCGCAGATTATCCAGGCTCATCTGCTCAAGCAGCCCGGCACACTCGCCAATGTCGAGCCCGTCCATGCGGTAATCGCCGAACATCAGGTCGTCTACGCCGTAGTGATGCATGTTAATGGACAGGTGGCTGGCCAAATCCATCGCCTTAATTTGTTCCTGATAGCGAAAGGCGAGTCTCAGCAGGCTGGCGCGCTCACGATAACGCCAGTCTTCCAGTCCCGTTTGCTTGATAAGTTCAAGGTATTCAAAGGTCAGACGAATAATATCATCCAGCTTGCCAAGGCCACGATCAGTAAGCTGAAAGCTGATGTTGTAGTCTTTAAAGTTGTAGCCGTTGACGCCGCCACCGGCAGAAATCTGATTTACCCAGCCTTTTTCTTTCAGTACGGCCTGCAGACTGCCCTGGCTTTCGTTGCCGAGTAAATGGCTTAAAAAGGTCAGCGGTTTACGGCGGTACAGGTTATCGATGCCGGGGAGCGGGAAGGTCAGGGTCAGCCGCTTTTGCTCTTTCAGTGGGATTGCCTGCACCCACACGCCCAGCTCTGCAGCAGTATAAAGTGGCTCAGTGGGGTAGCGCTTGACGATGGCGCCGTTGGCAATGGCGCTGAAATAGGTGCGCGCCTGCGCTTCAAGGGTATCCAGCGAGTCTGGCGACACCAGACACAGGGTCATCAGGTTTGCGCTGTAATGGGCGCGGTAAAACGCCAGCAACTCTTCACGCACTGCGTCCTGATCGCCTGCCAGGGTCTCAAGATTTCCAACAGAAAACTTGCTGAACGGGTGTTTTGGGTTCACGGTTTCCTTATGAACCTGATACACCCGGCGCACATCGTCTTTCAGTTTCAGGCTGTATTCCGACTCAATGGCCTGCCGCTCTCTATCAACCAGTTCGCGGTTAAACAGAGGTGCAATGAAAAACTGGCTGAAGCGGCTTAAGGATTCCTCAAAGGCATCGGCATTGATGGTGAAGAAAAAATTGGTGTGCTCGGTGCCGGTCCAGGCGTTGTTGCTGCCGCCATGTTGGTTGATAAAGGCGTGATATTCACCGGGATCCGGGTAGGCTTCGGTGCCCAAAAACAGCATATGCTCAAGGAAGTGTGCCATGCCGGGCCTGTGCGCCGGATCGTCGAAATGGCCCACATTGACCGCCATGGAGGCGGCAGCCTGACTTGCCTGATGGTCAGACACCAAAAGCACCCTGAGCGCGTTATCCAGCTCAAGGTAACGATATTGACGGTGATCGTTTGGACTGGTGACGGGTTTCTGGTTGACCGGCAAGGCGAGTCTCCAATGTCGAGGATTCGTTATATATTGATAGCCAGACAGGTTTTTGGCAAACAATCCGTGGGCTTGTCGACTAAAGATTAACGCTTTTTCAGTTTGTCACATCATGAATTCGGGCTACAATTGGCGCGAAATAACACAGAGGGCGGCGAAAGAAGTATGCAGCTATTTTTGATGAGGCACGGTGAGGCAGGCTATCAGGCACTGTCGGATAGAGACAGAACCCTTACCGACACCGGACGTTACCATACCAGCGTTATGAGTAACTTCCTCACCCGTCTTGTCAGCGAGTTCGATTTGGTTCTGGTCAGCCCCTATCTGCGTGCCCAGCAGACCTGGCAGGAGCTGGCGACCCATTTCCCCGAGCCGCGTAAGTGGATGACTCTGGATGATTTAACGCCATCTGCCGATCCCGCAACCGCCGCCAGTCTGGTGGTGGCCTATGCCGAGCAATATAAGGCCGATAAGGTATTGGTGATTGCCCACATGCCGCTGCTCGGTTACATGGTCAGTGAGCTGGTGCGTGGCACAGAGCCGCCACTGTTTGCCACCTCAGGTGTGTGTCTGCTGGATATACACGGTGAACAGTGCCATCAGGTGTGGATGCACAACCCCCATACCATCAATTGAACCCATTCAATAAAAAAGCAGCCTGATGGCTGCTTTTTTTGTGCTTTTAACATGGCTTCAGCGTCGATGGGGCAGGTCGCCTAAATCGACCAGTACCAGCAGTGCTGCATCACCGCCCCATTCTTTGGGCGCCTGATGGAAGGCCAGTACCTGCGGATGCTGCGCCAGCCACAGCGGTAACTGCTGCTTGAGCACCCCGGTGCCATAGCCATGCATCACACTCACGCACTGGCACTGCTCGCGGATAGCCGCTTCAACCAGTGCCGCCAGCTCCAGCTTGGCCTCGGTCTGGCGCATACCGTGCAAGTCCAAAATCAGATCCGGCACATAATCGCCCCGGCGCAGACGTTTAAGCACCAGATTATCGGCATGGTCGGCACGCCAGCGCATTGGGCCTTCGGTTGGCAAAAGTGGCTGGAAGGTATCTGAAAAATAATGGGAAACCGCCAGCTTCGGCGCCTGCTCTTCGAGCTCGGCGCGGGTCTTTACCGGGGTGCCAAAGTGCTTTTTATCCTGAGTCAGCGGACGAATGCCGTCGACCAGCGCCTGAAACTCCTCCAGGCCTTCTTGGGAGATAATCTTGGTCATGGCGCTATTTTATTGAATCCTGTGCCAAGTGAACAGAGTTCAGTTACAATGCCCGCAAACCATATCGCTGGAGCCTGTTTTGGATAAGATATTTGTTGATGAAGCGGTCACCGAGCTTCGCACCATTGGAGATATGCTGCGCTGGGCCGTGAGCCGTTTTAACGATGCCAAGGTCTATTATGGCCACGGTACCGACAACGCCTGGGACGAGGCAGTGGCCTTGGTATTCCATGCGCTGCACCTGCCCGACGATCTGGGCCGTGAAGTCATCAACGCCAACCTCACCAGCAGCGAAAAACACAAGATTGTTGAGCTGATTATCCGCCGGGTGCGTGAGCGCCTGCCAGTGCCTTATCTGACCAACCGCGCCTTCTTTGCCGGTCTCGAATTCTACGTGGATGAGCGGGTGTTGGTACCACGCTCGCCCATTGCTGAAATGATTGAAAACCGTTTCGGTCCATGGCTTTACAACAAGCCAGTTGGTCGCATTCTCGATTTGTGTACCGGCAGCGGCTGTATCGCTATCGCCTGTGCCCACACCTTCGAAGAAGCCGAAGTGGATGCGCTGGATATCAGTGAAGATGCGCTGGATGTGGCGCAAATCAACGTGGAATCCCACGAGCTGATTGAGCGGGTGTTCCCGATGCAGTCTGATCTGTTCTCCGCCATTCCCAAGGGCCCGCAGTACGATTTGATTGTCTCCAACCCACCTTATGTGGATGAAGAAGACATCGGCGATATGCCGGATGAGTACCACCATGAGCCAGCCATAGGTTTGGCCTCTGGCCGCGACGGCCTAGACATCACCAAGCGTATTCTGGCCAATGCCGCCGACTACCTGACGCCATCGGGCATCCTGGTGGTGGAAGTGGGCAACTCCATGGTGCACCTGATGGAACAGTTCCCCGAAGTGCCTTTCACCTGGGTCAGCTTCGAGCGCGGTGGCGATGGTGTGTTTGTGCTCACCCGCGACCAGCTAGTTGAAAATGAATCACTGTTCGCCATCTATAAAGATAGGGAATAATGGGCCGGCCCCGGTAGCGCCGGGGCAAGCCACTGAGGTTACAGTTTAAACAGACAAGAGGATACGCGCGCGGATGTCGGGGAACAGCATAGGTCAGAATTTCGTGGTCACTACCTTTGGCGAGAGCCATGGGGTGGCGCTCGGTTGCATTATCGATGGTTGCCCTCCGGGCCTCGAGCTTACCGAAGCCGATATGCAGCATGATCTCGACCGCCGCCGTCCGGGCACCTCCCGCTATACCACGGCGCGCCGTGAGCCGGACGAAGTGCGTATTCTGTCGGGTGTTTTCGAAGGTAAAACCACAGGAACTTCCATTGGTCTGATTATCGAAAATACCGATCAGCGCAGCCAGGATTACAGCAATATCAAAGACCTGTTCCGCCCTGGTCACGCCGATTACACCTATCAGCAAAAGTACGGCCTGCGCGATTACCGCGGCGGTGGCCGTTCGTCTGCCCGTGAAACCGCCATGCGGGTTGCCGCCGGTGCCGTGGCGAAAAAGTACCTCAAAGCCGTGCATGGCATTGAGATTTACGGTTTCCTGTCACAGCTTGGCCCCATTGAGGCTGAGCACATCGACCGCGAGCAGATAGAGCAAAACGCCTTTTTCTTTCCCGATGCCAGCAAGCTTGAGGCGCTGGATGAGTATATGCGCGAGCTGAAAAAATCCGGCGACTCCATTGGTGCCAAGGTCAGTGTGGTTGCCACCAATGTGCCCGTGGGCCTGGGCGAGCCTGTGTTTGACCGTCTCGATGCCGACATCGCCCATGCGCTGATGGGCATCAATGCCGTGAAGGGCGTGGAAATAGGCGATGGTTTCGCGGTGGTGACCCAAAAAGGCTCCGAGCATCGTGACCTGATGTCACCGGAAGGCTTTGCCAGCAATCATGCCGGTGGCGTGCTCGGCGGCATTTCATCCGGCCAGCCGATTGTGGCCCATATGGCGCTTAAGCCAACCTCCAGTATCAGCATTCCCGGCGAGAGCATGACAGTGCAGGGCAATACCGCGGAAGTGGTCACCAAGGGCCGTCACGACCCCTGCGTCGGCATTCGCGCCGTGCCTATTGCCGAAGCTATGTTGGCGATTGTATTGATGGATCATCTGCTCAGACACCGTGCTCAGAATCAGCACGTGCACAGCGAAACCCCTGTGCTGGGGATGCGCTCTTAAGGAAAACCGTGTTCAAGACGTCACCCATGAGCGCCGAGGTTCAGCTACGCTGGCTCGGCGCCTGTTATTTCTTCTTCTTTGCCATTCTTGGCGTCATGGTGCCTTACCTTGGCGTCTTCTTCGAATCCCGCGGCTTTAACGCCACTGAAATCGGCTCCCTGCTTGCTATCCTTATGGCCACCCGCATCATTGCGCCGAATCTGTGGGCGATGGTGGCCGACAAAACCGGCATGCGCAGCGAGCTGATTAAAATTGGCGCCGGTGCCGGTGCACTTACCTATTTAAGCTTTTTCTATCCCGGTGCCTTCTGGTACATGGTGGTCAGCCTCACGGTGTACACCTTTTTCTGGAATGCGATTTTGGCCCAGCTTGAGGTGATAACCCTCGAGACTCTCGGCGATAAGCCCCAGCGCTACGGCATCATAAGAAGCTTTGGCAGTCTGGGTTACATAGTGCTGGTGGTGGCCGCCGGGTTTGCTATCGGTCACTGGGGGCCAGAAGTGCTGCCCTACATCGGCATGGGCCTCTTTGCAGGTATGCTGGCGGCCTGTTTACCGCTGCCTGCCAATCGGGTGAAGCTAAGCCGGGATACGCCCAAGGTGAAAATCAAACTGGCTGGTCCCATCGGCTGGTTTCTATTGTCGGCCATTTTACTGCAAATGAGCGCCGGGCCTTTTTACGGCTTTTTCGTGCTGTACCTCAAAGACGCAGGTTACAGCGAGTCCACCGCAGGCCTCTTTGTTGCCCTTGGGGTGATTGCCGAAATCGTCATGTTTATGCTCGCGCCCAGGCTGCTTGGCAAATACGGCATCAAGCCACTGCTGTTTATCAGTATTTTATTTACCGCATTTCGCTGGTTGATGATGGCCTGGGGCGTCGAGAGTTTGTTCTGGCTGTCGCTTAGCCAGCTGTTGCATGCCTTTACCTTCGGCTTAGTGCATGCAGCCTCTATTCAGTTTATTCATCAGCAGTTTGATGTGAGCCGGCGCAGCACAGGGCAGGCGCTCTATGCCAGTCTCAGCTTCGGTGTCGGTGGTGCGCTGGGGACCTGGGCCTGCGGCCTGGTCTACAGCCATAACCCCAGCCTGTGCTGGGTACTGGCAGCAGCTTTTGCCTTTGTGGCGGCGCTGTTGGTGTTGCCGCTGCCGGGGCGCAGAGTCGAAACGGCAGCCGTTTAAAGATAAGTTAAAACAGAATAAGAAGTACCCACAAAAAGAGGAACACCATGGCCAGTAAGTTCAGATTGGGCCTCATTATTAACCCGCTGGCGGGGCTTGGCGGCAGCGTTGCCCTTAAAGGCAGTGACGGGGTGGCCGAAGAAGCGCTTTCCCGAGGCGCCGAGCCGAAGGCACATTTGCGGATGCGCACGGCGCTTGAGCAGGTGCTGCCCTATAAAGCGCGGTTTATTGTTCACACCGCCGCAGGCAGCATGGGTGAAGACCTGTGCCGTGAACTCGGCTTCGAGGTGCAGGTGCACTATCAACCCAAAGGCGAGAAAACCACGGCAAAGGATACCCGTGAGGCAGTAAAAGCCTTGGCCAGTGAGACTCTGGATTTGCTGCTTTTTGCCGGTGGCGATGGCACCGCCCGTGACGTATTTGCCGAGGTGGACGAGCAGCAAGTAGTGCTCGGGGTGCCGGCCGGAGTAAAAATCCATTCGGGTGTCTATGGTATTACCCCCAAGGCCTCGGGGTTGGTGCTCAAGATGCTGATGCAGGGCGAGCTGGTGTCGCTGATGAGCGCCGATGTGATGGATATAGACGAAGACGCCTTTCGTCAGGGCACGGTGCGGGCCCGTCGTTTTGGCGAGATGCTGGTTCCGGCCGAGCCACGCTACGTGCAGGCAGTGAAGATGGGCGGCAAGGAAGTCGATGAGTTGGTGCTTGCCGATATTGCCGCCGAAATCGTCTCTGAAATGGATGACAGCCTCTATATCATGGGCTCCGGCAGCACAGTGGCTGCGGTGATGGAAGAGCTTGGGCTCGATAATACCCTGCTCGGTGTGGATTTGGTGCAGGACCGTACGCTTATCGCCTCGGATCTGACTGCTCAGCAGTTGCTTGAGCAAACCGAAAATCAGCCACTTAAGCTGGTTATCACCCTAATTGGTGGCCAGGGCCATATCCTTGGCCGTGGCAATCAGCAGCTGTCACCGGCGCTTATTCGGCGGGTGGGTAAAGAAAATATTTTGATTGTTGCCACCAAAACCAAGCTGAAAGCCCTTGAAGGGCGACCGCTTATCGTGGATAGTGGCGACCCAGAACTGGACCAGGCCTTGACTGGTTATTATCGGGTAGTGACAGGCTACCGCGACTATGTGATGTATCAGGTCGCAAATCCGACGGAGTAACAGATGTTTGAGAAATACGACACCGCCCTGGATAACTGGATTGAGGGCATAGTAGCGAGCGGCGATGATGACGCCCTGTTTGCCAGCGGCTATTTGCAGGGCCACTTTGCGGTGGCATTGGCCGAACTTGAAACCGAAGGCGGTATCGATAATGCGCTGTTGGATGGCAAGATGGAAAAGTGCCTTGAAACCGCCCGTGGTGAGCTGTCTGACGCCGACTACGAGCTGGTAGAAGCCGCCTGGGCTCAGCTGCGCGGTCAGTTTTAACGGCGACAGTTGCCGGGTATCGAACACCAAGTCGCTTGGCATCAAATACTTGGCATCAAATACGAAAAAGGCAGGTTGAACCTGCCTTTTTGCTTTTCGTAACTCAGCTGCTGTCAGTCCAGCGCTGTTGTCAGTCCAGCGCCTTGCCTTTTTTAAGCTTCCTAAGCCACATCCGGTTGGGGTTTAACGCAGCCATTACGCCCGGCTCCAGCACAGGTAGAGTGCCTGAGAGGCTGTCTGCCAGACACTCCGCAATCAGGGGGCCGCTGGATAATCCCCGTGAGCCAAGACCCGAGAAGATATAAAGCCTGGGATGCACAGGCGCAGCGTGGCTTTGCCAGTACTGGGCACCCCTGGGGCCATGGCCAACGGCTTGATATTGAGCCTGAATTTCTGCTACATCAGGCGCGGCGCCCGCCATCGGCAGATGATCGCGGCTTACCATCCGAATACCTGCGCGGGCGCTTTGGCTGCTGATATCCAAATCCTTCACCCAGTCTTTGCCGGGATAACTTTCCTGCATCTTGTGCAGGTTTTCCTGCTGCTCCTGCTCGCGATACTCGACTGAAGTATCGCCGCGCACATAACTCGCGCCCATGCAGTGGCTGCCGCTATCGCTTGGCGTGAAATAACCATGGGCGCAGAGCACGGTTTTAAGCTGTCCAAGCTTGCCTTGGGTGGGTACGTGGCTTACCTGACCTCGAAAGGGCGCCAGTTGCAGCGCCTGGGTTTGAACAACGTCTGTGATACGGTGGCCGGTGGCCAGCACCAAATCCTTTGTATCAATGTCGCCTGCCGGAGTGCACAGGCGCCAGCCATCACAGGTTTGCTCAATCGCGCTGATATTCACATCGAAATGGCACTCAAGCCCATGGGCTTTGGCTTCTGCAATGGCGGCTTCACAGAGTTTGGCCGGCGACACCCAGCCGCCGTGGGGGTAATAGATGCCGCCCTTATCGATGGCGACACCGGCGATGTGATTGGCCTCTTGGGCATCGACCCGCCTGGCGACTTCTTTGGGCCAGGCTCTTCCCAAAAGTTTTTCGATGCGCTCGGCGGCGCGCTCATCGTGGCCGGTTTGCAGCACGCCACAAAAATCAAAGGGCAGGGGATGATGGGCGAGGGACTCGACAAAGCGTTTGGCATACAAAAAGGCCGGTACAAACAGCCGGGTCAGATGATCGTCTTCCGGGGTCAGCAGCGGATAAATGGCGCCCTGACGATTACCGGAGGCGCCCATGCCGGGGGCGCTGTCGGCGCAGTAAAGCCTGACCTTATGGCCACGGCGAAGCAGTGATAGCGCAAGGCTGGCTCCAGCCACCCCAGCGCCGACAATGCTGATGTCCCTTGCCGAAAAAGGCGGCGTCACGGGAAGAGTTGCTGGCATGTCTGGCCTGGTATCGCCAATCAGTACGCTGCCCTGGTGCAAGAGCGCAAGCGCTGTCTGCTCAAATGGCCCGCTGGGGCGAATAAGCACATCGACACTGGCTTTATCGAAGCACGCGAGGGCGTCGGCTTTGTTTTGCTCACAAAGGTAAAAGTCGAGCCAGCAGCTGTCATCAAGATGAAACCTTTGTCCGCCTTTAATGTGGCTCGCGGCCATGGCAAAGTGCGATAGCGGATGGCTGGCATCTTTAGCCAAGGCGTTAAGTTCTGCCTCATCTTTTAGCAGCATGATGATCTGTAATGGCTTTTTAGCCGTATGCTGTATGCTGGTGATTGAGGCGGCGCTGATACTGTCATTCTGGAGAGTGGCAGTTTGGTTGTCAGCAACGGGCGTAATTGTTCGCACGGCCGCGAGCAGCCACTGCCAAAGCGGCGGCTCAGGCAGCGCCTCAAACAGCACAACACAGGGGCCTTCAGGCAGGGGCAGTGATGATGGCAGGGCCATATCGATGGCAAAAAACTCGGGCATGGGGCTAAAAAAATTTACTCAATGTCGCGAAATTGGCATTATTTTACCGCCCTTTATGGAAAGCTGACCACTTAAAAGCGCCAAAGGGGATACTATTGGCGCACTAAAATTGGTACTCCCAGTACGGAATGGATAGTAAAACATGAAAAGAGTCGTTATCACCGGCATTGGCATCGTTTCCAGTATCGGTAACAACAAACAAGAAGTGACCGAATCACTCAAGGCCGGACGCAGCGGTATTACCCATTCCGCTCAGTTTGAAGAGATGCAGCTTCGCAGCCACGTTTGGGGCAATATCAAGCTGGATCCCGCTGAGCATATCGACAGAAAGGCGCTGCGCTTTATGGGTGACGCGGCAGCTTATGCCTATCTCGCCATGCAGGAAGCCATCAGCGATGCCAACCTGACTGAAGAACAATATTCCAATCCCCGCGTGGGCCTGGTGGTGGGTACCGGTGGAGCCTCATCTTCCAACCAGGTGCAGGCGGCTGACACCCTGCGTGAAAAGGGTGTGAAGCGCGTAGGCCCTTACATTGTGCCGCGTATCATGGCTTCTACTGCCTCTGCTTGTTTGGCAACCCCATTCAAAATCAAAGGCTTCAACTACTCAATCAGCTCTGCCTGTGCTACCTCTGCCCACTGTATCGGTCACGCTGCCGAACTTATCCAAATGGGTAAGCAGGACATGGTATTCGCCGGTGGTGCCGAAGAGCTGGACTGGACTCTGACCATGGGCTTCGACGCCATGGGCGCGCTGTCTACCAAGTACAACGAAACCCCTGAAAAAGCCTCACGCACCTATGATGCAGACCGCGACGGTTTTGTTATCTCCGGTGGCGGCGGTATCGTGATTGTTGAAGAGCTGGAGCACGCGCTGGCCCGCGGCGCCAAGATCTACGCCGAAGTTATCGGTTATGGTGCCTCTTCAGACGGTTACGACATGGTAGCCCCAAGCGGTGAAGGCGCCATGCGCTGCATGCAGATGGCCCTGGCCGATGTAGACACTCCAATCGACTACATCAACACCCACGGTACTTCTACCCCGGTTGGTGATGTGCGCGAGCTGGAAGCCATCCGCGAAGTATTTGCCAGTAACGTGCCTCCTATCGCGTCAACCAAGTCACTGACTGGTCACGCGCTGGGCGCAGCTGGTGTGCATGAAGCCATCTACAGCTTGCTGATGCTGGAAAACGGCTTTATCGCTGCCTCTGCCAACGTAGAAAACGTTGACCCACAAGCGGCTGACATGCCGATTGTGACCGAATACCGCGATGCAGAGCTCACCACAGTGATGAGCAACAGCTTCGGTTTCGGCGGCACCAACGCCACGCTGGTGATGCGCAAGTACCGCTAAGCGGCCGCGTCAGACATATTTGCGAGCACAGTTTTCGCAAAATCAAAAGGGAAGCCAGGCTTCCCTTTTTTATTGTCTGTTACAATGCGCGCCATGCAGCAACAGGAGCTTTGCAGATGAAAATCCTTGCCGATGAAAATATGCCCTATGTGGACGCGCTCTTTGGGGAGCTTGGCGACATCCACTATGTTAATGGCCGCAGTTTAACTGCGGAGCAGGTTGCCGATGCAGACGTGCTGCTGGTGCGCTCGGTCACCAAAGTGAATGCCACGCTGCTTGCACAAAATCAGCGACTTAAATTTGTCGGCAGCGCCACCATAGGCACAGATCATGTTGATAAGGCCTTGCTGGGGAGCCTTGGCATTCCTTTTGCCAATGCACCGGGCTGCAATGCCACTGCCGTGGGTGAATATGCCTTTATCGCCATGCTGGAGCTCGCCAGCCGCTATAACGAGCAGCTAAAAGGGAAGAAAGTCGCCATCGTCGGGGCCGGCAACACAGGCTCGGCCCTGAGTCGCTGTCTGGATGCCTACGGCATTGAATATCGACTCTGCGACCCGCTGCTGGCTAAGTCCGGCGATACCAGAGCGTTCCATAACCTCGATGAGCTGATAGCCTGGGCCGATGTGGTCACCCTGCATGTGCCGCTCACCAAAGAGGGCGAGCATGCCACCTGGTATCTCTTTGATGAAAAACGCTTAAATGCACTCAAGCCAAACGCCTGGCTGCTTAACTGCTGCCGCGGCGAAGTGATAGATAACCGGGCGCTGATAAAGGTGAAAACCAGCCGTACTGACATTAAGTTGGTGCTGGATGTGTGGGAAGGGGAGCCAAGCCCCATGACTGAGCTGGTGCCTTTGGCCGACATCGCCACCCCGCACATCGCCGGTTACAGCCTCGAAGGCAAGGCCCGCGGTACTTTTATGCTGTATCAGGCGCTGTGTCATGAGCTTGGTTTAAGCGCCGACAAGAGCCTGGACACCTTGCTGCCACCGTTTCGTTTGGCCTCGGTTTGCCTGCAGTCAGTGCCAGATGAAAAGGCGCTGCTGAGTCTGTGTCGCAGCGTATATGACCTGCGGGATGACGACTGGCAATTCCGCCAAAGTGGCACCGATAGCCTGGGTTTTGACAATATGAGAAAAAATCACAAACACAGGCGAGAATTCAGTGCCCTTAAGCTGGAAAACGTCATGGGATCTGAGGTAGATTGGTTATCCTTTTTAGGTTTTTCTAACGTCGGTTGAGTATTATGTCGCAGGAATTTAATGTCGTTGTATTGGGTGCATCGGGCGCCGTGGGTCAGACTATGATCGAGATCCTCGAAGAGCGTAATTTCCCCGTTGCCAATCTTTTCCCTCTGGCCAGCGCCCGCAGCGCCGGTGATACCGTGACCTTCCATGGTAAACAGGTGGAAATTCTTGACGTTGAAACCTTCGACTGGTCCCAGGCGCAAATTGGTTTCTTCTCTGCCGGTGGTGATGTATCTGCCAAGTGGGCGCCAATTGCCGCCGACAATGGCTGCGTGGTTATCGACAATACCTCCCACTTCCGTTACGACCTTGATATCCCGCTGGTTGTGCCGGAAGTTAACCCGGAGGCCATCGCTGACTTTCGTACCCGCAATATCATTGCCAACCCTAACTGCTCGACCATCCAGATGCTGGTGGCGCTGAAGCCGATTTACGATGCTTACGGTATCGATAGAATCAACGTGTGCACCTATCAGTCGGTATCCGGTACCGGCAAGAAGGCCATCGAAGAGCTGGCCGGTCAGTGTGCCAAGTTGCTGCAGGGCCTGCCGGTAGAGCCAAGCGTTTATCCAAAGCAGATTGCCTTTAACGTGCTGCCACACATCGATAAATTCCAGGATAACGGCTACACCAAGGAAGAAATGAAGATGGTGTGGGAAACCCGCAAAATCTTCGGTGATGACTCGATTCTGGTAAACCCAACGGCGGTGCGTGTACCAGTGTTTTATGGTCACTCAGAAGCGGTACACATCGAAACCCGCGACCCTGTTGATGCAGAAACTGTAAAAGCGCTGCTGCGTGATGCCCCTGGCGTAGTGCTGTTTGAAGACGATGATGACTATCCAACAGCGGTGACCGATGGCGCTGGCCAGGATCCTGTGTACGTTGGCCGTGTGCGTAACGACATCTCTCACCCCAACGGGATCAACCTTTGGGTGGTGTCTGACAACATCCGTAAAGGCGCCGCACTGAACAGTGTTCAGATTGGTGAAATTCTCATCCGCGACTACCTGTAAAACAGCCCGAAGTCGCTGAGATTGTTGAAAAAGCCCGCAACGCGCGGGCTTTTTTTGTTTTGCAAATGTGAACAGTAGCAGGGCATGGATTTCTGGTTTATAGTAATCTCAATAAATACAATTGCCTAAAGCAAGTCGTCACCGGGCGAACCTTGAGCGCTTGAAAGGGAATAATTGATGAACTTTCGTACCTCCTATCTCGCAGGCATTTTGGCCTCATTAATGGCCGTTGCTGCCATTCCCCTGTTCAGTGAAGTTGAAGCCGCCGAGCCGTTAAAAATAACAGGTCCAGATGGACAAAGCCGCGAAGCCAACCAGCGTCAGTATGGACCCACCACCCCCCAGGACACCTTCTGGAGTATCGCGCAAAAAGTCAGACCCGACAGCAGTGTCAGTGTTTATCAGGTGATGGCCGCCATTTACGATGCCAACCCCCACGCATTCAGCGGCGCCAACTACAACACCCTCGAGAAGGGCATGATCCTGCTGATTCCGTCCAGGGAAGTCATGCTGTCCATCCCCAAGAGCATGGCACAGCAGCGCGCTGAATCTCAGGACAAGGCCTGGCGCACCGGCAAAGTGGAAACCAAACCGACAACCAAGCCTGCGCCAGTGAAAACCGACACACCAAAAACCGAAACAGTTAAAACTGAGGCGCCAAAGACCGAGCCCGCTCCGGTTGCCGTGCCTCAGATTGACCCCAAACTGGTTGATGAAAATCAGGCGCTGTCCGCCGAAATCAGCCGCTTAACCGAAGCTCTTGGCGTTCGCAATAATGATATCGAGGCGCTCACCGCTCAGGTCAATCAACTGACTGAAGAAGTGCAGGGCCTCAATGAATCGGTTGCCCAGCTCAAAGAGCAAAACGAGCAGCTGAAAGCCGAAAACAAAGAACTTAAACAAGCGCAGGCTCTCGCCGAAGTCGAGGCCAATAAGCCCGACGATATGTGGCGCAACCTGATGGATAACCCGCTGCTGCTGGTGCTGGGCGCTGTTATTCCGGCGCTGTTGGTGTTGCTGCTGGTGTGGATGTTCCTGCGCCGCCGCTCCAAGGGTGACGCCCCCGCCACCATGACAGAAACCGCAGTGGCCACTGCAGCCACCGCGGCCGTTGCGACGGCTGCCACCGCAGCTGTGATGGCCGATGAGCCAAGCGCCGATGAAATGGCTGTTCATCTGGATTCAGGGGACGAAGACGAGTCTCTGGATGCCTTGCTCGACATGGACAATGTCGACCTCAAGCCTGAAGCCGTATTGGAAGGCGAAGATCTGGTGGTTGAGTCGGCCGAGAGCGATGATTTTGCCGACGATGGCCAGTCGCTGGATGATCTCTGGGCCGAAGCCATGGGCGAGCAGTCCGATATGGAAGACGTAATGTCGACCGATCCTGCCGATTTGATGGCTGAGCTGGAAATGCCGGCTGAAACTGCCGACTCGGAAGATCTGGATGCCCTGATGGGTGAGCTGGATGCTGACATTGCCGCCAAAGATGCTGCCAGCGACGATGACCTTGATGCGTTGATGGCGGGTTTTGATAGTCCAGAGCCAGAAGCTGAAGCAGAGGCCTCAACAGAGCCTCAGGCGGAAGACGACCTCGATGCCCTGATGGCCGGTTTCGATATGGCGGAGGAAAGTGCAGAAGCTGCCGTTTCTGCTGAGCCGGAAACTGCGGAGCCTGAAATTGACGCCGATGCCATTGCTGCCGAACTTGAAGCTGAGCTTGGTGCCGATGCAGCCACCATGGATGCCGAAGAGGATTTGGATGCACTGCTGGCCGGTTTTGACGCCCCGGCAGAGACAGAAGCAGTTACTGAAGCTGCTGAAAACGATTTGAGCGACGCTATTGCAGCAGAGCTGGACACTGAGCTTGAAGCAGAGGTTGATACCGAAGAAGATTTGGACGCGCTGCTGGCCGGTTTCGATGCCCCGGCAGAGTCTGAAACTGTTACAGAAGCAGCCACTGAAGCCGCTGCAGACGATTTGAGCGATGCCATCGCTGCAGAGCTTGACGCTGAGCTCGATGCCGAGGCAGAAACCGAAGAAGACCTTGATGCACTGCTGGCGGGATTCGATGCGCCAGCGCAAACCGAGATGCCTTCTGAAACAGTTGCGTCAGACGATTTATCTGATGCCATTGCCGCTGAACTTGATGCCGAACTCGACGCAGAGGCTGAGACTGAAGAAGATTTGGATGCGCTGCTGGCAAGCTTTGATGCGCCAGCAGAGGCCGCTGCTGAGACTGTCCCAGATACTGTCTCAGAGACTGCCACCGACGACCTCAGTGATGCCATTGCCTCCGAGCTTGATTTAAACAGCGAGCTTGATGCAGGCAGCGCTGAAGCCGAAGAAGATACCGATCTCGATGCCTTGCTGGCATCTTTCGATGCGCCGGACGAGGTTGCTGGCACCGATGAGGACATAGCCGCCGGTCTTGGCGATGAATTGCCGCTGAGCGATGCAGACGATGATTTGGATTCGCTGCTGGCAGGTTTTGAGTCCGATACTAATGACATTGCAGGCGATATCGCTGCCGATGATGCAGACGATGGATTGTCTGGCGCGGATGTGGCTCTGGCCGGTGCCGCGCTGGCAGGTGCTGGCGCCGCTGTGGCCAAATCGGATAGGGCGGACAGCAAGGCGCCGCTGGAATTTAGCTCGTCGGCCCCTAAAGATCCTGTGGCTGTCTCTGCCAAGGATTCAGGTTTCTTTGACGATCTCAAGGCTAACAAGGGCTCGAACGTACTCGAGTGGGAACCCTCCAAACCCGATGCCGATGCCACAGTTGATGTCAGTGATGACGATCTGCTGTCAGCCTTTGCCGCCCAGGGCGATGATGGTGATGACGAGTTTATGCTGGATGTGGACGAACAGCACAGCATGACAGTGGATGAAGCGCTGGCGGCGCTGGATGCCAGTGAAAAGTCCAAACGTCAGGCCAAGGTGGTCATGGATAACGATTTAAGCAGCTTCCAGAAGGAAAATGGCTTTATCGATATCGACAAACTGCTTAACGATGCCGATGACAGCGAGCCTGAGCCTTATCGCGAGCTGGACATGGATATTGGTGAGGTGAACAGCCTGATTGGTGATACCGCCATGGTTGACGTGGATGATGAGGAAAACTCAGTCAACGCCAAACTGGATCTGGCCCGTGCTTACATCGAAATTGACGATAAAGACAGCGCCCGTGCGCTGCTCAAAGAAGTGGAAATGGACGGTAATGACCGTCAGAAGGCCGAAGCGGCCGAGCTTCTGGGCGAAATAGGCTAAGCGGATATCAGCTAGTAAGCGGCGCCCTGTGCGCCGCTTTTTTATGCCCGTTTTATACCGGCTTTGTGGTAATATCGCCGCGCTTTATCGATTTTGACCGGCAGGATATTTGAAAGATGCGCATTGCTTTGGGGATTGAGTACGACGGCAGCAAATTTTATGGTTGGCAACGCCAGGCCGAGGTGAACTCGGTGCAGGCTGAGCTTGAGCGGGCATTGTCCATCGTTGCCAACGAACCCATCGAGGTGCAATGTGCTGGACGTACCGACGCAGGCGTGCATGCCACCGGCCAGGTGGTGCATTTCGATACCAATGCGGTGCGAAAAGAAGGCGCCTGGACCCTGGGGGTGAATGTGCATCTGCCTGACGATATCGCCGTGCGCTGGGCAATGCCGGTGAGCGATGATTTCCACGCCCGTTTTTCTGCTACCGCCCGCCGTTATCGCTACGTGATTTTCAATCACAATTTCCGCCCCGGCATTTTGCGCAAGGGCGTCAGTCACTACCACGGCGACATCGATGTCGAGCGCATGCATGAGGCCGCCCAGGCCTTGCTGGGTGAACGTGACTTTACCAGTTTTCGCGCCATAGGTTGCCAGTCCAACACCCCGTTTCGCAATGTGCACAAGGTGAGCGTCAGCCGCCATGGCATGTATATAGTGGTGGATATTCAGGCTAATGCGTTCCTGCATCATATGGTGCGCAACATTGTGGGCTCCCTGCTGGAGATTGGTCTTGGGAACCAGCCGCTGGATTGGATGGCTACCCTGCTTGAGCTCAAAGACAGAAATCATGCGGCCGCCACGGCCAAACCCCACGGTCTGTATTTGGTGGATGTGACCTACCCGGAAAGCTTTGGTTTGCCAAAGCTTGCGCTGGGGCCACTATTCATGCCCGACTAATAGGTTTCCCCTTCTCAGCAACTGATACAGGAAAGGAGTCTTGATGACGCAGCACACAGTTTCGGCGCCGCCAAAAGGCGCCTCTCTCAACGACTGGCTCGACTACCTGCTGGCCATTCACCCCAAAGAAATCGATATGGGCCTTGCCCGGGTGAGTGAGGTCGCAAGCCGCCTTGGGGTGAAGTCGCTGCCCGGTACTTTGGTTATCACAGTGGCGGGCACCAATGGTAAAGGCAGCACCTGCGCCATGCTGGAGAACATTCTGCGCGGCGCCGGACTTAAGGTGGGCGTCTACAGCTCGCCCCATATCCTCAAGTACAACGAGCGTATTCGCATCGATGGCAAGGACGCAGGCGATGAAGCTATCCTGAAGGCGTTTGATGCCATTGAGACCGCCAGAGGCGAGATTTCGCTGACTTTCTTTGAATTTGCCACCCTCACCGGGCTTTTGCTGTTTAAACAGGCCGGGCTTGATGTGGCGATTCTGGAAGTCGGCTTGGGGGGCCGGCTCGATGCCACCAACCTGATTGATGCCGATATTGCGGTGCTCACCTCCATCGATTTGGATCATAAAGAATATTTGGGCGACACCCGCGAGTTGGTTGGCCGCGAAAAGGCAGGAATCTTCCGCGCAGCCCGGCCAGCGGTGGTGGGCGAGCCAGACCTGCCTGTAACCGTCAACGAAGTAGCCGACAATCTCGGTGCGCACTTGTACCGGGTAGGGCAGGAGTTTTCGTACCAGCGCTCGTCCGATAGCTGGAGCTACCAGGGCAAGTCGCGCACGCTTACGCAGATGCCGCTGCCACAATTGCCGCTGCCCAATGCTGCCACCGTCATTGCCACTATCGAAGCTGTGGGCGAGCGTTTTGATATCAGTGACCGGCAGTTGGTTGATGGGATTGTGACGGCACGTCTGGCCGGCAGACTTGAGCAAATCAGCGACTCGCCGCTGATCATTGCCGATGTGGCCCACAATCCCCATGCGGCCCGTTTTTTAAAGCAAGAACTGTCGCGCTGGCCCGGCAAGCGGGTGCTGGCACTTTGCGGCATGTTAAAAGACAAAGACTTCGGCGCTGTGCTCAGTGAACTCAACCCTGTTGTGGCTCACTGGTATCTGGTGAGTTTGGGCGGCGAGCGGGGAGCCAGTGCGTCCGCGCTGGCGGCCAGTTTGCCATCCGGCGCGGTATTTGACACATTCGATGAGATAGCGGACGCCAAAGCGGCCATTATCGCCGAAGCAGGGGAGACGGATGTGGTAATTGTGTTCGGTTCTTTTTACACTGTATCCGGATTTAAATCATTAGCTTAAAGGGAAGCCGTTTTGTCCAGTCAGTTTCAGAATCGCTTGGTCGGCACCATAGTGCTGGTAGCTCTGGGGGTTATCTTCCTGCCAGACCTGCTTGATGGCAAAAAAGATAAGGTGCAGGAGGAGTTTGCCGAAATTCCGCTGCGGCCAGAATCCCGGGTGGTGAATGCACCGGAAGAGAGCTTCGCCGTTGAGGAGCTGGCGCCACTGGATTTGGGCGACAGTCGCAAAGCTACCGAGCAGGCTGACAACAGCGCAGCGCAGGATGAGAGCCTGACACAGGCGCAGGCGGATGAGGACAAGCCTCAGACAGCTGCAGCTCAGATTGCCACCAAGCCCGACAGTCGCACCGAGACAAAAACAGCAGCCAAAACCGAGGCTAAAGCAGACAGCAAGCCGCCGGCTAGTGCGGCTGAAACCAAGCCAGCGCCCAAGCCTGTGGTGAAAGCCGAGCCAAAGTCCGAGCCCAAGTCTGCGCAGCAAGCCGCCTGGACCTTGCAGCTCGGCGCTTTCAGCAATGCCGCCAACGTGGATGCCTTGGTGAAAAAACTGCGCAAAGCCGGATTCAAGGCCTATACGCTGCCTGCCAAGCCCGTGGATGGCAGCCTGACCAAGGTGTTTGTGGGGCCGGATGTGTCCCAGGCCAAGGTCGAGCGTCTTAAAGTTGAAGTCAAAGCCCTGACCAAGCTCGACGGCAAGGTCCTGTCTTACAATCCGCTTGAGCAGTAGCGCGCCGCTGGCGCAGCAACACCACAGTTAAACCGCAGCGAGCCACCCCTTTGGGATTTATTTTGACCTTGGGGGTGAGAAACTGCTCGCGCTCTGGTAGAATCGCGCCGATTCAGAAACCCAACCGGAAAACAGCCTTCCATGGTTTGGATTGATTACGCCATTATTTTTGTCATCGGACTGTCCACCGTTATCAGTCTGATCCGCGGCTTCGCTAAAGAAGCCATGTCCCTGCTGGTGTGGTTCGCCGCCTTTTTTGTCGCCAGCCAATTCTATGAAGATCTCGCCGTTCACCTGACACAGATGCAGGATGAAATGCTCCGTAACGGCGTTGCCATTGCTATTCTTTTTGTGACCACCCTGATTTTGGGCGCCCTGGTGAACTACATCCTCGGGCAGCTGGTGGCTAAGACCGGATTATCGGGTACCGACAGACTATTAGGTCTGTGTTTCGGTGCCCTGCGCGGCGCATTGATTGTCAGTGCGCTGCTGTTTTTTATGGATGCCTTTACCGGCGCTCCCAACACGGTTTGGTGGAAGGAGTCCAGGCTGGTGCCGGAATTCGGAGTTGTGATCCAGTGGTTCTTCCACTACCTGGAAAACACCTCAAGCTTTGTACCCAAATTATAAAAAATATACACAACAGAACATCTTAAAAGAGGACACTCTCCCATGTGTGGTATCGTCGGAATCGTTGGCCATTCCTCGGTTAATCAGACCATCTATGACGCACTGACAGTGCTGCAACATCGTGGTCAGGATGCAGCCGGAATTGTCACAGTAGACAATGATGCATTCAGGCTCAGAAAGGCTAATGGCCTGGTGCGTGATGTGTTTGAGCCCAAACATATGCAGCGCCTGCAGGGCAACGCCGGTATCGGGCATGTGCGTTATCCCACCGCCGGTAGCTCAAGCTCCTCTGAAGCCCAACCTTTCTATGTAAACTCTCCTTTCGGTATTTCTCTGGCTCACAACGGTAACCTGACCAACACTCAGGAACTGGCTGCCCGCCTGAAGCAGCAACGTCGCCATGTGAACACTACCTCTGACTCGGAAATCCTGCTGAACCTGCTGGCCGACGAGCTGCAGCAGGTGCAGTCTGAGCACCTGAGCGCCGATCAGGTATTCGATGCCGTGGCCAAGGTGCACGCCCAAACCCGCGGTGCTTATGCTGTGACCGCCATGATTGTGAACGAAGGTCTGGTGGCGTTTCGCGACCCCAATGGCATTCGTCCGCTGGTGCTGGGTAAGCATGAAACCGCCAAGGGCACCGAGTACATGGTGGCCTCTGAGAGTGTGGCGCTGGACGCCGTTGGCTTTGAGGTGATGCGCGATGTAGCGCCTGGCGAAGCTGTGTATATCACCCTCGATGGTCAGCTGTTTACCCGCCAGTGCGCCGAAACGCCGGTGTATTCGCCCTGTATCTTTGAGTTTGTGTACTTTGCCCGTCCAGACTCCACCATCGACAAGGTCTCTGTTTACGCCAGCCGCGTTAACATGGGCGCCAAGCTCGGTGAGAAAATCAAGAAAGAGTGGTTCGATAACGACATCGACGTGGTGATCCCTATCCCTGAGACTTCCTGCGATATCGCGCTGGAAATCGCCCGGGTGATGGATCTGCCGTATCGTCAGGGCTTCGTGAAGAACCGCTATATCGGCCGTACCTTTATCATGCCCGGCCAGCAGGAGCGTAAGAAGTCGGTTCGCCGTAAACTGAACGCCATCAATGCTGAATTTAAGGGCAAGAACGTGCTGCTGGTGGATGACTCCATTGTGCGTGGCACCACCTCTGAGCAAATCATCGAAATGGCCCGTGAAGCCGGTGCCAAGAAGGTGTACTTTGCCTCAGCCGCCCCTGAAATCCGTTTCCCCAACGTTTATGGCATCGACATGCCGACCTCGAATGAGTTGATTGCCCATGGCCGTGACGTTGATGAAATTGCCAAGCTGATTGGAGCCGATGGCATCATCTTCCAGGATCTGACCGATCTGGTGGAAGCCGTGCGGATGGAAAACCCGGAAATCAAGCGTTTCGAGACGTCGGTATTCGATGGCGACTACATCACAGGTGACGTGACCCAGGGTTACCTGGATCACCTGACCCAAATGCGCAATGACGATGCCAAGGCTAATCGCAACCGCGATATCGGCACCAACCTCGAGCTGCACAACGTCGGTCACCCTTAAGCCGTAAAGGGTCCATTAAAAAACCAGCGCCTGGCGCTGGTTTTTTTGTTTGGGTTATCAGGCCCAAATGGCAATGGCAAAACAGCCAAGCCAGACGCTAAACAGTCCCGTCAGCGTGAGGCGTCCCGGTGAGCGTACATGCCAGCACTCTTTGCCGATGCAAATAAGTGGAAACAACACCAGTGGCCAATATTGGGCCGGCAGGCAGATGATGGCAGCGAGCATCAGCAGCGCCGAGCACAGCAGCCACTGGTGAGTAATAACAGACAGTTTGGAATACATCTTGAGTCCAGGCGGTGAGCAGGTGCCGCCATTTTGCAACTTGTTGAGAATCATTCTCAATAAAATTTACATACAATCGTTATCTTCGGCGTAAATCTACCCATTTGGGCAGCGGCATGTTTGCGCCGCAGCGGGATTTTCGCTACATTTACTGTAAATTCATCCAGTATTTTTGAGCCGTTGCATTCGCCATGATCCTGTATATCGCCGAAAAACCCAGTTTGGGCCGCGCCATCGCCGATGTATTACCCAAGCCCCATAAAAAGGGGGATGGCTACATTGAGCTTGGCAATGGCGACTGCGTGACCTGGTGTATTGGTCATCTGCTGGAGCAGGCCGAGCCGGATGCCTATTCTCCCGAGTTTAAACAGTGGCAGCTGGCCCATTTACCGATTATTCCCCAAGAGTGGCAGCTCACGCCCAGAAGCTCGGCCAAATCCCAGCTGGCGGTGGTAAAACGCCTGATCAAGCAGGCCAGCAGCCTGGTTCATGCCGGCGATCCGGATCGCGAAGGGCAGTTACTGGTGGATGAAGTGCTATCCCATGCCAAGGTGCCGGTTGCCAAACTCGCAGCCACCAAGCGTCTGCTCATTTCCGACCTTAACCCCGACGCGGTGCGCCGGGCACTCGGGCAAATGCGCAGCAATAAAGAGTTTGTCCCACTCGCCACCTCGGCACTGGCCCGTAGCAGGGCTGACTGGCTGTATGGCCTGAATATGACCCGTGCTTACACCTTGCAAGGGCGCAAAGTGGGCTACAGCGGCGTATTGTCGGTCGGGCGGGTACAGACGCCGCTGTTGGGATTGGTAGTTCGTCGCGACCAAGAGATTGACCATTTCACCCCAAAAGATCATTTCGAGGTGCTTGCCCATCTGGTGACGGAAAAAGGCGAGCACTTCAGCGCCAAATGGCAGCCCAGCGAGGCCTGCCAGCCCTATATGGATGAAGAGGGCCGGGTGCTTTCCCGTCGCCTTGCCGAAACTGTGGTGAGCCGTATTGGCGGCAAGCCAGCGCTCGTCACCGACGTCAGCAATAAAGACAAGAAGCTCGCGCCGCCTTTGCTTTATAGCCTGTCAGCGTTGCAGATTGATTGCGCCAAACGCTTTGGCATGAGTGCAAAAGAGGTACTGGATACGGCCCAGAGTCTTTATGAGCGCCATAAGCTTATTACCTACCCACGCTCTGATAGCCGCCATTTGCCCAAAGAACAGCTGCAACTGGTTCCTGACGTTACGGCGGCTGTGATGGCCAATGCGCCGGAACTGACCCAGGGCGTGCCGGAGCCAGACTTACGGCTGGTATCCAAAGCCTGGGATGATTCCAAGGTGGATGCGCACCATGCGATTGTACCTACCGGCAAGCGCATGGCTCTGGCGAGTCTGAGTCTGCGCGAGCGCCAGCTTTATCAGCATATCGCCAGGCAGTATCTGGCGCAGTTTTACCCCCACAGACTGATGTCTGACAGCCAAATCAACCTCACAATCGACGGCGGCAGTTTTGTTGCCAAAGCCTCGGTAGAGCGCGCCCCCGGCTGGCGGGTGCTGTTTCAGGGCGGCGCCAAAGACGCAGATGAAGGGCCTGATGATGCCAGTCAGAAAACGCCACTGCCGGTGCTGAAAAAGGGCGATACCGCCCAATGCCACCATGGGGAACTACTGGCAAAGCAAACCCAGCCGCCAAAACACTTTACCGACGCAACCTTGCTTAGCGCCATGACGGGGATTGCCCGGTACGTAAGCTCTGCAGAGATTAAGAAAATCCTCAAGGACACCGACGGCCTCGGCACAGAAGCCACCCGCGCCGGGATCATTGAGCTGCTGTTTAAACGGGGCTTTTTGGCAAGGCAGGGGAAGAGTATTGTATCAACGCCCGCCGGGCGCGGCTTGATAGCCAGCCTGCCGGAGGTGGCCACTACCGCGGACATGACGGCGCTGTGGGAGCGTCAGCTCAATGATATTTGCCAGAAGCAGCTTTCCTACCGTGGCTTTATGCAGCCACTTATCACTGAGCTGCATGGACTCATTCAGGCGGCAGCTTCGACCTTGCCGGTGGCTCTAAGCGGAGTTAAGTCAGATAGCAAGCCATTCAAACGGACGGCCAAAAAAGGCGGTTATCGCAAAGGGGCGCCGCGGCGCACAGCAGCAAAGGGCACATCAACTAAGAGCACATCAGCCAAGATAGCATCACCTAAGAACACTTCGGCAAAGCCCGGTTCCAGTGCCGGTACCAAGTCATCATCCAAGCGCGGTGCTCAGGCCTAAAGCCCGTCGAAGAGGAGCGTTCCGGCCTAAAGCCATCGAAATGCTCCGGCCTTAAGACATTGCAGCGGTGAGCTTAGAAGATCAACCCACCGCTGAGCTATTGCAGACCGTCAATGCAGGTCCAGTCGAAAGCCGCGCGCTGTCTAACCAATAGTCAAACCAATAGCCTAACCAATAGAAATTGAGCTGAGCACTCAAGGTGGCATCGCGCTCAACCTGCACGGCCGCTTGCTTCGTCGGCAGTTTTCTGCCGACTGGCAGCTGAGTCGGCTGGGTGCAAGTCGACGTCTTGCTGAGTCGACTTGATCTTCACTCAAATAGAACTCAGTCAACTAGATACTCAGTCACACAGATACTCAGTAAAACAGATGCTTGAGCTACTGGCTGTTTAGGCGACTTTGTATGAGGACTGTTTGCGCCAGACTTCTTTCCAGTCAGCGGCTGCGATACTGATTGCTGAGCGCGTCGTACTCGAACCCTTGCAGTTTATTGTCGAGGGTCTGCTCTTCGAGGCCAAGCTCGTACAGCAGAGCCTGCTTGTCAGGGCAGTTGAGGCGCAGCTTTTCGTTCACTATGCCCAGCAGAATTTCCGGGCTCAGCTGCTCAGGATTACGAATTTCCATGGCATGTCTCCTCGGTGATCCAGCAGTCAGTATCGGGCAAAAAAAAGAGTAAGCCAAGATTTGGCTTACTCAACAGGAAAAGCGATAACCAAGATGGTTAACACAAACGCTCAATAGAGGAGGAACTCCACTGAGTGTGCCAATAAGCCCTTAAGTGAGGCTGAAATCGGCCAGTATTTCTTTATCGCAATATCTCTGTGCGATTGAGGGCGATAAGTCTGCTCAAAATCCGCTCACCATCCATACGAATACCGTTGTGCTCGTATTCCGATGTGAGCCAGTATTTGAGGTTGGCCACCTTGCGGGCTGTCTCCAGGCTGTAATCCATTTCCACAAACATATCTTCACTGTAGATGGCGGCGGCAACCGGCACCTTGTTTTGGGCGAGCTGGTCGATGTCGTACAACATGGGCCAGTCGTCTTTGGCCGCCAGCAATTCGGCGCATTCCTTGAGTGGTTTGAGGTTGTCGAAACAGTCAAACATCCAGGGGTAAATCATCTCGCCGGTAAGCAGCATAGGCGCACCTGAAGGAGCATCAAACTCTGAGTACTCGGTACGAATACGATGGGCGGCCCAGCGCGATGCCTGCTTTTGGCAGTAAATGGCTTCGTGCAGCAGCGAAAACAACGGATTGGTGTTGTAGTCCAGCATGTGTATAAAGCGTTCGGTGAAAAGCGGATTTACCTTCACCCCTGAAGCTGTGTGCATCAAGGCCTGCTCCAGCAGGTAATACACGCCCTCTGGCCCGTCTTCCATCCCCAGATGGATCCCAAGCAGCTGCAACATTTTTGGCTCAAGTCGCTGTCCGCCCGGCAGCAGCACTTCTTGTGCCAGCAAATGCTGGTGCAGCTTTTTAAGCAACCCGGCGGCATCCGGGAAGCGGCGATGAAACTCAAGGTTTTTCTGTTTAACCCGCTTATAAGTGGCGCGGTACACCTCATCGGCGCTGCGGCCAAGTGGCGGGATCCCTCCGGTGATATAGGCTTCTTTCAACCCTTCCGGGGCGGCGGACAGGTAGCGCAGTACGCAAAAGCCCCCAAAGCTCTGGCCAAGGATAGTCCAGGGTGCGTCCGGGCTCAGTTGTTTACGGATAGCCTCGGCGTCCCGCACTATGTTGTCGGCCCGAAAATGGCTTAAGTAGTCGGCTTGCTCGCTGGCAGACAGGTGCGCGAGGCTGGCGTAATTCACAGGTGTTGACAGCCCTGTGCCCCTTTGGTCGAGCAGAAGCACCCTATACTCCTCCAGCGCCCGCTTCATCCAGCCGCTGTGGCTCACAGGCCGCTGGGCAGCAAAGCCTGGGCCACCCTGAAAATACACCAACCATGGCAGGTTGGCGTCTTGCTTGTCTTTACGAACCACGCTGCGGGCAAACACCTTGATATGGCCTTGATCCGGCGCCTTATAATTAAGCGGCAGCTCGAACTCCAGTTTGGTGGCGAGCATCTGGGGCAGGGCGTGATATGACGGCATGTAAAAGGTCCCTAAATTGGTGGTGTTTGCGGATTGTATACAAAAGTTGTGGGGTCGCAAGGGATGAATGTGCGCAAAAGCCCCACCGAGATCAATTTGCGGCGCTTAAAACTGGCACACAATAGCAAGGATCCCTTATTCTAGCGCCAAAGCAAACCAGAGAATGCGACGATGAAATACCAGATCATTCCAGTGACGCCCTTCCAGCAAAATTGTACCCTCATTTGGTGTGAAAGCACCCGAAAAGCCGCCGTGGTTGACCCGGGCGGAAATCTCGAACGGATTTATGAGGCGTTGGAAAAACAAGGGGTTCAACTGGAAAAGATCCTGTTAACCCATGGGCACATTGACCATGTGGGCGGCGCAGCCAAATTGGCAAAAGAAACCGGTGTTGCCATTGAGGGCCCCCATATTGACGATGCTTTTTGGCTTGAGAATCTGCCGCGCCAGAGCCAGAACTTCGGCTTTGCCCATTGCGATGCGTTTGAGCCTGGTCGTTACCTCGCCGAGGGCGAACGGGTTTCTGTGGGCGAATCTTTGCTGGAGGTGTTGCATTGTCCAGGGCACACGCCGGGGCACATTGTATTTTTTGATGCCGAGGCAAAGCTGGCTTTGGTTGGCGATGTGCTGTTTCGCGGCTCTATCGGCCGCACCGATTTCCCAGGCTCGGACCACCAGGCACTTATCCAATCTATTACCACCAAATTGTGGCCTCTTGGCCAGGATGTGGAGTTCATTCCTGGCCATGGTCCCATGTCGACCTTTGCCGAAGAGCGCACCCACAACCCCTTCGTCGCCGATCAACTGCTGGGATAAAATCTGTTGCACGGCGAGAGCTTGGCTCTCGCCACTCCTGCCGTTAGCCGTATTCTAAGCGGTTAAAAAATATGCGCGTTTGTCACAATTTCCTCCTACACTGAAAGCTGACACTAGAGTGGAATCTCGAGGGAATCATGAACGCGAAGAAGATGATGAGCCTGGTATTTGGTGCCATTGGGTTAACTGCCGTTATCACAGGGATACTGACTGCCATGGTGGACAGCCGTATCGACCGGCTAAATGACGCCGCCCGGGTGCGCTATCTTTCCT
This sequence comes from Shewanella khirikhana, assembly GCF_003957745.1. Classification (NCBI taxonomy): domain Bacteria; kingdom Pseudomonadati; phylum Pseudomonadota; class Gammaproteobacteria; order Alteromonadales; family Shewanellaceae; genus Shewanella; species Shewanella khirikhana. The sequence continues at coordinate 2,134,956 of NZ_CP020373.1, read as the reverse complement.
ATCAATTGGCCGACGAGCTTCGGCAAAGTTCCGACGATCTGACCCGGCTTGCCCGTACCTACGCCATTACCGGCGATGAAAAGTACGAGCGCATGTATCTGGACATCCTCGCGATCCGCAACGGCGAAAAGCCCCGCCCTGAAAATTATCATCAGATTTATTGGGATTTGGTGCTCAATTACGGCGAAAAGCCCAAGCCTGACGGCAAGTTGCAGGCCATCAAATCCATGATGAAAGAGCTTGGCTTTTCCGATGAAGAGTTTGGCTACCTCGATGAAGCCCAGCGCAACTCAGATGCACTTGTAGGCCTTGAGGTGCGCGCCATGAACGCGGTTAAGGGCCTCTTTATTGACCCGAACAGCAAAAATTACACGGTGCAGGGCGAGCCCGATATGGCGCTGGCGCGGGAGCTTTTGCACAGCAATCAATACCATGCTGAAAAAGCCAAGATTATGGCCCCCATCGATAAGTTCTTTACCGCCCTTGACCGGCGCACCGGGGTCGAGTTTGAGTCTCAGTTAAGCAATCTGCATGCGGCCCTTATTTGGGCTCAAAGCGCGCTGGTACTGATGATCCTGGTGGCCCTGGGGGGCTTCTATCTGGTGAAATCCAATATTGTCAGCCCGCTGGTCAAAACCTGTCGTCAACTGGGTTCTATTCAAAAGGCCAAGGATCTGAGCCAGCGTATTTCGGTGAATGCCCAAGGGGAAATTGCTGAAATTGAAGAGCAAATCAACAGTTTCATTACCTCACTCTCGGGGTCGCTGCAAAGCACAGACACCATTGCCCGCGAAGTGGCAGAGCTGACCAACCAAACCCGGACGGCGGTGCGTCAGTCGAGGGAGAATACCGATTCGGTCGCCCATGAGCTGGATACCAGTGCCAGCGCCATGGAGGAGATGACCGCCACCTTGAGTCATGTGAGTGAAAATACCCAGGATGCCGAAAGCCGCGCCGCTGAAAACGAAACCCACGTGACCCTCGGGCAGGAGACAGTGCATCAGGCCATGAAGGCCATGGATATTCTGGAAAGTGAGTTCAGTAACACCCAAAACGCCATGCAGCACCTGGTGAATGAAAGCTCGCAGGTGAGCAATGTGCTTGGGGTCATCAAGGCCATTGCCGAGCAAACCAACCTGTTGGCACTGAATGCTGCCATCGAGGCTGCCCGTGCCGGCGAGCAGGGCCGAGGCTTTGCGGTGGTGGCCGATGAAGTACGCTCATTGGCGCAGCGAACCCAGGATTCCACCAAAGAAATTGACGATATTGTTGCCAGCTTACAAAGCCGTACCAGTCAGGTCAGTGGCTCTGTGACTCAGGCCGCGGGGATGATGCAAAAAGCCGGTGATGAGCTGAAACGTATCGTGTCTGTATTTGAGGACATTCGCCAAAGTACCGCTGCAATCCACGGGGTGAATACCCAGGTCGCCACATCAACCGAAGAGCAGTCGCTGGTTTCACGGGACATTGCCAACAGTCTGATGGTGATCCGTGATTCCTCCATGACAGTGAAACAGATCATCGATACCCTGGAAACAACCTGCTCCGAGCTGGATGGCAAAGCCAACAAGCTCAGAGAGCAAGCCGCCGAATACCGCTATTGATGCCATTCTCTGACCTGGTCTTAAAAAAGAATCACACTTTTTTGGGCCAGGTCAGCTTTTTGTAATTCACTTTCACTTATTGTTTGCCCCATAACATAAAGATAACGGGGTCAACACATGTACGAACGATTGCCTGTGGCACTCGCTGCCGGGCTATTGGCGGCGCTCTGGGTGCTGCTTTCCAGCCATTTCTCTTTGGTTACCTGGGTCGGCTTTATAGGTTGCAGTGCCTATTTTGCCCAGGGCAACCTCAGTCTCAGCGGCCTGGGTTCTACCCTGGCAACCACCTTGTCCGGGGTCTTCTGGGCCTGGCTTATCATCTATGGTGCTGACAAGCTCGATGCGGGAGCTGGCGCCGCCATCCTCACAGGTATTGTTACCGGCGCCATGTGTCTGCAGGCCCATAAACGCTTGCTCGCCTTTATTCCGGCTACCTTCCTGGGTTGCTGCTCGCTGTTTGCGCTAAATGGCGACTGGCATGCTGCCGTACCTGCATTGGTACTTGGCGCATTGATGGGGCTGGGGATGAGCTGTCTGACCAGTCTTTTCAGCCGTTTGTTGCCGATGCCGCAACTCTCTGAAACCGAGTGATGTGCTAAACATGATGCGCCTGGCGGTCGCCATCTATACTTAGCGGGCGACCTGAAACGCCGAGTGGCACAGGAGAAACCTTCGATGAAGCAGATAACATTCAGAAAAATAGACGCTTTTCTTATTAAGTTCAGTCTTAACGGTAAGTTTTGGCTCGTGTGCTCCATGGTGGCAGCCATTACAGCTGCGGTGGCGCTGGCAAACCATCAGCTGCAGATAAAGGCCATTGAAGCTGCCAGTGCGGCCCAGGTGCAGGGGCAAGTGGATGCCTTTGCTGCCGTTGCCAATGCCGAGGGGCTTAAAGGCGAGGCGCTTGCTGGCTTTGCCTCAAAATATAGCTTGTCGATTGGCAGCGGTCAGGGCCGCAGTGGCGATCGCGTTAGCGCCGCAGCCCAGGTCAATGGCGAGCGGATCACGCTCAGTGCAAATGTGGCGGCCAGTGAGCAGGAGGCGCGCAGCCAGGCTAATATGATGCTCCTTTGGGCTGCGATCGGATTACTGCCGCTGTTTCAGCTCAGTTACTGGATTTCCACCTCCCTCGGTGGCGGCCTATGGGATATGTACATGGCCATTAAGCGTCTTGCCGATGGTGATTTGACCCAGCGGCTTAACTTCTTCGGAACCGATGATTTCAGTCTGATTGCCCGTGAAATCGACCGCTGCGCCGACAACATGAGTGATATGGTCAGCGCTATTCGCAGCAATGCCGATACCCTCAAGCGGGCATCGGGCGCCTTTTCATCCCAGGCGCGCAGCAGCGATGATTTGGCCAGACGCCAGCACCAGTTTCTCGATTCAGTGTCTGTGGCCATGTCGCAGATGACCTCGGCGATAGAAGAAGTCTCGGCCAATGCCGCCTCAACCTCGAGCCAGACCCGACAGAACGCAGGTGCGGTGCAGGACAGCCAAAAGCGGATTGCCGCTACTGTTACCGGCATTGCTGAGCTTTCCGGCAAAATTGGAGATGCCTCAAGCTCGGTGGAGGCCCTGTCTCGTGAGGCCACTGAGATAAGCGCTGTGGTGACAGTGATTAACAGTATTTCCGAGCAGACCAACCTGCTGGCGCTCAATGCTGCCATTGAAGCTGCCCGCGCCGGTGAGCAGGGAAGGGGCTTTGCGGTAGTGGCGGATGAGGTACGTACCCTGGCGGGCCGCACTCAGCAAGCGACAGTGGAAATTCAAACCATGATTGAGAGTCTGCAGGGCGGCACCCGCTCCCTGTCGGGGATCACCGGTGAAATCGTCAGCCGCGCCGAGCAGGGTAAAACGGCGGTATCGGATGTGGGCGAGGATGTGGGCAGTATGGCCGAATCGGTTAATCAGGTGTTTGATATGGCAAGCCACATTGCGGCGTCGGCGGAAGAGCAGAGCGTGGCCTGCCGCGAAATTGCCTCGCAGCTTGCGGAAATTCGCAGCCAGTCTGGCGTCATCAGCGACAATGCCCACAAGGCACTGGAATTGTCGGAGGAGCTTGCCGGCGCATCTGTAGCGCTTGGGGATATTCTCGGCCAGTATCGCACTTGAGCTTGAGCCTCGCTGTCAGTGTTGTCAGTCGGTGCGATTAGCGAGCACAGCCGATGCTGCATTTATCCAAGCAGCGCATTTATCCAAGCAGTGCATTTATCCAAGCAGTGCATTTACCCAAAAAGAAAAGCGCCTCCAGGGCGCTTTTTTGTTTGGTATCAAATTAAGCATAGCGGCCGAATTATTCGAACTCGCTCCACACCGGGGCGTGATCCGATGGCTTTTCCATGGCTCGGATATCGTAGTCCACACCAGACGCTTTAAGCCTTTCGGTAAGTGACTTGGTGGTGAGGATAACATCAATACGCAGGCCGCGATTGTCGTCAAAGCCTTTGCTGCGATAGTCAAACCAGGAATAGGTGCCTTCTTTTTCAGGGTGCAGCACCCGGAAACTGTCATCGAAGCCCCAATCTTTCAGGGTTTGCAGCCATTCGCGCTCTTCGGGCAGGAAGCTGCACTTACCGGTTCTAAGCCAGCGTTTGGCGTTGTCCGGGCCGATGCCGATATCGAGATCCTGCGGGGAGATGTTGATATCGCCCATCACGATAATGTCATCGTCTTTGCTGTAAGACTCGGTCAGCAGGCGCTGAAGATCGGCATAAAACTTACGCTTGGCCGGGAACTTGGTTTCGTGGTCACGGCTCTCGCCCTGGGGGAAATAGCCGTTCATCACAGTGAGCAGTCTGCCGTTTGGCTGGCGGAATTTGCCAATAATCATCCGCCGCTGGGCGTCTTCGGCATCCCAGGGGTAACCCTTCTCCAGTGATTCGGGCTCTACCTTGGACAGCAGCGCCACACCGTAATGAGCCTTGCCGCCGTGGTAGTACACCTTGTAGCCCATGGCTTCCACGTCAGCCAGAGGAAAGGCCTCGTCGTGTACCTTGGTTTCCTGCAGGCCGATGATATCTGGGTTCTGGGTATCAATTAGCGCTTGCAATTGATGCAAGCGTGAACGCAGGCCGTTGATGTTAAATGAAATAACCTTCATCAGGGCAGCACTCGCTTGAAAGGCTTCACAATCACTTTTTCATACACGCCGGCCTGAATATAAGGGTCGGCATCGGCCCAGGCCTGGGCGGCTTCCAAAGACTCAAATTCGGCAACCACCAAAGAGCCGGTGAAGCCAGCTTCGCCTGGGTTGTCGCTGTCGATGGCAGGGTGAGGACCGGCCAGCATCAAACGGCCTTCATCGCTTAACAGCTGCAGACGGGCAAGGTGGTCCGGACGGGCGGCGAGACGTTTTTCCAGGCTGTTTGGCACGTCTTGAGACGAGATCATGTACCACATTATTTGAGTTCCTTCTTTTTCTCTTCGGGAATATGTTTGAACAGATAAGCCACAGTTACAACCGTGTTGATCAGGGTGGCGGCAGTCAGACCAAAGACCTTGAAGTTCACCCAGGTTTCCTGGGGCAGGCTAAAGGCCACATAGATGTTAATCAGGCCACAGGCGACAAAAAATGCCACCCAATACCAGGTCAGGCGTGCCCAGATTTTATCTTCTACGGGCATTTCCTGGCCGAGCATAGACTTAAGGATAGGTTTGCCAATCAACTGGCCCACAATCAGCGCTGTGGCAAACAGGCCGTAAACTATGGTCACCTTCCATTTGATAAAGGCATCGTCGTGGAAATACAGGGTCGCACCACCGAAAACCGCCACCAGAACAAAGGTCACCAGATGCATCTTCTCTACTTTTTTGAAGAGCATATAGGTGACAGCAAGCTGGATAAGGGTTGCAACCACCAGGGCGCCGGTAGCGGCATAAATGTCGAAAAACTTATAGACGGCGAAAAAGACCAGCAGGGGCAAAAAGTCGAGTAACTGCTTCATGGGACTTCCACTGAAAAGACAAAGGCGCAGTGTAACACGCTCCCATATGAGGTAAAACAGGGAGGTAAAACACCGCGCCGGACTGCAGTTTGCTTGAGTGCTCAGCCTTGCCAGTTCAGGGTATCTACCAGAGTTGCCCGCACGCCAAAGCTCTGGATAGCGCTTAAGGTGGCGTTATGGTGTGCCTGAATGAGCTTGCCTTCGAGGTGCGGTTTATCGGCAGTGGTGTGGGCATCGCTGATAAGCTCCACCGGATAGCCCAGCGCCAGCGCGCGGCGCACCGTGGTATCAACACAGAATTCGCTGGCATAACCGCAGATAGCGAGTGTCTCCACATCCATTTCATCCAGCAGCGCCTTAAGACCAGTGCCGAGGAAGCTGTCGGGGGTGGATTTGCCGACAAGATAATCGTCTTCGTCGACTTCGAGCCTGCTGACAAGTTGCCAGCCTGGGGTCTCCCGGGCAATGGCAGTGTCTGGCTGCTCATGCTGGATAAAGATGACCGAGGTGCCATTCTCGCGCGCGGTGTGGGTGAGGGTGTTGATGCGCGTGATAACCGCATCGGCATCGAAGGGGGGCTTATCGCCTTCAAAAAGCAGGGTCTGAACGTCAATTACCAGCAATGCCTTGGCCATGGGCCACTCCTTAGCTGCTGTGTCGGCACTGTGGCTTGGATCACTGTGCCGAAAGTATCTGGTACCGTTAAGTTTTATTTCAGCAGCTGCCGCGAGTCAACCCGTAGCGGGTGGGAATTGTGGTTTCTTTTTGGCGGGAAATAAAAAAGCGGGCTGGGCCCGCTTTTTGCTCTTTTGCTACCGAATGCCTGCTCAGGTGGCTGCTTTCATGGCCTCAGCAAAGGCTTTCAGCTCGGCGCAAAGCGCTGGAATATCATCCTTCATCGCCTCGATGCGCTTCACCACCGCAGAGCCGGAGATGGCACCTGCGGCACCGGCGGCGATGGCTTCACGTACCTGCGCAGGTTCGGCAATACCAAAGCCCAAGAGTGGCGGCGGCGCGTTAAACTCCTTAAGTGCACTCAGAATGGAATCCAGCGGCAGACCAGCCTTATTGTCGGCACCGGTTACACCTGCGCGGGACAAAAGATAGGTGTAGCCTTCGCCGAGGCTTGCCACTTGCTTAAGGCTGTCGCGGTCAGCATTCGGCGGCGCGATAAAAATCGGCGCTATGCCTTCGGCCTTGGCGGCGGTTACAAAGGGCGCAGACTCTTCCACCGGCACATCGGCAATCAGCACTGAGTCGACGCCAGCCGCTTTGGCGCGGCGGTAAAAGGCCTCGATGCCGTTGGCATACACCAGATTGGCATAAAGCAGCAGGCCGATTGGCAGCTCTGGGTATTTGGCACGGATTTGCTCAATCATATTGAAGCAATCGTCCGGGGTGGTGCCGGCATCCAGCGCACGAATGTTGGCGCCCTGGATCACAGGGCCATCGGCGAGCGGGTCGGAGAAGGGAAAACCCAACTCCAGACAGTCGGCGCCGCCTTCGACAAGGGCATCGATAATGGCGAGGCTTGCCTCAATGCCGGGGTCGCCCAGGGTCACGAAAGGCACAAAGGCACCGCGCTTCTCGGCAGCCTGGCGGGCAAAGGCGTTTGAATATCGGTTCATGGCAGTACTCCTTATGCGCTGGCCTTGCCGTCTAAAATATCGGAAACGGTGAAGATGTCTTTATCGCCACGGCCGGAGAGGTTCACAACGATGATTTGCTCATCGGTGGCCTCTTTTGCGAGCCGCAGGGCATAGGCCAGGGCGTGGGCGGATTCCAGCGCCGGGATAATGCCTTCACTGCGGGCCAGCAGCTGGAAGGCGTCAAGCGCCTCATCGTCGGTGGCCGACTCATAAGTGGCGCGGCCAATCGCATTGAGGTACGCATGCTGCGGGCCAACCGATGGGAAATCCAGACCCGCTGAAATCGAGTAGGACTCTTCAATCTGGCCGTGTTTGTCCTGCATCAAAGGCGCCTTCATGCCAAAGAAGATACCGGTCTTGCCGTGCTTGAGCGGCGCTCCGTGCATTGGGGTATCAATGCCCTTACCGGCGGGCTCTACCCCAATCAGCTTCACCGATGGCTCATCGATAAAGTCGGCAAACATGCCGATGGCGTTGGAGCCGCCGCCGACACAGGCGATAACCGCATCTGGCAGACGGCCTTCTTTTTCCAGCATCTGCGCCTTGGTCTCGGCGCCAATCATGCGCTGAAACTCACGCACAATGGTTGGGAAGGGATGCGGCCCTGCAGCGGTGCCGAGCAGGTAATGTGCTTTTTCGTAGCTGCCGGACCAGTCGCGCATGGCTTCGTTACAGGCATCCTTAAGGGTGGCAGAGCCCGAGGTAACCGGAATAACTTCGGCGCCCATCAGGCGCATACGGAACACGTTGGGGCTCTGGCGGGCCACGTCTTTGGCGCCCATGTAGACTTTGCACTTCAATCCCAGCAGGGCACAGGCGAGCGCGGTGGCTACACCGTGCTGACCGGCACCGGTCTCGGCGATGATTTCTTTCTTGCCCATGCGTTTTGCCAGCAGTGCCTGACCCAGCACCTGATTGGTCTTGTGGGCGCCGCCATGCAGCAAGTCTTCCCGCTTCAGGTAAATCTTTACCCTGGGATTGGGCGAGAGGTTACGGGTCAGGGTCAGCGCTGTTGGGCGACCGGCGTAGTTTTTCAAAAGATCGTGAAATTCTTTCAAAAACTCAGGGTCTTGCTGGGCCTCAACGAAGGCGGTTTCCAGCTGTTTCAGTGCCGGGATCAGAATTTGCGGCACGTACATGCCGCCGTATTCACCGAAGTAGGGGTCGAGTTTAAGCTCGCTCATGGCTATCTCCAATCTGGTCAATCTGTTAATTCTTCACAGGCCCGGCCGGTGCCGGGCGCTAAAATGCAATCTGTCAGTAGTTTCTGAGCGCGGTAAAGGCTCTGGCTATCAGTTCAGCGGACTTAACGCCGGGGGCTGTTTCGAGCCCAGAGTTAAAATCAAGCCCCAAAAAGCCCTGGGTGGCGGCGGTGGCGGCGTTGTCGGCATCCAGACCACCTGCCAGCATGGCGCGCTCTTTGCCCTTAAGCTCCAGGCGCCAGTTAAAGCGGCTGCCGGTGCCGCCAAAGCCCTGGGCATTTTTGCTGTCAAAAACGATACGGTCGACATTGGCCGGAATGGTACCCACGGCGTTTTCTTCAACTGCGACCGCCTTCCAGAGGGCGCAGCCTTCCGGCAGTTTGGCTTTAAGCGCATCGATAAAGGCTTCATCTTCGCTGCCGTGCAGCTGCACTGCTGCAAGCTTAAGCTCGCTCACGAGGGCGGCGATGTGCTCAGCGCTGTCATTCACAAACACGCCAACCAACGCCAGTGGCTGGGCGGCAGCTTGATTGGCAAGACTTAGGGCGTGGGCGGCATCGTCACTCACAAACCGTGGCGACTTGGGGGCAAAAATAAGCCCGCCATACACGGCACCGGCCTTGGCTGCGGCGGTGATGTCCTCGATGCGGGTCAGGCCGCAGACCTTGTTTTCACCGAAAATAAGCCTGCGACAGGCCAAGTCCAAATCCTTTTCGGCCATCAGCGAGCTGCCCACCAAAAAGCCCTGCACCATGGGCGCGAGGCGCTTAACCTGGGCATGGTTGTAGATGCCGGATTCGCTCACCACCAGGGTATCGGCCGGAATGTGCGGCGCCAGCTCTTCGGTGGTGGCAAGGTCGGTGCTCAAATCCCGCAGGTTGCGGTTATTGATACCGATGATGGGCGCTTTAAGGGCAATGGCGCGCTTGAGCTCTTCTTCGTTGCTCACTTCGGTGAGGGTATCGAGCTGATATTTGGCGGCCTCGGCGGCGAGGGCGCGGTAATCGTCATCATCGAGCACACTCAGCATCAGCAAAATCGCATCGGCGCCCTGATGAGCGGCCAGCTTCACCTGATAGGGCGCGATAAAGAAGTCTTTGCACAGCACCGGCTGACTGATAGCGGCGCGCACTTTGGGGATATAGTCCATATCGCCCTGGAAAAACTGCTCGTCAGTCAGCACAGACACTGCGGCGGCGTAGCGGCTGTACACAGAGGCGATGGCCACTGGGTCGAAGTCGGCACGGATCAGCCCCTTGGAGGGGCTGGCCTTTTTACATTCCAGAATAAAACCGGCCTCGGGCGCCGCGAGGGCCTGATACAGGCTGCGGTCAGAGACTTTGGGCGCAAGGCTTGCCTCGGGGAAACGCTGCTTGAGCGCCTCGATATGGGCATATTTGGTGTCGATAATCCGGGTTAACACGTTGCTCATCTATCTTTAATCCTTATGCCTTGTCCTGCTGACTCATGGCCGCAAGGCCAACAAGCTTTTCATATGCCTTGCCGGAGGCGAGGGTGTCAATGGCAAGTTTGAATCCGGCCTGCGGGGTATCGGCAAGGCCTGCCACATAAAGTGCACAGCCTGCGTTCAGTGCCACGGCGTCGCGGTGGGCACTCTTGCCTTCGCCTTTAAGAATTGCCGTGCTGATGGCGGCGTTTACTGTAGGGTCGCCGCCCTCCAGCGCCGAAACGTCGATGCGCGCAAGGCCAAAGTCCTCGGGGCTTAAGCGGTAGTCGTTAAGCGTGCCGTTATTAAGTTCACACACCTGGGTGTCACCGTGCAGCGCCACTTCATCGAGTCCTGAACCATGGACCACCATGGCGCGCTTCACCCCAAGTGCGGCCAGCACTTCGGCGATGGGGCGCACCAGCAATTCGCTGTAGACGCCAAGCAGCATGGCATCGGGGCGGCTTGGGTTAATCAGTGGCCCGAGTACATTGAACAGGGTACGGGTTTTGAGCGCCTGACGCACAGGCACCGCGTATTTCACGCCGCCGTGGTAGTGGGGGGCGAACAGGAAGCAAATACCCAGAGCTTTTAAGCAATTGGCGGCAGTTTGTGGCGCCATGGTGAGCTTGATGCCAAGCTCACCCAGCAGATCGGATGAACCTGACTTGCTCGACACGCTGCGGTTGCCGTGCTTGGCCACATTGGCGCCGGCTGCAGCGGCCACAAAGGTGGCGGTGGTGGAAATATTGATGGTGTTAAAGCCATCGCCGCCGGTGCCAACGATATCGAGAACCGGACCATCCAGCGCTGGGCGTGGGAAAGGGTTTGCAGCGCTGCGCAGTGCATCGGCGGCGCCGCAAATTTCGTCAATGGTTTCGCCGCGCACTTTGAGGGCAATCAGCAGCGCCCCTATGGTGATTTCATCGAGCTCACCTTTTACCAGCGCCGAAAACACGCTCGCGGCCTCATCGCGGCTCAGCTTTTCACCCAGATAAGCCTTATCCAGCAGGGCTTTAATCGTTTCATTCATCGGGTGGCCTCCTGCTTAAGCTTGCTGCCGGTGAGGTACTCAAGGCTTTGCACCAACAGGGTGCTGCCCAGAGTGGTGAGAATGGACTCGGGGTGGAATTGGAAGCCGAGTGCCTTGTGCTCTTCATGCAGAATCGCCATCGGCATGGATTCAGTGGTGGCGATGACTTTCAAGCATTCGGGCACCTTGGTAGCCACCAGACTGTGGTAGCGGGCAACGGGCAATGGTGAAGGCAGGCCTGCAAAAATGCCGCTGCCGTCGTGCTCGGTGGGGCTTGCCTTGCCGTGCACCACAGTTGGCGCGCGCTCGACCTTACCGCCGTAATGCTCAACCAGCGCCTGATGACCAAGGCAAATGCCGAGGATAGGCAGCTTGCCGGCGGTGAGCTTAATCAGCGCCATCAGGCAGCCAGCCTCGTGGGGCGCACCCGGGCCGGGGGAGAGCACCAGCGCGCAGTTACCTTCGGCCAGCATCTTTTCAGCCAGCAGCTTTGGATCGACGTCGTTACGGTAGATAAGCACTTCAAAGCCCAGGGAGCGGAACTGATCCACCAGGTTGTAGGTGAAAGAGTCGAAGTTATCCAAAAGATAGAGTTTCACAGGCCACCTCCCATTTTGATGGCAGAGATCACTGCCTGTGCTTTTTGTCTGGTTTCATCAGCTTCTGCCTGAGGATCTGAGTCGTACACCACGCCGGCGCCTGCCTGGATATGGGCGGTGCCGTCTTTCACAAACGCCGAGCGGATAACGATACAGGTATCCATATCACCGGTGCCGGACAGATACCCTACGGCGCCACCGTAGCTGCCGCGGCGAATGTGCTCGGTTTCACGGATAAGCTGGGAGGCACGTACCTTGGGCGCACCAGTTAAGGTGCCCATGTTCATGCAGGCCTGATAGGCGTGCAGGGCATCGAGATCGCTGCGAAGCTGACCGGTCACCCGGCTGACCAGATGCATCACGTGGCTATAGCGGTCGACTTTGAGGAGTTCGGCCACTTTACGGGTGCCGCTTTGGCTGATGCGGGCGATGTCGTTACGGGCAAGGTCGACCAGCATCAGGTGCTCAGACAGCTCTTTCTTATCGAGCCTAAGTTCCAGCTCAATGCGGCCATCGAGGTCGTGATCTATATTGCCACTGGCATCCTTGCCGCGCTTGCGGGTACCGGCAATGGGGTAAATTTCCACCTGATTGCTGCTGGCATCGTACTTAAGCGCGCTCTCCGGGGAGGCGCCAAACAGAGTGAAGTCGCCGCTCCTGAAATAAAACATGTAGGGGCTTGGGTTGGTTTTGCGAAGCGCACGGTAGGCGCCAAGGGAGTTGGGGCACGGCAGGCTGAAGCTTCTTGATGGCACTACCTGGAAGATATCACCGGCGATGATGTGCTCTTTGAGCGCCACTACCGAAGCCTTGAAATCTTCATCACTCACGCTGGCAGTGGCTTCCAGCGACACCCCTTTGAGCGGCTTGGGCGCTCTTGGCTTAGCGGCGATGGCATTTATTACGGCGGCGCGGCGGCTAAGCTCATCCTGCATTTTGCCACTCGCATGTTGAACAGTGCCACCGGCGTTCTGGGTGTGGAACTCAGTCAGCACCAGCTCGGCGGATTGAGCTTTGTGGTCAACTAAAATCAGGGTGTCGGCAAGGTAGAAGAGGTAATCGGGGCAGCTGTTGGCGCCTTCGCGGGCCTTGGGCAGCGGCTCAACCGTGTCAATCAGGTCGTATGCCAGTACGCCGCCAAGGAACAGATCTTCAAACTGCCTGTTATTGCCCACATCAATATGGCGGATAAGGGCACGCAAACCATCGAGCGGTGAGGTGGACTTAAGGCGCGCATCTTCATCCAAAAGCCCGCTGTCGCGATTGAGCTGCACGTCGAGCTTACCGCTTTGGGCCAGGGTATCTGTGTAATCAATATTAAAGAAAGCGGCGATGGCGGGCAGCAGGGTGTGGCCGTTGCCATCCAGCGCGGAAAACTCAAGCTGGTAACCCCGGGCACAAATACGCAGTGCGGCGTGGGTCATGATGATGCTTTTCAGGTTTTCCTTGCTGTCGATTTCGGCCGACTCCAGCAGCAGGGTATGGGGTGCATCCTGGGTGAGACTCTCGTAGAGCGCCAATGGGTCGTCCTGGTATGGCAGTGCCTGCTTGACCAGAACTCCCCGTGCGATGGCATCAAAAGCCGTTTGTGTCATCAGATTATCCTTATTGTTACCTTGTGCCGCTTTCCCCGGGCCATAACGCAGAAAGGCCCGCATTGTGCGGGCCTTTCTATGAATCTTGTCTCTGTCAAATGAGCACGAAGCTTCACACCACCCGCGTTGCTGGGAAGTGCCACCACCAGTTGATGATAGAAGCGTTGATTGGCTGCATTTGATTTTTGTCTTGTGAATTCAGGTATTGGCCTATAGAAAACCCCAGGGGCGGGGGAAAGTCAATTGAATATTTATCATAATTTATACCCGCGCGGGTTTTCCGGCGCGATGCGCTGGCCGCGAAGCGAAAGTTTGAGGCGCTTTTATCAATGGTTTCAAGTAGAATAACCGAATGAACGATGAAAATTATTTGGTTGATCTGCACTGCCATACCACGGCATCCGATGGTCAGCTTCCACCGGCTGAGGTTGTCGGCCGCGCCATTGGTCAGGGCGTGAATATGCTGGCCATTACCGACCACGACACAGTGGCCGGACTGGACGAAGCCCACCTTGCCAATCAGGACGCAGGGCAAGCCCTTACCTTGATTGACGGGGTTGAGATTTCCACCCGCTGGCACAGCTACGATATCCACGTAGTGGCGCTCAATATCGACCGTCACAATCCTGCGCTGCTGGCCTTTTTGGAAAACCAGCGCAACCTGCGTGAGCAGCGGGCACAGCTTATTGGTGAGCGGCTTGCAAAGGCTGGCATTGAAGGCACTTACGAGGCGGCTAAGGCGCTTGCGGGCCACGCCGCAGTAAGCCGTGGCCACTACGCCAGGGTGCTGGTGGAGCGCGGTGTTGCCACCGACATGGCCGGGGTGTTCAAGCGCTATCTGGCCCGCAATAAAACCGGCTATGTCCCCAACAACTGGGGCGATATGGCCACTGCCATCAGCATCATTCATGGTGCCGGCGGTGTGGCGGTGCTGGCGCACCCAAGCGGCTACAAGATGTCGGCCAAGTGGCTGAAAAAGCTGGTGCGGGAGTTTAAAGAGGCGGGCGGCGATGCCATGGAAGTGGTGCTCGGCCAGCAGACGCTGGAAGACAGAGCCAACCTTGTGGCGCTGTCTCATTTGAATGGCCTTGCCGGCAGCCTTGGCAGTGATTTTCATTTTCCCGGCAGCTTTGTTGAGCTGGGCAAAAATTTATTCCGGCCCCAGGGCATTACCTGGGTCTGGGAAACGCAACCTTGGGGGACGCGCGCGTGAGTCAGTTTTTTTATGTGCATGAGGAAAATCCTCAAAAACGCCTGATAGATCAGGCGGTCAACATTCTTCGCAGCGGCGGAGTTATCGTTTATCCCACCGACTCCGGCTATGCGCTGGGCTGCCTGATCGGCGATAAAAACGCCATGGAACGCATTGTGCGTATTCGTCAGATGGAGCAGGACCATCACTTCTCGCTGATGTGCCGCGATTTGTCGGAAATCGCCACTTACGCGCGGGTGGAGAATCAGGCCTACCGCCTGGTAAAACACTGCACCCCAGGGCCTTACACCTTTATTTTCAAGGCCACCAAGGAAGTGCCGCGCCGTCTGCAAAACGACAAAAAGAAAACCATAGGTATTCGCGTGCCGGACAATGTGATTGCGCTGGCGCTGCTGGAAGCTTTGGGCGAGCCTTTGATGTCTACCAGTCTGGTGATGCCGAAAGAAGAGTTTGCCGAGTCGGATCCTGAGCATATCCGCGACATCCTTGAGCATCAGGTCGAGGCCATTATTCATGGTGGTTACCTGGCTGAAAGCCCTACGACTGTGGTTGACATGTCTGAGGGGACTTTCGAAGTGCTGCGTGAAGGCGCGGGCGACATCAGTCCTTTCCTTTAAAGGGCGGCCAAACTCAGGTATAATCGCGCGCTTTCGTATCGGCGACCGGTCCTTATGGGCTAAAAAGCGGTGGAAATCTCCCCGCAGGCGCACGAGTGAGTGTATGCAATAGTGCATTCGGTGGAGGATACATGCAGGGCGTTCAGCAAAGTTTGCCCCTGGCAGTGGTGCGCGGCGAACCCGTAAGGGAATTGCCGGCGGATCTCTTTATTCCCCCCGAGGCGCTGGAGGTCTTTCTTGAGGCCTTCGAAGGGCCGCTGGATTTACTGCTGTACCTTATCCGCAAACAAAAGCTGGATGTGGTGGAGCTGCCACTGACACTCATTGCCGCGCAGTATCTTGAATACATTAAGCTTTTAACCGATGCCCGCATCGAGCTTGCCGCTGACTATCTGGTGATGGCGGCAACCCTGGCGGAAATCAAATCCCGTTTGCTGCTGCCAAAAATGGCGGTGGAAGATGACGAGGAAGAAGACCCGAGAGTCAGGCTTATTCGTCAGCTCAAGGCCTATGAGGCCATTCGGGAAGGCGCCTTTAAGCTTGATGAGTTGCCAAGGCTTGAGCGGGACGTTCATCAGGCACGGGCCACACCTGCGCCGGGGCTGAAGCCGCAAATCATTCCGCCTGATGTATCGCTGAAGGAATTGGCGCTGGCTTTTGCCGAAGTGTTGAAACGGGCGTCTGCCTTTGAGCATCATCAGGTGAAAAAAGAAGTGCTCTCCACCCGGGAGCGGATGAGCGAAATCCTCGGCAAGCTAAACCATGAGAGTTTTACGCCGTTTTCCATGCTGTTTGGTGTGGATGAAGGACGTGCCGGGGTAGTGGTGAGTTTTCTTGCGTTGATGGAGCTGGTGAAAGAGAGTCTGGTGGAGCTGTACCAGGCCGAGCCCCTCAGCGGCATTTATGTGAAGGCAGCCTGATGGCACAGATTAATAATTTACAGCTCAAACAGTTAATTGAGGCTTGTCTGTTCGTTCAGCAAAAGCCGATGACCATTAAAGCACTGCGTGAAGGGGTGCTGGCGCAGTTCTCGGTCTCCCGGGAGCGGGTCAGTGCCGCCATTGGCGAGCTGGTGGTCGATTATCAGGAACGTGGGGTAAACCTGGTGAAGGTGGCGGGTGGTTACCGCTTTCAAACCCAGGAAGCCCTGAACCCTTTTCTGCAAACCCTGTGGCAGGAGAAGGCGCCCAAATATTCGCGGGCAACCATGGAAACCCTGGCGGTCATAGCTTACCGCCAACCGGTCACCCGGGGGGACATAGAACAGGTGAGGGGGGTTGCCCTTGGCAGTCATATCCTCAAAACCTTATCTGATCGTCGCTGGATCAGAGTGGTAGGGCACAAAGAGGTACCGGGACGCCCGGCGCTTTATGCCACTACTTCAGAATTTTTGGCCTATTTTGGCTTGGACAGTCTGGCATCGTTACCTGTGCTGGCCGATCTCGAGTCATTGGATGCGTTGTTTGGTAAGCCCTCCGAGGCGCCACAACCGCAGGAAGAGTTAACTCATGAGTGAAAAATTGCAGAAAGTCTTGGCCCGTGCAGGCCATGGCTCCCGTCGTGAGATGGAGGCATGGATTGCTGCAGGACGAGTGAGTATCAACGGCGAAATCGCCAATCTGGGCGACCGTGTCGACGCCGATGCCAAAGTGCGTCTCGACGGCCGTCTGGTGTCTATCAAATCAGCCGACGACATCATCTGTCGGGTGCTGGCGTACCATAAGCCTGAGGGTGAAATTTGCTCGCGCAAAGATCCTGAAGGCCGTCCAACCGTGTTCGACCGTCTGCCCAAGCTGCGTGATGCGCGCTGGGTAGCGGTGGGCCGTCTGGACATCAACACCTCGGGTTTGCTGCTGTTTACCTCCGATGGGGAGCTGGCTAACCGCCTGATGCACCCTTCAAACGAAGTGGAGCGTGAATACGCAGTGCGTACCTTTGGTGATGTGAACGATTTCACCATCCAAAAGCTGCGTACCGGCGTAATGCTGGAAGATGGCCCAGCCCAGTTTGACTATATCAAGTCCGCTGGCGGCGAAGGCATGAACCAGTGGTGGCACGTGGGTCTGCGCGAAGGTCGTAACCGCGAAGTACGTCGTCTGTGGGAATCCCAGGAAGTGCAGGTAAGTCGCCTTATCCGCGTGCGTTACGGCATGATTGAACTGCCCAAGACCCTGCCACGTGGTGGCTGGACTGAGCTGCCGCTGGAGCAGGTGAACTACCTGCGTCAACTGGCTGGCATGGATCCGGAAACCCGTTCCATGCTGGGCGCAGACAAGCACAGTGTGGCCCGTGCCGCTCAGGTGCGCAGCGCTAAAATCCGCCGCGCCGTGCGTAAAAGCAAGGTGGGTGCAGCAGGCAGTGGCAAACGCCCCAAGCCAACCCGTACCCGCAGCTAATCCGCGAACACGGATTTCAGCTTAAAAAAGGCCGCTTATGCGGCCTTTTGTGTTATATGGTTCTGTATTCGTTGAATTTGCGGGAACTGCCATGAAACTGCTGTCGGTAACAAAAATCTGGGATAAGGGCGAGCACAATGCCTTTACCGATCTGATTGAGTTTCAGGGGCGGCTTTACTGTGCCTTCCGGGAAGGCTCGGCCCACGTATCGCCCGATGGCGGGCTTAGGGTGCTGATGTCGTCCGATGCAGGACGCAATTGGCACAGTGCAGCCTTTATCCGGGTTGCGAAAGGCGATTTACGCGATGCCAGGTTATTGGTGTGGCAAGGGCAGCTGTATCTTTTTGGGGCCCGAACTTTGGAAGGCGAGCCGCTGCAGTCGCTGATGTGGCGCTCAGAGGATGGCTCTCAGTGGCAGGAAGCGCAGCCGTGTGCCGACAGCGGATACTGGCTGTGGCGGGTCATTGCCGCGGCAGACTGCCTCTACGGCGTAGCCTATCGCCCTGGCCCGGACGGTGACGTGCGGCTGTACCGGGCGAGTGCGGGACAACCGCTTCAGGGCGTGGATTTTACCAGCCTGGTAGCCCCCTTAAATCAGGATGGTTACGTCAATGAGTCGGGACTTGAATTCAGCGGCGGTACCCTGACTTGCCTGCTTAGGCGCGATCCTGTCTGGGATGAACGTAAACTGGCCCTGCTTGGCAAAGCTGAGGCGCCATTTACTGACTGGCGCTGGCTGGAGCTGGATTGCCGCATCGGCGGCCCGGTGGCCTTTCGCTGGCGTGGCCGTCTGCTGGCGATTGTGCGGCTTTATGGTGATAAAGTTCGAACGTCGCTGGTGGAGATTTGCGAAACCACAGGCCATGTTGCCGAGCATCTGGCGCTGCCGTCCGGCGGCGATACCAGTTATGCGGGGGTACTGATGCGCGCTACCGGTGATTCTGATGAGCTTTGGGTGAGTTACTACTCGAGCCACGAAGGCAAAACGGCCATTTATTTCGCCAGCCTGTTACTCGAATAACCATCAAAAACGGCAGCCAAGGCTGCCGTTTTTTGTATGGATGCACCAGGTTCAGTGTCAGTTGTGATTGGCCAACATAAAGTCCAGTGCGGCGCGAATGGCGGCGACCTGAGCGGCGTTGCACTCTTCAGCCGTTGCCTTGGGGCTGTCCGGATACACTTCGGTGGTGGTGGTGAAGGTCGCCTCGGTGATACCGGCGCACAGGCCCAGTTTTTTCACCGGATAGTTAATCACCCCGTGCTGCACTACAGGCGAGCCGATAATGTTGCCCTTGTCATCCGGCGGCGCAATATGGGTCACTTTTTCAACGGCGTCGATAATGGCCTTTTGGAACGCTTCCTGGGGGTTATCGCTGTCGCCCACCAGATAGAAACCGTCCGGGATCACATCGGGTTCATAGTCTTTGCCATCACGGGCGGCCAGCGCCGGGCGGAACTCGGTTTCGTCGCTGTCGGTGGTTTCGTGCAGGTCGATGTGCAGTACAAAGTCATGCTTGTTGGCGGCAACCAGTTTAAGCAGCGCAGCTGACTCTTCAGAGGGGCTGTTTTCCACAAATGAGCGGTTGGGATCCACCGCCTTTGGATTCCAGCGGTTGATGATTTCATAGCCCCAGGGACTGACGCAGGGGGCGACAAGTAAATTGACCTTACCCTGATAATCCGCGGCATGCTGATGCAGGAAATCCAGTGCGCCCTGGACGCCGCTGGTCTCGTAGCCATGCACGCCGCCGGTCACCAATGCCAGTGGCAGGCCAGCCTGCCAGTCATTCTTCAGCGCATACAGCGGGAAACGCTCAGGGTTAATGGACAGGGCGCCGTAGTTCAGCAGCTCAAAGCCGGCAGCCAAAGGCAAAATGCGGGACAGCACTTCTTCCTGATAGCTGCGCTTTACGGTTTGGGCGTCAAACCAGGCCTGTTTGTCGGCATCACTCCAGGGCGTGCCAGGAGTGCCAATGGGATAAGAGGCTGTGGGGTAGGGAGTCGTCATAGTCATAAGTTTTTATAATTTGCTGAAAATAAAAAAGCCCGCGGTGGCGGGCCTTGTTGATACTGCTTACTGCGCGCTGAAGGCCTGACCGTTCTGGTCTTTGCTGTTATCTGCCATCAGGTATACATACAGTGGCATCAGCTCTTCGGCGGTTTTTAGGGTTTGCGGATCTTCACCCGGATAGGCATTGGCGCGCATCTTGGTGCGGGTGGCGCCGGGGTTGATGGTGTTGGCGCGCACACTGGTGCCATCGCACTCGTGGGCCAGAACCTGCATCATGCCTTCGGTGGCAAATTTGGAGAATGAATAAGGGCCCCAGTAAGCACGGCCGGTGCGGCCAACACCGCTGGAGGTAAACACCACAGAGGCCAGTGGCGCCTTGCGCAGAACCTTCAGCAGATGTTTGGTCATCATGGCCTGCGCCGTCACGTTTACCTTCATCACTTCTTCGAGTGACACCAAATCGATATGCTCGAATGGGCCAAGTACGCCCAGCACACTGGCATTGTGCAGCACGCCGTCGAGGTGGCCGAATTGCTCTTCAATGGTCTCGGCCATGTCGCGATAGTTTTGCTCGGTGGCGCCTTTCATATCCAGCGGAACTATGGCTGGCTTGGGGAAACCCGCTGCTTCGATTTCATCGTAAACCGCTTCAAGCTTCTTCACCGTCCTGCCCAGCAGGATCACGGTGGCGCCATGGGCGGCATAGGCGAGGGCGGCGGCACGGCCAATGCCGTCACCGGCACCGGTTACCAAAATGGTTTTGCCTTTCAGGGCGTCGGGTGCAACTTGATATTCCAACATGGATTTGAACTTCCTCTTGGCGCAACTTCCCGTCAATATTGAGGGTTTTCTAGAGTCAAACAACTGTTTCAAACAAATGACTGTTTATTGGCTGCTCGCATCGGCATTCTGTGTGACAAAAATGTAGCGAACTCAATATTTTTGCGTTAAGTTGAAACGAGTTACGGACAACATAAGTCCGGTTGGCTTCGCAATATCGGCTATTGTGACCAATTTCTTGGGGAAAACAAAATTATTACAACAAGATTTGGGGAAAAAAGATGAAAAGACTCATTTTGGGAGTAGCAATCGCCTCTGCCTTGGGCCTCACAGGCTGTGGTGGTGAGGACAGTGTCAATGAGCTCAAGGACAAAACAGAGCCGCTGATCCCTGAATCACACCTGGTGTTTGACCCAACGGCGGGCAAGGTGCCACTGCCAAGCGACCTGCTGTTCAGCGGTACCCTTGATGGCACCTTAAATATACCTTCCTCCGCAACAGATCCCGGAGAGGCTGTTAGTGCGGGTGTTCATCCATCCAGCGGCGATTATACTCATCCGCGTGTTGCAATGGGTGCCCTCGACGGTTGGTCCACCACTCAGCCAATTTCGATCGATTTTGAACCCCCTTCAGAGCCCGCAAACGATCCACTTAATCCAAACAAACGAAACCCATTGCGAGACAAAAACGGTGATGTAATCCATCTTACTGAAGCCTCGGTGTTCCAGCCTGGTGCAGTGCGTCTGTTTGAAGCCACCGTTGGCGGTGCTCTGTCATCGGACGCCGAGTGTAAAGCCGCTGCTTCTGTGTCTGCCTGTAAGATTGGTGACGAGCTGCAGTTTGGCGTTGATTTCATCAGCAAGGCCGTTGGCAACAAGATTGTGATTGTGCCGCTCAAGCCTCTCAAAGCCGGTCATTCTTACATTTACGCCACCACCAATCTGATTGAAGATTCAGAAGGGCGTCCGGTTGCGCCTTCATCGACCTATGCCTCGGTGAAGATGGACATCACTACTCACCCGCTGGGGACTGAAGCACAGCGTGGACTGCAGGCGTTGGTGAACAGCTATGAAAATGCCCTCGAATCCAAGGGTGTCGACAAGGCCAGCATCAGCTATTCAAGCCTGTTTACCACTCAGTCGGTTAATCCGGCTTATGAAACCTTAAAACTGCTGATGGCGAGCAACCCAGCCTTTACGCCATCGTTTGAAGTGAATCCAGCCCCTGCTGGTTACACTGTGGCGCAGACGCTGCAACTGACACCCGAGATGGGCCTGCCTTATGTACTGGCGGACCTGGCTGATGTGTGGAAAGCAACGCTGAAGCTGCCAGTATACGGCGACTGTTCATCCAACGGCTGTTTAAGCGCTGACATGAAGCCTACCATCAACGGCCGCTGGAATGCCCTGGGTGACAGCCCTGTATCTGTGCTACTGGCACTGCAGGCAGGTACCCTGAGTCAGCAAAACTTTGGTGCCCAGGCTGTGGCGCAAGGCATTGAAGACCCATCGGCAGCCCTTGCCAACCCAGCGCTGCTGGCCGGGAAGCAATTTAAGCTCGACGATGGCACACCTGCTGACAAAACCCGTCACGTCACCAAGTTCAACCCCATTCCGGCGCCCAAGACCTATGAGTCTGTGCCTGTGCTTATCACTGTGCCTAATGCAGCCAAACTGAAAGCCTTTACCGAGGCGCAGGGGCAGGTATTCGTGCCACCAACGAGCGGCTGGCCGGTTAACATGGCCATGCACGGCCTGGGTGGTGGTAAAGAGATGGCGCTGGCCTATGCAGGCAGCTACGCCGGTGTTGGTGTTGCGACCATTGCCATCGATATGCCGCTGCACGGTGAGCGTGGCTTCGATGCAGACAAAGACGGTGTGTACGAAGTTTCCGCCAGTGACCCCTCGTTCGGCGACGCCATCGGCAAGCCAGATGCGTTCAAGAACGGCTCGCCATTGGTATTTGTGAACATCGCAAGCTCACTGTCAGTGCGGGACAATTTCCGTCAGGCGGTTGTGGATCATCTGGGTGTGCGTCTGGCGCTCACAGGTATGGCGCAGTATCTGGCTGCCAACAACCAGCCACAGCTGTTTGATGTGAGCAAGGTGTCGTCTCAGGGCCTGAGCCTTGGCGGTATTGTGAACACCAACTTTGCCACTTATGCCTCAACCGGTCTGGTTGACCCAACGACCGGCAACGCATTGCCAAATGCCTACGGCATTACGGCGGCATCGCTGGTGGCACCTTCCGGTGGTCTGGCCGGTGCTTTTGCGGGCTCAGCCACCTTCGGCCCTGTGCTGTTTAACACCATCACCACTACGGAAGACTTCCAGGCGCTGGTGGATGCCGCCAATTTCCTAGGTTATCAGCCAGGTAGCCCTGAATATGCCGCACTGGTGCAACAGGTATACGAAGGCTTTATCCCAAGCTTTGCCTTTGCGATTCAAACCGGTGTGGATTCCATCGACCCGGTTAACCACGCGCCTATGCTGAAGGCTACCGGTCTGCCGGTGCACCTGATAGAAGTAGTGGGTGATGGCAACGGTAACGCGCCGGATCTGGTTCTGCCAAACAGCGTTGAAGGCTTCCCGCTGTCAGGTACTGAGCCGCTGATAGCGACCCTCGGCCTTGAATGCCGCGATGCCACCGAAGTGGGCTCAGGCGCAGTACGCTTTATCAAGGGCCACCACAGCTCTGTTGTGAACCCAAGCGAAGTGCCGGATGCCACCGACGGTAAAGCGGCCGCTGCAACTGCAGAAATGCAGTGGCAGGTTGCAGGTTTTGCCAAGACTGCGGCAGCAGGTCAAGCCACTATTCTGGTCAATGACCCAACAGTGCTCAAAGGTTGTGAGTAATCGGTATTTTCGATAGTAAAAACCGGCCGTTAGGCCGGTTTTTTTATTGGATTTATATGCTGACTTGCTAGAATAGCCCCACTTTTATGTACGCCCGAACGCTTCGGGTGCCGGGACGCTTTGGAGCCACATTTGGAATTTTTATACGACTACGGACTCTTCCTCGCCAAGGCGATCACCCTGGTCGCGGCCATAGGTGCCGTGCTGGTGATCCTGTTCGCCTCAGCAGCGCGCACCAGGGGTGACAAGGGGGAGCTGGTGCTGACCAATGTTTCCGAAGAACTGGAACATTTGAAAGACCATCTGAAACACGAGCTTTTGGATAAAAAAGCCTGGAAAGCCTACGAAAAGGCCAAAAAAGCAGAAAGCAAAGCTGCCGAGAAGGACGAGAGCGTCAAGCCGCGCACCTTCGTTCTCGACTTCAAAGGCAGTATCGATGCCCATGAGGTTGCGTCACTTCGCGAAGAAATCAGCGCCATTATTACAGTGGCAGAAGCCGGTGATGAGGTTTTGGTGAATGTCGAAAGTGGCGGCGGTATGGTGCATGGCTACGGACTGGCGGCAAGCCAGCTCGACCGCCTGCGTCAGGCCAATATTCCCCTCAGCATCTGTATCGATAAGGTGGCCGCCAGTGGCGGTTACATGATGGCCTGCGTGGCCGAGCGCATTTACGCCGCGCCTTTTGCGATTGTCGGTTCTATCGGTGTGGTGGCTCAGCTGCCCAACTTCAACCGTTTGCTGAAAAAGCATGATATCGATTATGAGCAGCATACCGCCGGCGACTTCAAACGTACCCTGACACTGTTTGGTGAAAACACCGAAGAAGGGCGGCAGAAGTTCCGTGAAGAGCTGGAAGAAACCCATCAGCTGTTCAAGGCCTTCGTTGGCAAGTATCGCCCTGAACTGGATTTATCCAGAGTCGCCACCGGTGAGCACTGGTACGGCCAACAGGCGCTGGAGCTGGGTTTGGTGGATGAAATTGCCACCAGTGACGACCTGATGCTGGCCGCGGCCAAAGACAGAACCCTGATTAAGGTGCGCTTCCAACCCAAGAAAAAGCTTGCTGACAAGCTGGCCCACAGCGCGGCGCTTTCGGTGAGTACCTTCTTTGGCAAGCTTGCGGAAAAGAATAAACCGCTGCCCTGAACAAAAAGATAAACGTATCGTTTCAAGAGCCTGCTTTTGCAGGCTTTTTTGTGCCTGACGTTTGCAAGTCCTGCACGCTGGCCGGCGTGCATACGGGGTTTTCTTCACCACATAAATGGTATACAACAGAGAGTTCGGGGGAGTCACAAACGGTTGTTAACATGTCAAATTATCGCGCCGGCGCCATGGTGGGGGATCAAGGGTACCCCGCCTGGGAGCTGGCTCAGGTGTTGGGTGCCATTGGGCGGCTCTTTGGTGAGGCCTGTTACCGGGATGTTTGCGAGCACCTTGGGGTTGCCCCAGAGGTGCTTGCGCATATGACCCTGGTGCCGGTCTGGCAAGTGGCAGGCGCCATGGAGGCGCTGTGCAGTTTCAGCGACGATTGCCAGATAGGTATGCGCGCCGCAGCCGATTACAAGGTGGCAGAGCTTGGCTTTTTGAAAGGCTACCTTGCCCGCTGTGAGACCCTTGGCGATTGCTTTGGACTGCTGAACGATAACCCTGAGTGGGCAGGCTCCATGAGCGACAGTTTGGTGAGTGTGACCAGCTCCGCCCTGAGCGTGCGCTGGATTAACACCCTAAGACTGCCCAACTCGCTGTTTCAGTGCCACTTTCTGCACAGTCTTGGGGCTCTGGTGGTGCTGGGCCGAGCCCTTTGCGGCGAGCGTTTTAACCTGGATTCGGTGGCACTGGCGTGTCCGCCCCACGAGGCTGATTTTATCAGCAGCCTTTGCGGGGTGACCCCAGAATTTAACGCGCCCTTCTATGAGTGGCGGGTTGCCACCGACACCCTCGCATTGCCGGTCCGTTACACCTTCAGCGATGAAGAGCGCAAAGAGCCCTGTCTGCCCCAGCCCAGCTTCATCGATGGGGTACTGGAGCAGCTCAAGTCACAGATGCCGTTGCTGCCCACATTGACCGATATGGCCCAGGCCCTTGGCATGAGTGAGCGAACCTTACGCCGAAAGCTTGCCGATAATGGTTGCAGCTATCAGCGGCTGTTGGATCAGGTGCGAAGCCAGGCAGCCATCAGCCTGATTTTACAGGCCAATCTTAGCGCCGATGATATTGCCGAGCGGCTGGGCTTTACCGACGTGAGCCACTTTCGGGCGAGCTTCAA
The DNA here is from genome assembly GCF_003957745.1 of Shewanella khirikhana. Classification (NCBI taxonomy): domain Bacteria; kingdom Pseudomonadati; phylum Pseudomonadota; class Gammaproteobacteria; order Alteromonadales; family Shewanellaceae; genus Shewanella; species Shewanella khirikhana. The sequence continues at coordinate 2,109,742 of NZ_CP020373.1, read as the reverse complement.
GCACTGGCTTGGCGCGCCGCCCGGCAAGTTTCAACGGCTTATTGGCAGTTCCCAAGGGCAGGGGACATCAAATCAATCCAGCGACTGATCTGCGCTACCGCTTCCTGATGGACCAGATTGCGCCCAAGCGGCGGCATCCGGTCTTTTGGGGCTGACAGGGTTTGGCGATAGACCACAATCGAGTGGTCGCCATTACCCGGTACTATGTCGTAGGACAGGCCACGCTCGCCACCATCCCAGCCCGGCGGCTGCTTGCAAATGCCGTACTGCACGCTTTCATGGTCAACCTCAAACCCAAGTCGCAACCCCGACACGCTGGCAAAGCCGCTGGCCTTATGGCAATGGGCGCAGTTCACATCCAGATAGCCCTTGGTGCGGGCGGTAAGGTCGGCGGTTTCATCGGTAATGGCGAAGGTGCGCGGCAGTGCGCTGAGCTCCACATTGCCGGTTAGCAGCCCCTTATCTTTGAAATACACCAGCTGATTGATAGTCTCTGAGCTGCCGCTCCTGTTGATGTCGCGGTTTAGCAACAATGGCTTGGGGCCAATGGGTTTAATCACCGCCAGCTCCTTTTGCAGATCCTGGTGGCAAATTTTGCACTCGGCCCGGCTTGGCACGTGATAGCTGAAATTCAATGTTTCTGCGCCGCGGTTAAGGCTGTGGGCAATATCTGTGCCCGCTTCGAAGAGCACTGCTTCCAAGGTGCCACTGCCGTTATCGCGCCACACGTAGGGCAGAGCGGTCCAGCCCGACTCGCGCTGGATAAGCAGCCGGGTTTCGATAAGCCTTGCGTTAAGCGGGTCTTGTTGTTCGGTATCGGCAGGAAGATAAAAGCTTTTGACCAGCACAGTGCCCACCGGGAACTCAAGCTGGCCGTCAACGAGGCTCATCTGGGTTCCGGGCGGTAAAAAGAGAAAGCGGCGCTTGATGGCGTAATCGGTAAAAAGCTCGCTGGCAAGCATGTAGGGCTCGCCGCGACCATTTGGCTGGGCGCCGGGATTGGCCGGGTCGGCAAATAAACGGTAATCACTGAGCTTGGCGCAGTTTTCCTGCATCAATGCCTGATAGTTAATTTCGCCTTCGGTCGCAGCGCATAAACCTGCGTCTGAACCTGAGCTGCCAGTGCTGCCATTTCCGGCGCCGCCACTTCCTGACCCACCACCTCCGGAGCCGCCACTTCCCGAGTCGCCATTTGTGCCAGCGGGTGGCGCGAATGGGCTGTCTTCACCACCACCGCAGCCACCCAGGGTTAACAGCGCGGTCAGCAGCATGATGATGCTTCTCACATTGCGCCGCTGCAGGGTACTTTTATTTTTAGCCCTTGGCATATGCTTACCTCCTTGCCAAAGAAAAGGCCGGATAAACCGGCCTTCAGCTGTTACTCAATACTTATCAGTTGGAGCAGGCGGCTGCAGGCAGACGCTTAATCCATTCATGGATCAGGGCAACACCCTCGGTATGGGCCAGGCTGCGGCCGATTTCCGGCATGCGGTCGCCAGGCTCGTTGCTCGCCATTCTGAAGTGCATGATGGAGCTTTCGGGCTTGGTGGGCACCACATCGTAACCCAGGCTGCCGCCGCCGTAGGCCACAGGCTGCTTACAGGTTCCGTGGGAGAAACCGTTGTCATCGCCGTAGGCGCGCCAGTACTCAAGCTTGAGGCCGGTGTTGGAGGCGTTGCCTTCCGGGCGGTGACAGTGGGCACAGTTGATGTCCAGATAGCCTTTGGCGGTGTTCATCAGGGTGTCGTTATCCAGACTGGTAACCTTGGTTTCGTCGCCGTCGTGGTATGCAGGCACCTTGGGCACAGTGGCCAAATCAGGCAAGCCCTGCAGCATACCTGCGCTCTGCCAGCGGCTGAGCTGGTTCACGGTAGCGTCCTGATAGGCGAAGTCGCCATTGAGGAAGCGTGCCTTGGGGCCAATGGGGACGAAACGTGGGTAGTCTTCACCTTCGGCCTTGAACTGGTGGCACTGCTTACACTGGTTGATGGAAGGCACCATGTAGTCAAAGGTTAGCGTCTCGCCGTTGTGCTTCACGGTTTTGGCCTGCACGGCACCGGGCTTGGTGAGCACGGCTTCATCCTTTTGGGCGTTCCACACATAAGGCAGCGCAGTCCAGCCGCTGGCGCGGTGGATAAGCAGACGGGTTTCAATCAGATCTTCGTTTTCGATGCCCCGTTTGGCGGTGTCTGCGGGCAGGGCGAAGGTTTTGCTGATAACGGTTCCCACCGGGAAGTCGAACACTTCATTCTCTGAGTACTGCGCCTTGGTGCCGTCAGGCAGGAATACGAAGCGATACTTACTGGCGTAGTCAGTAAACAGCTGCGTATTCAAGTCATAAGGCATGCCGCCATTGGCGTTTTGGGTTGGATCTGTGCCATCGCTGAACAGATTGTAATCCGACAGTTTAGGGCAATTGGCCTTGGCCAGTGCATTCCAGTTTACGCCGCTGCCAGCGGTTTCACACAGGCTCACATCGCCATCACCTATGATGCCGCCATCGCCGTCGCCAATGGTGCCACCGCCGCCAATCAGGTTACCGCCATCACAGCCGGCGGTGTCGTCGTCCACGCCGCAGCCGAAAATTTGTTCACCGAAGGTGACGGTATGCACCGGCAGGCTGACCTGGGCACATTTCATCAGATTGGTTTGCGTTTTTTCATACATCACATCGGCAATGCTCAAATCGGTATTGCTGTTGCCGTAGAGCTGTCCCAGGCTGACATCGCCGTTGTTTTGCATACAGACGTTGTCGCTGCCATCGTCGGCAAAGGGCATCTCCTTCAGGCCAAGGTAAGCGGCGGTGCCGTTGTTGGCCAGCAGTTCACCCAGACCATCGTAGAGGATGCCCGGCATGGCGCCGTGGGTCAGCACAAAGGCATTGATGATGTCGGTGATAAGATAGCCGTTGGGCTTTTTGCCGTAACCGCTGATTTCGTTGTCGTGCACGTAGATATTGCGTGGCACCGGACGCCAGCCATCTTCAATGGCCTGGCCGGGTTGGCCGTAGTTGGCAACAAAATCGCTGATCTCAGGTTCGGCGATAAAGAAGCTTGAGACTGTCAGCCCAAGGGTGTCGTGGTTGGTTATCTGGTTATTGAAGATTTCCACGTCGCTGGTGGACAGCACAATCACCCCTGTGCCCGGAGGCACAATATGCACGCCGGCCGGGTTGGCGGAGGCGTTGGCAAAGTTGTGGGTGTTGTTGTCGTACACCTTGTTGTCGAAGATACGCACGCTGGAGCCGTATCTGTGGTTATTGATAGGCAAGTCGAACACCAGAATACCACCGGTGTTGCCCATGGCCTCGTTGTTGTATACGTCGGCGTAGCGGCTGTTTTCAATCTCAATGCCAGCCACGTTTTCCTTGGCGATGTTGTTGCGTACCACTATGTATTCAGACTGACCCACGTAGATGCCCGCATCGGCGCTGCCGCGTACGTAGCTGTCTTCAATCAGGATGTTTTCGCACTCTACCGGATACAGGCCGTAGGCGCCGTTGTCTTTGTCGAGGGCGCCTTCCCACACAGCGCCCAGGCGGCGCAGTATGATGCCATTGGTGTTCTTCAGCTTGATGCCGTTGTTTTTGGCTTCATACACCGACAGATCCTGGATGGTAATGTTCATCGCGTTTTGCACGAAAATACCGTCGCCGGAATTGGCGTTGGCAAAATCCAGAATGGTGTCATCTTTGCCGTAGCCCATCAGGGTCACGTTTTTGGCAAAGGCGCCATCACCATCCACGTCGCCGTCAAACAGCAGGGTGGACTGGATTTCGAAGCGGCCCTTGGGCAGCACAATCACATCGCCGCTTTGGGCGTTGATCAGCGCTTCCTGAATACGGGTGGTCAGGTTTTCACCGGCTTCCACCATGATGGCGCCTTCGGGGAAGGTTGGACCGCCGGTGGCCGGTGGCGTGACTGCCGGTGGCTCCGGTGTTGGCGCAGGATCTTCACTATCGGAAAAACAGCCGCCCAGATGAAGGGCAACGGCCAATGCTACCGTCGTGGGTAGCCAGTGCTTTCGAGTCTTGATGTGCATGAGTTCTCCTCATTATTGTTATAATGCTGTTAAGAAACCTTGCACGAACGTACAACATAGGCAATGAGAAATCCGGCCAAACTGATATGGCCGCCAGAAAGCGACGCTTGGCTGCTCAGTCTTTAAGCAAGGCATTACATAAGCCCTTAAACAGCTTGTTGTGTGCGGTCTGTTTCAGGTGCGATTAACGCTTGCTTTGCAGCGTTTGCTGTGATGGATTTGCAGGAAATGCTCTATACGTTCGCCTGACTGAAATCAAACGCGGCTTGCGACATGGGGGATTGCGGGCGGCAACATCCTGCCGTGCAGCTTGGCGGGATACAGCCTGGACACACAGCGCGAAAAGCCAGTGAAAAACCAGCGCAAAACTTGAGAAAAGCCGGTGAAAACCTGCGAAAGAAGAAGTAACGAGCAAGCTGATGTCAGCCTGGTAATAAAAAACGCGCCCGAAGGCGCGTTTATTGTTTTAGATCAGGCTAGGTCGCAAAGGTTATTTCCAACGAATTATCGTCGACAGCTCGTGGGTCTGCCCTGGCTCCAGCACGAGCTTGTCTTCCAGTACATTGGCCGCTTCCAGGCAAACCATGCTGAGGTAGTCTTCATCGTTAAAACGGGTCAGCCACTTGGACTTGTCAATCCAGGGATTCCACAGCACCGCTGACTGGCTGTTCTCCCGCGCCACTTCAATCACGCCTTCCGGGGTATGCAGGGTTTGCATTGGGCCAAGGTCGGTGTAGACCCGGTCGGTTTCCCGGGTAAAGGTCACTTCATCGCCATCTTGCGGGTAGGGGCCTTCGCCAAACTCGATGTACTTGGCACCGCTGAAGCCTTTGGCGACCAGGGAATGAATATCCTGAATAGGGAAATAGCTGTGCAGCGCCTGGGTCAGGGTCACGGTTTCCTGGCCCACATTGCGGTTTACCAGGGTGACTTTGAGCACCTCGGTCAGGTGGAAGCGGACTTCCACTTCGGTGTCGTGTGGCCAGAAGCGCTTGTCCTGTTCGCTTACGTTCAGGGTGAAGCTGAGTTCGACCGCTTCGTTGGCCATGCGGGTGTTTCTCAGGCTCCACACACGGGTGCGGGCAAAACCGTGCTGGGGAAAGTCGGGGTTGCTGTGCATACCAAACCAGGGCCAGCAAACCGGAATGCCGCCACGAATGCCGCTGCCGGGTTGATAGTCGTCCGCCTCTGATACCCAGAGCAGCGGCGCCTTATCGGCGGGCTGGAAAAAGTCTATCTGGGCGCCCTGTAAGAAAATTCGCGCCTTGCAAAAACGGGTATCGACATCGACATAATCGAGTCCATTGGGGTGTTTTTTGGTGGTAACCGACGCCATGGATGACATCCTCCATCAAGATGTTACGGGCCAGACCCGCTGAATACTCAGGCTACTTTACCCAAGAATTGGCGCCGGTATAAGCCGTAAAAAGTGCAATTACGGGTTTTGTCTGTTCGCTTGCTGAAACACTGAGCTGAAATGCCAAACATTCCCCCGTGGCTAGCCGGGGAAGGAGTGAAATAAGCAGATTTGCAGAGTCAGCCTGAACGTTGGGGCTCAGGTTCAGGTTCGGGCTTGCTCGCTGGCGACGATAGCTTCGATGCTGTGGGGGTGCACTTTTACCGTCAGCCCCTGATAGCCAAAGGCGATGGTAGGGTTGGCCAGCCGTTCGGCTTCGCCCTTGGGGGAGCTCATTTTGACTTTCACATCGGTGTTGCCATCGAGCACCGCAGCAAGTGAAGGGACTCTGGCAATCAGCTGCGCCGCCAGTTCCTCGCAGCTCTGAGCTTCACTGCCTTTTCCTGGGGCTTCGCCTTGGTCTGCACCGGGCAGGACCAGTTCGATATGCTCCCAGCCTTCCTGTGGATAGCGTTTGTCCGACGGGAAGGGCAGCTCGATGCAGGGCACTGACATGCTGCCAAGTATGAGCGGTTGATGCAGGCGGATGATCAAAATCGGTCTGCCATTGATGATGTTGTCGCTGATAATATCGCCAAGCTTGGCAAAATCGGCTTTCAATTGCTCGGCGCCCTCGACACTGTTGACCCGCAGTGATGCATGGTCACATTCAAGCTTGAGCCCATCCAGCCCGAGCTTTTTCATCAGTTTCAGAATATTGGCTTCAAACTCGGCCCAGTTGGCGTACAGCTCACTTGCGTGCATCAAGGTTACCTCTTATGGCCAGATTTCGATGGGCGTGCCTGGGTCAATCAACTGCCACAGCTCATCCATTTCTTTGTTGGTCACGGCAATGCAGCCATTGGTCCAGTTGTACTTTTGGGCTTCTTCGGCGCTCAGAGGGGACTTGGGGTCCTGGCCGTGGATCATAATGGCGCCGCCGGGGCTTATCCCCAGCGCGCTGGCACGCAGCAGATCTTCTTCGTTGGGATAGGAGATATGGATAGAGCGGTAGTAGGCGCTGTCGGCCTTCTTGAAGTCGAGAATATAACGGCCCTGAGGAGTGCGCTGATCGCCTTCTTTAAGCTTGTGGCCTTTGGGGTTGTCTCCCATGGCGATGCGGTAGCTTTTAATCAGCTCACCACGGTAAAACACCTGCATCTGGGCGTCGGACTTGTTGACCACCACCAAATCCACCTTTTGACCAGGCTTGATGGCGGCCGCGCTGGCGCCAAAGGTGGCCAGCAAACACACAAAACAAAACAAACGGAACATGATTACCCCAAAGAATACGACTAAGCGCCTCGTGCAGCCCCCGATTCTACCCAAGCAGGCCTGCGCTGAAAAGTCGGCAGAAAACCTGATTGAGAATTGTTTTTGAGCCAGACCCCAGTGCGTGGCACACTGTTAGCGTTTTGCTGCGATATCAGGGATTTCAGGGACAGTACACCATGACTCAAGCGCCTGCTGCGCCAGAGAGCGAGCTACAGAAAAAACTCAGGATCATTATTTTTGGCACAGATACCCCTGCCGGACGCTGGTTCGATCTGGGGTTGATCCTGTGCATCATCGCCAGTGTTACTTTGGTGCTGCTGGACACGGTATCCAGCATTAACGAGCGCTGGGGCGATGTTATCCACGCCCTCGAGTGGGTATTTACGGTGATTTTTACCCTGGAATACCTGCTCAGAATTTATTGCTCTGCCCATCGTTGGCAGTACGCCCGCAGTTTTTACGGCATTGTGGATCTGTTGTCGGTGTTGCCAAGTTATCTGGCGCTGTTCTTCCCCGGGGCCAATTTTACCCTCATCATCCGGGTACTGAGGCTGTTTCGGATCTTCAGGGTGCTCAAACTGCTGCGTTATTTGAGCGAAGGGAATCTGCTGCTCAAGGCCATGATGCAGTCAGGCCGTAAGGTATTTCTGTTTTTCTTCTCGGTGAGCCTTATCATCATGGTGCTCAGCGCCATCATGTACATGGTGGAAGGCCCGGAGAATGGCTTTTCATCCATTCCCAAATCCATCTACTGGACCATAGTGACCATCACCACGGTAGGCTATGGTGACATCACCCCCAAAACCGAATTAGGTCAGGCGATTGCCGCACTGACCATGTTGATTGGTTACTCGATTATTGCCATCCCCACCGGGATACTTACCGCCGAGATTTCCCAGGAAATGGGCCGCAATCGCGATTTGCGCCGTTGCAGCAACTGCCTGAAAACCGGACACGATCAGGATGCTGAATATTGCAGCCGCTGTGGCAGCGAACTGCAGCGGGAGGTTTAAGCCACTACCATGACCGATGCCAAATTTGTAGAAGGCCCTATTCTTCGCCACATTCTGGTGATGAGCTCCACCGCCGCCGTGGGTATTTCCGCACTGTTTGTGGTGGACCTGATTGATATCTTCTTTTTGAGTCTGCTTGGGGAAGCAGAGCTTGCCGCCGCCGTGGGCTACGCGGGTACCATCTCGTTTTTCACCACCTCGATTGGTATTGGCCTCTCGATTGCGCTGGGGGCACAGGTGTCCCGTGCCATCGGTGCCAAGGAGCCTGAAAACGCCAAGCGGCTGATGATGAGTTCGCTGCTGGTTACCCTTGCTGTGTCTACCCTGGTGGCCATTATTGTCACCTTAAATATCCCATCGCTGGTGGCACTGGTTGGCGCCAGCGGCCGCACCGCAGAGCTGGCCGCGAGTTATCTCTATATTCTGGTGCCCTCGCTGCCGTTTATCTGTCTTGCGATGGCGCTGGGTGCTGCACTCAGGGCAGTTGGCGATGCCAAGCTGTCCATGGTGTCGACCCTGGTGGGCGGCGGCGTCAATCTGGTGCTCGACCCGATTTTTATCTTTCTGTTTGCCATGGGTATTGAAGGGGCGGCAGCGGCATCTGTGCTGGCAAGACTGTCGGTGCTGTTGGTGGCCGGGCGCGGCGTCTTTATCAAGCATCAGCTCGGTACCAGGCCCACAATGGCGGGCGTCATCGGTGATTTATCGCCTATCTTCGCCATCGCCGGGCCTGCGATGTTGACCAATATTGCCACCCCCATAGGCAACGGCTTTATGACCCGGGCGATTGCGGGTTTTGGTGATGGTTATGTGGCCGGCTGGGCTGTGCTTGGCCGCTTAACACCGGTGGCCTTCGGGATGATATTTGCGCTTTCCGGCGCCATTGGCCCCATTGTGGGGCAAAACTTTGGCGCCCGGCGTTTCGATAGGCTGCGGGAGTGTCTTACTCAGTCGCTGCTGTTTTGCGGTGCCTATGTATTGGGGATGTCGCTGATTTTGTTTATCGCCCAGGACTTTATTGTTCATGTGTTTGATATGAAAGGGGATGCAGCCGAGTTTATCGGTTTCTTCCTAACCTATATCGCGGTGTTTTTTGTGTTCTCGGGCGCGCTCTTTGTTGCCAATGCTTCGTTTAACAATCTCGGTAAAGCCAAATATTCCACCGTGTTCAACGTGGGCAAGGCTACCTTGGGTACCTTGCCGTTTATCTGGCTTGGGGCGCAGTATGGCGGCGTATACGGGGTACTGATTGGCCAGGTGATAGGCTCGGTGCTCTTTGGTATTGCAGGGGTGTATACCGCCTATCGGTTGGTGGGGGCAATTGAGGGCGATAAGTCCGCCGCCAGGGCTGATGTGGATGATGAAGTGATGCCCGCCAGCAGCAGTCCGCTGTCGTCTTCGTTTGCGCAGATGGCAACCCACACCGAGGAGAAAGACTGCCTGGGCGCTCAGGAGGCCACCGAGTTTTTGGTCACCCCCGACAGCGACGCTGTGTCAGGGAAAGGACCATCATCGCGCTAGCGGGCGCACCTTGATGAATCTGGCAGAACCGGCAAATAAAAAACAGGCTCCATATGAGCCTGTTTTTTTTATGTCCGATGCATTTTGGCAAGGTTTATGCGAAACCGTTTCTGCGGGATAACTCGTGCCAAAAAGCGTGTGCCAAAACTCATTTCAATAAGCGTGAGTTAAGTGTTTTGGGCAAAAAAAGGCTTTGCACCTGCGCCCAAATAGCGTTTCACCGCCGCCGTGGTTCAGCCGGGCTGACCTTTGAGCTCTGCGACATTGGAAGTATCGCCTTCGGCCTGAGCATCAACAACTTGAGCCTCTACAGCCTGTGCTTCTGCTTCCATTTTGGCGCGCTCGGCCTTGGAAATGTATCTGTCTTTGGCTGCACCGGCGTTGGGTTTTTCTTTCTTGTTTTCCCGGGCCTTGGTGCGCTTGGCCATTTTTTTGATGAGTGCCTGTCGTCTGTTCATTATGAGCTCCAAAATCGAGCGGCGAATACTACCGAAATAGCGCGTGTTTTTCCAGTGTCAGCCTTTGCTGCCAAAGCGCTGTCTGTCCTCATCGGATGCGCTTTCGTTGCACTCGCCGCGGATCTCGGCTCTGTCTGCCTGGATAAGCCGACTGATTTCGGTGCTGCCTTCCCGGCAGTAGCCCGACATTGCCAGGGTGCGGGCAAGGCCGATTTCAATCTGTTCGGTCCAGGCGGTTAAGTCCACCGATGGGCGACTGCGGCTGCTGCGTGCCAGGTTTCTCGATGGCAGTGGTGGTAAGGCGTCTGCGGCGCTGGGAGCACTGGCGCTTACGCTGTAGGTGAACAGCTTCAGGCCGTTGTCTTTGATGCTGGTGCTCAGGCGATCGCGAATTTTTCCGGCATAGCTGATGTCCGGCTCATCTGTGTCCGGGGCGCTGCTGGAGCAGGCGCCGAGGCTTAAGGTGACGATGGCGAGCAGCAGACTTCTTGATAACACTGTTTTCTTTCCCCGGAAATGATTGATAATCAGATGTATCAAGAGTACCCATATCCAATCGGGAATCAATTCATTTTCATGCTCGAGTTCTGGCAGGGCCTGCTGGCCAACATACAGTGGCAGCTGAGCGGCGCCGATGCGCTGGGGCTGCTGTTGCTTACGCTTTGGCTGTGGCTGATTTATCCATCCCGGGATTTGGCTGAGCTTGCCGCCAATCGGCAATTGCAGGGCAGGGCGCTGCTGGCGCTCAGCGCCATGATGGGCATTTGGCTGTTCAATGCCAGTATCCATGGGCTGTTGCAACTGCATTTTCTTGGACTGGTTACCCTGATGCTGATGTTCTCATGGCGACTGGCCACGATACTGGCGCTGCTGCCGAGCGCTTTTTATTGCGTGTTTGTCTTAAAAGCCCCCGGCCACTTTGGTGCTTACGCGCTGATGGGCGTGTGTCTGCCACTGTTTGTGGCCTTTGTTATTCATAACCGCAGCTTTTACCTGCTGCCGAAAAATCTGTTTGTGCTGATTTTTGTCAGTGGCTTTGCCAATGCTGGCCTCAGTCAGCTGAGTCACGAGAGCTTTTGGTCGCTTTGGCTCGGTATTTCCGGCGCTTACAGTTGGCAGGTGCTGTGGCATGACTATCTGTCGCTGTCGATTCTGATGATGTTCCCCGAAGCTTTGCTCAATGGCATGGCGGTGACCCTGCTGGTGGTGTATCGCCCCGAGTGGTTGGCCGACTATTCTGACCGCCATTACCTGTGGCGTGGCTAGGCACAGTGCAAGTTCAGTCGAAAACTCAGACAAAAACTCAGACAAAAGCTCAGACGAAAGCGCAGATAGAAGGTTCAGAAAAAGTCAGGGTTACAGGCTGAGTTCAGGAACCGGGAGCCTAATCTGAAGGTCGAACAGGTGATCGGTGCCCGTAAAATCGCCGCCGACAAGGATAACACCTAAGGTTCACTTGACTTTGACAACCAATGTCAGCATCTTGGGGCGTTCGAATTCCTTCCCCGGCAGGGAGAGCCACACAAGCTATGACGCTGTTTTTTCTGGATAACCAGCGCTTTCATGCCGAGCCCGGCGAAACCATTCTTTCCAGCCTTAAACGGGCGGGTCATCCCCATAATTATTCCTGCACCAAAGGCCTGTGCCGCTGCTGCCTATTGAAGCTGGATGAAGGTCTGGCTCCAGCCAGGGCGCAAAAGGGGCTTGAGCCAGATCTCAAAGCCGAGGGGCTGCTGTTTGCCTGCCAGTGCGTGCCCAAAGAAGGCATGAAGTTATCAGTGCCCAATGAGGCGGTGTTAATGCCAGCCAGGCTGCTGGATAAGCAATCCATTGGCGCCGATGTGCTCAGGCTGGTGTTAAGGCCACAGGATGCGACCGGGTTTCATGCGGGCCTGTGTGTTGGGCTCAGGGCGCCTGGCGAAGATGGCCAAAGTGCTGGTATGGGCCGAACCTATGGCATTGCGCCTGGGCTGGGTGAGGGCACAATCGCGTTTCATATCCGGCGTAAGCGCAATGGCCAGTTCAGCCAGTGGCTGTGCCAGCAAGCCAACGTGGGCGACACCCTGATGCTGACCCGCCCCTGGGGACGCTGCGATTATCGCAGTGAGTATCTTAATGACGAGCTTATTGTGGTGGCCTTTGGTACAGGAATCGGCCCGGCGCTTGGCATGGTGCAGGCGGCCTTGCTCGCTGGCCATGAAAAGCCGATCCATCTGTACCATTGGGGTAAGTATCTCGACGATTTGTATCTGCACCGGCCGCTGCTAAAACTGATGCTCGAGCATCGCAATCTGTTTTATCAGGGGCTGATTGCCGCCCAGAGTGACAAAGAGCGTATCGACAACAACCGCGTGCGGCTGATTGGTGTACCCGAAGTGCTCAAAGAGCGCCATGAACTGGGCCGCGATAAGCGTCTGTTTCTGTTTGGCGAGCCGGATATGGTAGCCAAGGTCACCGAATATGCGTTTTTGAGTGCACTGGATATGGAGCGTATTCACAGCCAGTCGTTCGAGTATCGCGACCTTCGCAAACGGCCCCGTAAATAGGCGGATTTATTGCACCAAAGGCGGATAAAGGTTGCAGTGTCTTTTTTAATTTCATTATGTTAAGTTTCCTTGAAGTCGTTCCGGACGTCTGGAGCATAGGTAAATTCAAGGAAGAAGCATGCAAATACGTTTAGCCTCCGAAAACGATCTCGACAATCTGGTTCCGCTGTTCAACGCCTATCGCCAGAGCCTGGGCAAAGAGTCCGATCCCATTGGGGTGAGGGAGTTTATTGCCAGCCGCCTTTGCGAAAATGACTCGGTGATCTTTGTGGCACTGGACGAGCACAATGCTGTCGGGTTCATTCAGTTATACCCCTCATTTTCATCGCTGCATTTGAAGCCTATTTGGTACTTTGATGACAGCTATGTGACCCCAGCCTATCGTGACCGCGGTGTGGCCCAAATGCTGGCCGACAAGGCCATGGAGCTTGCCGGCGAAACCGACGTGCTGATTGTTCGTCGCACCCTGGTGGATGATTCCACCTCAGTGGCACTCGACACCGACACTGGCGATCGCAACATCTATCAGCTGCTCGCTTCCCGCTAAGGGCGTTGGACTTGGTTGGACAACTTGCTAAAATGCCGCCGATTTTTGCATAGTCCAACCGGGGGATCCGATGAACAAAGGTTTGGTAACCAATGGTGTGGCCGCAGCGGTCACGGCGGCAGGCTTGGCCACGGGCCAGCCCCTTGTCACCTCTGTCGGCCTGTTCTCGCTGTCGGGCGCGATTACCAATGAACTTGCCATTCATATGCTGTTTGAAAAGGTGCCGGGCCTGTATGGTTCCGGGGTTATTCCTGCCAAGTTTGAAGCCTTTAAAACAGCCATTCACAATCTGATGATGAGTCAGTTTTTTACTGACGAAAACATCGACCGTTTCTTAAGTGGTCAGGCAGGCAGCAAGATGCTGGATCTGACCCCCGTCATCGACAAAATTGATTTAAGCCCCGCTTTCGATGCGTTAGTGGCCACAGTGGCGCAATCATCCTTTGGCGGCATGTTGTCCATGTTTGGCGGCGTGGAAGCGCTCGAACCCATGAAGGCACCCTTCGAAGAAAAGATGAAGGCCTCGTTGGCTGAAATCGCGAGCTCCGACAGCTTCCATGAGCTTTTGGTCAATGAGTTGGAAAGCCCGCAAATGCTCAGTGATTTCAAAGGGCAGATAGCTCAAATCGTGCAAAGCCGACTGGATGAACTGACCCCCGAGCTGGTGAAAACCCTGGTGCAGGAGATGATCCGCGAGCATTTGGGTTGGCTGGTGGTCTGGGGCGGCGTATTTGGCGGTCTCATCGGTCTTGTTGCCGGATTGCTGCAGGGATAAACTGGCGTTGAATGGGGCGCATGAAGCGCCCCGACACCTGACTTGCACGTCGTGAGCCGCCGTAAGTGTGAACTTTGGGCCGCGCAGGACGCTCAGCATGACTGTGAAAGGGAGCGCAGTATGAACCGGGTCGATTGCATCAACTATCTTGAGATCCCCTGCCGGGACCTTAACGCCACCAAAGCCTTCTTTGCCGCCGCCTTCGGTTGGCAGTTTATGGATTACGGCCCTGAATACAGCTGCTTTCTCGATGTCGGAATCGATGGTGGCTTCTATCAGGCCCCTGCCAGTTTCAGCGCCCAGGCGGCGCCCCTTATCGTGCTTTACAGCGACAACCTTGCCCTGAAGCAAGAGCACATCATGCACCATGGCGGTCGCATTGTGCGCTCGGTGTTCAGCTTCCCCGGCGGTCGCCGTTTTCATTTTGTCTGTCCCAGCGGCAACGAGTATGCCGTCTGGTCAGAATAGGAGAGCAAGTGCCACATTGTGTGATTGATTTTTCGCCTAATTTAATGGGCGACGAGCTGGCTCAAAAGCTCACTGAAGCCTGCCATGGCGCCATGCTGCAAAGCGGTCTGTTTGACCCTGTGTCGGTGAAAACCCGCGCCCACAGGGCCGATGCGGCGCTCACCGGTCAGGGCGATGACAGCTTTATCCATGTGGATATTGCCATTATGCCCGGCCGCAGCAGCGAGCAGAAACTGGCACTGATGCAAGCGGTCGCTGATGCCATTGCCGCGGCGGATGTGGTGGCATCGAGCCTGACCATGGAAGTGCGCGAGCTTGTACAGGCGCACTACATGAAGAAGCTCGCCTGAGACTGGCAATGGACAAGGTCCCGTCGCCCTGTGTACGCAACTGTTGCCTTAACGATGACGACATCTGTATCGGCTGTGGCCGCAGTTATCAGGAAATCCTCGATTGGCACCTGGCAGACAGCGCCGCGCGGGAGCTTATTCTCAAGCAGGCTTTTACCCGTTTAGAGGCAATGGAACGTTGCTGGCGCGGCAGAATACAGGACGAGTAGCGTTTGAGCGCAGTTATGCTTCAAAGCGCTGGCAAAGATAACAAAAAGCCCCGCAATCGCGGGGCTTTTACATTGCTGATTATCAGTAACTTTGAGCGTGCACTTCACGCACTGCGCGGCCGGAGGGGTCGATAATGCCTTGCAGGCTTTCATCCCAGGCAAGCGCCTCTGGGGTAGAGCAGGCGACACTCTTGCCACCGGGGACGGTCAGCGCAGCAGACTCCAGCGGGAACAGCTCTTCAAAGAAGCAGCGATAGAAGTAAGCTTCCTTGGTTTCCGGCGTGTTGTGCGGGAAGCGGAAGCGGGCGTTGGCGAGCTGCAAATCATCCACCTGAGCGGCAGCCTGCTCCTTGAGACCATCAATCCAGCTGTAGCCTACGCCATCACTGAATTGCTCCTTCTGACGCCAGGCAATCTCAGCTGGCAGCTTATGCTCAAAGGCTTCACGCAGAATGTGCTTCTCGATTTTGCCCTTGCCGGACATCTTGGCGGCAGGGTTTAAGCGCATTGCTACGTCCATGAATTCTTTGTCGAGGAAGGGCACCCGCGCTTCCAGACCCCAGGCCGCCATGGCCTTGTTGGCACGCAGGCAGTCGAACAGGTGCAGCTTGTCGAGTTTACGCACCAGCTCCTCGTGGAAGGCCTGTGGGTTTGGCGCCTTGTGGAAATACAGGTAGCCACCAAAAAGCTCGTCGGCACCTTCACCTGATAGCACCATCTTAATGCCCATCGCCTTGATTTTACGTGCCATCAGATACATAGGGGTGGCGGCGCGAATGGTGGTCACATCGTAGGTTTCAAGGTGAAAAATCACGTCCTTGATGGCATCCAATCCTTCCTGGAAGGTGAAATGGATTTCGTGGTGAATGGTGCCAATGGCGTCCGCCACCTTGCGGGAGGCTGCCAGATCCGGCGAGCCTTTAAGACCCACGGCAAAGGAGTGCAGCTGTGGCCACCAGGCTTCGCTTTCATCGTCATCTTCGATGCGACGTTTGGCAAAGGTTTGGGTGATGGCGGAAACGATAGAGGAATCAAGACCGCCCGAGAGCAGCACCCCATAAGGCACGTCTGACATCAGCTGGCGCTTGACCGCAGCTTCCAGTGCGGCGCGCAGCTCATCCACGCTGGCCTCGTTCTCGGCCACGGCATCATAGGATTTCCAGTCACGCTGATAGTAGTGTACGGGCGCGGCGTCGCTGCTTGACTGGTAGTGACCGGGAGCGAAGGTTTCCACGGTTTTACACACGGGCACCAGCGCCTTCATTTCAGAAGCCACGTAGAAGTTGCCCTGGGCGTCGCGGCCAGTGTAAAGCGGAATGATGCCGATATGGTCGCGACCAATCAGGTAGGTACCCTTGGCCTTGTCGTAGAGCACAAAGGCGAAGATGCCGTTGAGTTTGTCGAGGAAGTCGCTGCCATATTCCTGATACAGCGACAGGATCACCTCGCAGTCACTGTTGGTCTGATAGCTGTACTTGTCGCCAAGCTCGGCTTTGAGTTCTTTGTGGTTGTAGATTTCGCCGTTTACCGCCAGCACCAGGCTGCCGTCTTCGCTCAGCAGTGGCTGGGCACCGTGTTCAATGTCGACAATGGCAAGGCGCTCGTGGGCCAATACTGCGTGGTCATCGGCATAGATACCTGACCAGTCGGGGCCGCGGTGACGCAGCAGCTTGGACATTTCCAATGCCACCTGGCGCATGGCTTTGGCATCGGACTGGATATCGAGAATGGCAAAAATCGAACACATAACAAACTCCGCACTTTACTTCCTGAGCATCAATGTTTAGCCACTTTGCCAGCGAAATCTTCAATACGCAAACACAAAAACTGATGAATCGACATTTAAATTGGTTTTTTGGTGGTGTGATCGCGAGATTTGCGCCTCAAAAAATGATGAAACGCCAAAATTACGCACAAGATTTTGATGATGCTGGATTTTTGGGGGGGTGAAGCCGACTGGGATTGGCAGATCGGCAACCGCTTGGCAGCACTGCAACTTTTTGCTGTTTTGAGTTGTTTGCACACAAAACAAACAGGGCATCCGAAGATGCCCTGTTTAGTTAACCTTGTTGCTGACAAAAGCCTACTGAACTCAGTTCGCCGGTCTTAACGGATAAAACTCGCTGCGCTGGTAATAGCCGGGGCGGTGTTCGTTGTTGGCAAGTTCACGGGCCACTTCATAAAACACCGCCATATCCTCCAGCGCGCCGGATAAATCCCACTCGGCGCGGTATTCATCACAGACATTGTGGTAGCAGCCTTTCATCTTGGCCTGCATTTCCTGCTTGTAGGCGGCGGTGGCCTCATCAACCGGGATGCTGCCGCCACCGGCAAATACCGCAGGTACGCCAAGCTTGGCAAAGCTGAAATGGTCAGAGCGGAAAAAGCCGCCGGAGGCCGGGTTCTTCTCCGGCACGGCTTCGCGGCCCTGAGCTTTGGCGGCGGAGGTGAGGTAGTCTTCCAGCTGCGATTGGCCCTTACCGACTATGGTGAAGTCTTTGGTGCGGCCATACACATTGGTGGAGTCAAGGTTCAGCACTGCAATGCTGTTATCGATGGGGAACAGCGGGTGGGCGGCATAATAGCGTGAGCCCAGCAGTCCCTGTTCTTCGCCGGTGGTGGCGATAAAGGTCAATGAGCGACGGTTTTTAAAGCCCATGGCATCGAGCGCCGCGAACTGACGCGCAATTTCGAGAATGCCCGCTACGCCCGAGGCATTATCCAGGGCGCCGTTATAGATTTTGTCGCCCTCGCGGCTGTCATCTTTGCCGATATGGTCCCAGTGGGCGGTAAAGAGGATATGCTCGTCGGCCTTGTCGGTGCCGGGCAGGGTGGCGACCAGATTGTGGCTGTCAGAGAAACTGGCACTGTTGGCAAAGGCGATATCGGCGCTTTTGCCAAGGGGCTGATTGAGTGAGTGCTGGGCTGCTGCTTTGCTGAGGATATCGAGGGAGAGATTGGCTTCGGCAAACAGCGCCTTGGCGGTTTCCAGCTGCATCCAACCTTCTACCTGAACCCGGGGAGCAGCATCCGGGCTGGAAACCAGATCCTGCTGCGGGCCAGTCCAGCTGTTTTCCACCACAGACCAGGGGTAAGACGCAGGCGCCGTGTCGTGGATGATGATGGCGCCAAGGGCTCCCTGGCGGCCAGCTTCGGCAAATTTGTAGTCCCAGCGACCGTAGTAGGTCATGGCTTTGCCTTTGAACTTGCCACTTTCAGGCAGCGCAAAACCCGGGTCGTTCACCAGAATAACAGCAATCTTGCCGTTCATATCGAGCCCGGCGTAGTCGTCCCAGCCATATTCGGGGGCCTTGATGCCGTAGCCGACAAACACCAGAGGTGCATCCTTGATATCGATGCCCTGATTGTTATGGCGGCTGCCAAGCACTATGTCTTTGCTATAGGCGGGGTGCAAACTGCCGAGGCGAATGCTTTGCTGCTCTGATGCGGTGTAGGTCACCATGGGCACGCTTTGTAAAAAGCTGCCGTTGTTGGCGCCCTTGAGTCCGGCGGCCTTAAAGGCAGTGGTCAGATAATCGAGGGTGAGGGTTTCGCCCTGGGTGGTGGGGGCTCTGCCTTCAAAGGCGTCGGATGACAGCACTTTGATATCATTACGGAAACGGGCCTCATTGAAGTCCGGCTCTGGCACTTTTTGGCTGACCATACCGCCCTGGGAGCAGGAGGTAAGCAGCAAAAGCCCCAGCGGGAGCAAAGGTTTCATAGGGTACCTTGTTATTTTTGTGTTGTTTTTGTTTGAATTTGATTGCGGCGCCCATAATGACAAAGGCCGCTTACCTGTGACAAGGCAAACGGCCAAAATTTAGTGTCAATTTGTGACTGTGGCAGCGCTGCTGCCAGCTTCAAACCGTTACACCACGTCGATATCGCCGGCGCAGTTAAACACGTGATTGGGGCGAAACGGCTCTTTTTCGATATCTTCGAGACGACTGACGCCCGAGAGCACCAGGATGGTTTCAAGCCCCGCCTGGAAGCCCGCCAGAATATCGGTGCGCATGTTGTCGCCGATGATCACCGTATTGTCGGAATGGCCGTTAATATGGTTCAACGCCGAGCGTATTATCCAGCTGCTGGGCTTGCCCACGTAGAAGGGTTTGCGGCCGGTAATACGCTCGATAGGGGCACACAGAGCGCCGCAGGCCGGTGAATACGCGGGGCCGTGGGTGTCCGGATTGGTGGCAATAAAGCGGGCACCGGCGGCCACGAAGCGGGCAGCTTTATGGATCATGTCCCAGTTGTAGGAGCGGGTTTCACCCACAATCACAAAGTCGGGGTTAATGTCGGTGATGGTAAAGCCCGCCTTGTACAGCTCGTGGGTGAGGGCGCCTTCGCCAATCACAAAGGCCTTGCTGCCCTGCTGATGCTTTAAAAAATCCGCCGTAGCCATGGCGGCAGTATAGAAACACTCTTCCGGCACATTAATCCCTGCCGCTTCGAGGCGGTTTTGCAGATCTTTGCCGGTCTGCACCGGGTAGTTGGTGAGGATCACCAGCGGATTGCCTTGCTCGAGAATGCGATGAATAAACTTGTCGCTGCCAGGTACCAGCTTGTTGTCGTGAAGCAAAACTCCGTCGATATCACAGATGATGTTTTTCATTGAAAAATCCTTAAGACTCCCGTCCCTGGAGAGAATAATGGACGGCTTGTCTATCTAATGCCAATTGGTGCACATTTTCAATGGCGGATTGAAAATTGCCACAGTAGACAGATGCATGGCTGAGACTTGGGATATTGCTGTGACCTAAAAAAACAAAAGAGGCCGGTGGCCTCTTTTGCGGGTGCAGATCAGTGAAAACGGATATCAATCCGGCGCATAACCGCCTGGGCCTATGGCATCGCCATCGAGGAAGGCAGTGTCGTCTTTCATCGCAAGACGGCCCTGAGCAAACCATTTCACCACCAGTGGGTAGATGGCATGCTCCTGCTCATGAACCCGCTCGGCCAGCAGGGTAGCGTCATCACCTTCGTAGATGGGTACCTTGGCCTGCAACACCACAGGACCCGCATCCAGCTCTGGGGTAACGAAGTGCACGCTGGCACCGTGCTCGCTGTCACCGGCGTCAATGGCGCGCTGGTGAGTGTCGAGGCCGGTGTACTTGGGCAGCAGTGACGGATGAATATTGAGCATACGACCCAGGTAGCGGGTCACGAATCCATCGGAGAGGATCCGCATAAAGCCAGCCAGCACAATCAAATCGGGCTGGTAGGCTTCAATCACCTCGGTCAGACGCGCGTCATAGTCCGCACGCTTCTCACCCTTGCGGGCGATGACGCAGCTGGTGTCTATCTCGGCGTGATGGGCACGTACCAGGCCATAGGCATCGGGCTTGTTGCTGATAACGCCAACCAGCTCCACACCATGTTGGCCATGGCACTGGTCGATAATGGCTTGCAGGTTACTGCCACTGCCAGAGATAAGGACGACGACGCGACAACTCATTACAGGATCTCCACCTGCTCTTCATCGCCGTTACGCTCGGCGATATGACCAATGTGCCAGGCGTTCTCGCCTTCGGCCTTGAGCAGTTCAAGTGCGGCATCCACCTTGTCTGCAGGCAGAGCAACAACCATGCCCACGCCGCAGTTGAAGGTGCGATACATTTCATAGGTTTCGATGTTGCCGGCGCTTTGCAGCCAGTCAAACACCACGGGCCACTGCCAGGAGTCACCTTTCACCACGGCCTTGCAGTTTTCAGGCAGTACGCGGGGGATGTTTTCCCAGAAACCGCCACCGGTGATGTGCGCCATGGCGTGAACATCGTTTTCGGCAATCAGTTTCAGCAGTGATTTCACATAAATCTTGGTCGGTTCCAGCAGGTGCTTGATAAGCGGCTTGCCGTTCAGATCCATTTGAGGATCGGCCTGGCTCACTTCCAATACCTTACGGATCAGCGAGTAACCGTTTGAGTGAGGACCGCTTGAGGCCAGGGCAATCAGCGCGTCACCGGCTTTCACCTTGGTGCCGTCGATGATGTCAGCTTTCTCAACCACGCCCACACAGAAACCGGCCAGGTCGTAGTCTTCGCCTTCGTACATGCCAGGCATTTCGGCGGTTTCACCACCGATAAGGGCACAACCAGACTGGAAGCAACCTTCACCGATACCGTTTACCACAGAGGTGGCGGTTTCCACGTCCAGCTTGCCGGTGGCGTAGTAGTCGAGGAAGAACAGCGGCTCGGCGCCCTGAACGATCAGGTCGTTCACACACATGGCAACAAGATCCACACCTACGGTGTCGTGGCTCTTGAAGTCGATAGCCAGACGCAGTTTGGTTCCCACACCGTCAGTGCCAGACACCAGAACAGGGTGCTTGTACTTGGAAGGCAGTTCACACAGGGCACCAAAACCACCCAGGTTACCCATCACCTCAGGGCGGCGGGTACGCTTAACGGCAGACTTGATGTTTTGAACCAGTGCATTGCCTGCGTCGATATCGACACCGGCGTCTTTATAGCTCAGTGGGGTAGGAGTGCTCACGGAGGATCCTCTAGATAGGGTACATCGAGTGGTTTTTATTGGGGGCGTATTCTACCAGTTTGTGAGGGGTGTCGAAAGGGCAGTTTTGGTTTTAAGCGGGGGTTTTCGCCAGCAGGGAAGCGACTTGCTTCACGATTCAACGTTTTCACAAAACTTTCTGTTTTATCTAAAGAACAAATACACTAAAATCGAAAAAATTTGCCCGAAAAATGCCAACACGCAGGAGTGAGACATGAAAGTTGTCGAGGTTAAGCATCCCCTGGTTCGCCACAAGATTGGTCTGATGAGAGAAGGTGACATCAGCACCAAGCGTTTCCGTGAACTCGCCGCCGAAGTGGGCAGTCTGCTCACCTACGAAGCCACCGCTGACTTTGAAACCGAAACCGTCACCATCGAAGGCTGGAATGGCCCGGTGGAAGTGGATCAGATTAAAGGCAAAAAAGTGACTGTAGTGCCGATTCTGCGCGCCGGTCTTGGGATGATGGATGGTGTGCTTGAGCATATTCCCAGCGCCCGTATCTCTGTGGTGGGTATCTACCGCGACGAAGAAACCCTCGAGCCTGTGCCTTACTTCGAAAAGCTGTGCAGCAACGTGGATGAGCGTATCGCCCTGGTGGTTGACCCCATGCTGGCGACCGGCGGCTCCATGATTGCTACCATCGACCTGTTGAAAAAACGCGGCTGTAAGCATATCAAAGCGCTGGTGCTGGTGGCCGCGCCGGAAGGTATTGCCGCACTCGAAAAAGCCCATCCGGATATCGAGCTGTACACTGCGGCTGTCGATAAATGCCTGAATGAAAAGGGCTATATCCTGCCAGGTCTTGGTGATGCCGGTGATAAGATTTTCGGCACCAAGTAAGCTGCTCTAAAACTGAAAAAGCGCCCGAGGGCGCTTTTTTGTTGCTTGATAATTCACTTCACAGCATAACTCAGGTCAGAGCAACACTTACGTCAAAGCAACACTTCCGTCAGAGCACCATAGCCGCTATCCAGCCAAACACCAGCAATGGGATGTTGTAGTGGATAAAGGTCGGGATCACGCTGTCACGCATATGGTCGTGCTGGCCGTCGGCGTTAAGGCCAGCGGTAGGGCCGAGGGTGGAGTCAGACGCAGGCGAGCCTGCATCCCCCAGCGCAGCGGCCGTGCCCACCAGAGCAATGGTGGCCGGTACCGAGAAGCCAAACGACAGCGCCAGCGGTACATAGATGGTGGCAATGATCGGGATGGTGGAGAAAGACGAGCCAATGCCCATAGTGATAAGCAGGCCGACCAGCAGCATCAAAAAGGCCGCCAATGCTTTGTTATCGCCAATCAAACCGCTAAGAGACGACACCAGATTGCCCACATCGCCGGTGGCTTTCACCACGGCAGCAAAGCCTGCTGCGGCAATCATGATAAAGCCGATATTGGCCATCATGCGCACGCCCTGGGTGAAAATATCCTGGTCAGCCACATGCTTAAGGGCGCCGGAGAGGCTGAACACCATAAAGCCAATCAGGGCACCGAAAATCATCGAATCTGTGTAGAGCTGCACCGCCAGGGTTGCCAGCACGGCGATAACTGCCACCACCAGGCTGCGGGCATTTACCTTGGCTTCCGGCTCGGCGGCAAGAATGGTTTCTTCATCATAGTCTCTGGGTTTGCGGTAGCTGATAAACACTGCCACCAACAGGCCCAGGATCATGCCGATAGCCGGAATGAGCATGGCGCCGGGCACCTGCTCGCGGCTGGCTTCAAGGCCATTACCGGTCAGGTTTGCCAGCAGAATGTCGTTCAGGAAGATGCCGCCAAACCCCACAGGCAGCACCATATAAGTGGTAACCAGACCAAAAGTCAGCACGCAGGCCACCAGACGGCGGTCGAGCTTCAGCTTTGACATCAGGTGCAGCAGCGGTGGCACCAGAATGGGAATAAAGGCAATGTGGATTGGCAATATGTTCTGGGAGGCCATCGCCATGGCCAGGAGTGCAATGAGCAGCAAAATACGCACGGCGCCGAGGGCTTGGGTATCGTTTTCCCGGCCAAGCTTTTTAATTACCGACTGGGAGATAACTGTGGTGAGTCCGGAATGGGACAGGGCAACCGCAAAGGCGCCAAGCAGCGCGTAACTCAGGGCGATCTGGGCGCCGCCGCCAAGGCCGGTATTAAAGGCATTTATGGTGGCGGAGATATCCATCCCGCCCCACAGCCCCGCTGCCAGGGCGCTGATGGTCAGCGCAATAACCACGTTTACCCGCGCAAGGCTCAGGCCCAGCATCAGGCAAACCGCAATAACTACGGAGTTCATCATGAAAAAGTCTTCATCGAGTCAAAAGGGCTATTTTTGACAGTCTTTCCCACGCTTGTCCAGCAGCTTGCCTGAAATGACGCTGAAATTTGGCAATTGTGATCCTGCGCGGTTCCACAGATGCAAAGACCGTGATCTGCATAAGGGCATTACGGCGATAAAATACGCTTCCGGCCCCTTCTGTATGGCAATTGTGTGATATTAATCCGATTTGGGTTGTAAGCGTACGGGCACCTCTTATAATGCTGAATATCCAACAGGAAAGTTCGTTTTATCCATAGCTCAATCCATAGATGGAGGTTACCAATGAGCGTATTAGTAGGTCGCAAGGCCCCCGATTTTACTGCTGCTGCCGTTCTGGGTTCAGGCGAAATCGTTGACAACTTCAACCTGACTGCTGCCATCAAGGGCAAGCCAGCCGTGGTTTTCTTCTACCCACTCGACTTTACCTTCGTTTGTCCTTCTGAGCTGATCGCCTTCGATCACCGCATGGAAGAGTTCACCAAGCGTGGTGTTGAAGTAATCGGTGTGTCTATCGACTCTCAGTTCAGCCACAATGCATGGCGTAACACCCCAGTAGAAAAGGGTGGTATCGGCCCTGTTAAGTACACTCTGGTTGCTGACGTTAAGCACGAAATCTGCCAGGCGTACGACGTTGAGCACCCAGAAGCCGGTGTGGCTTTCCGTGGTTCTTTCCTGATCGACAAAGAAGGTATGGTTCGTCACCAGGTAGTGAACGATCTGCCACTGGGTCGTAACGTTGATGAAATGCTGCGTATGATTGACGCGCTGCAGTTCCACGAAGAGCACGGTGAAGTGTGCCCAGCCGGTTGGGAAAAAGGTAAGAAAGGCATGAGCGCCAACCCAGACGGCGTTGCTGCTTACCTGAGCGAAAACGCTGACGACCTGTAATGGTGTCGGCCTGAGCGCCTATAAATAGAAAAGCCGCCCAAGGGCGGCTTTTTTGCATCTTGCCGGTAGCGATTGATCTACTAAGTCCAGAGACGGCGATGGTTATTCATCGGCCCCGGCTTCTCCATCGGCCTCTGCTTGTGCACTCTCTTCTTCGTCCAGGGTTGCGGCCAACGGCCAGCCGCCGAGGGCTTTCCAGCGGTTAACAATATGACAAAAGAGCTCAGCGGTGCGCTCGGTATCATAGAGGGCGCTGTGTGCTTCTTTATTATCAAAAGGAATGCCGGCGATTTTACAGGCCTGGGCGAGCACTGTGTGACCAAGGGCCAAGCCTGACAGACAGGCGGTATCGAAGGTGGCAAAGGGGTGGAAGGGCGTACGCTTCACGCCGCTGCGTTCAATCGCCTTGGTGACAAAACCATGGTCGAAGGCGGCATTGTGGGCCACCACCACGGCGCGGTGGCAATCGCTGGCCTTCATGCCTTTGCGTACGGCCTTGAAGATCTCCAAAAAGGCCTCTTTTTCACTGACAGCGCCGCGCAGCGGGTTATTGGGGTCAATGCCATTAAAAGCCAGGGCGGCCGGTTCCAGATTGGCCCCTTCAAATGGCTCGATATGGAAATGCAGTGTCTTGTCCAGACCCAATACACCGTCATCATCCATTTTCAGCAGGGTGACGGCAATTTCCAGCAAGGCATCGGTTTGGGCATTAAAGCCCGCGGTCTCAACATCGATAACCACAGGATAGTAGCCACGGAACCTGTATTTGAGCTTGTTGGGGTTGAAGGCGTCGGACATCAGAACTCTCTGGCAATTTCAAAGGGCGCTATTATGCTAAAAGCAAAACGGGCTGTCATGTTTGATTGTACAAAATCCAGGCTAAAGAAACCCTTGTTTTGGTCGATACCCTCAAGGTAGGCACACTCAGGTGAGATTTCTTATGTGGTGTAATTGGTGGCGTAAATGCCTTGTGGTACCCGTGTTACTGTTGCCTTTAGGGGCGGCGGCGGACATGCGTCATTATGTGGCATCCATAGACGACTCGCATTGGCGACTGGCGGAAAACTCCCGCATTCGCTGCTCGCTTGAGCACGATATCCCGGCTTATGGCAAGGCGGTGTTCTCCAGTGCTGCCGGAAAAGAGCAGAATTTGCTGTTTACGCTGGATATGTGGACCAAGCCGGATGCGGCCACCCAGGCAACGCTGGTCAGCAAGGCGCCGGCATGGCGTCCCGGTGAGCAGCAAAAAAACATCACCCGCCTTAGCTACATGAAAGACTTCAACGGTGAAGTGCCGAAAAAAGCCGCCTGGTCGATGCTGACCGAACTGGAGCGCGGCCGTGAGCCTACCTTTTACTACGCCGATTGGTACAACAGCGACAACAAGGTTGCCGTGGGCTTGTCTGCTGCCAATTTCCGCCGTAAATACAGCGAGTTTCGTCAGTGTCTGTCGGGGCTTTTACCCTACAGTTTTGATGATATCGCCTTTACAGTGCTTAATTACGAAGCCGGTGGCACCGAGCTGACCCGTTTCTCCAAGGCCCAGCTTGCCCGGGTGCAGGAATATTTGAGTCAGGATCCGGAAGTTGAGCTGATTGTGATCAACGCCTACACCGACAGTTACGGCGGGCGCAGCATCAACCAGAAGGTGTCGGATAAGCGCGCCGCCTCGGTGAAGGAGTTTTTTGTCAGCAAGGGGATCCCGGCCAACCGCATTCAAACCGAAGGCCATGGCGAGACCCGCCATGTGGCATCAAACCAGGGGGCGGATGAGCGCGCCCGTAACCGCCGGGTCGTGGTACAGATCACCAAGGCAATTTAAGACCTATTGAACGAGAAAGGTCGCACAGTGCGGCCTTTTTTGTTGCGCGGATGCAGCAATGCGAGGCATAAAAAAAAGCCCGCTTGAAACCAAGCGGGCCGCAAAAGAATAAGCATTGCAATCAACAAATTGAAGGAAGGAAGTCAAGCATAAGAACCAGGGATGATATCGATGTGTCAGACACAGCGATAAAATGTTCTTTGTTTTCACAATCTGCCAGGCAGACACTTCCGGAAAACGAGGCCATTTTAGTCAGGTCGGATGAGAACAACAAACGAGAAAAATTGGAATTTGAGATTAGAAAAACTAATCATACTTTTAGTGATCTCCGTCACCAAACTGCCATAATACGCATAAAAACGGTTATTTAAGCAGGCAGTGAGCATAAAAAAGCGTATTGCATCGCTTGAACATGTTACGAGAGCATTAACAAGTACCATTGTACAAAGTTTCGCCCCATCAAAGCTTTGCCGTTGCCTGTGGTGTATTTGGGGGTATAGTTGGCAGCGGCAATGCAACGCAATCCAAAGGATGTATAAAAATGACAAGCAGAATCAGCACCCTCAGCCTGCTGACCCTGGGCCTTGCCCTGGGGCTCGGCGGCTGCCATTCAAAAGACACGGCCGTCGCGTCCGATAGCCGCGCCATGGCCTATCCAGCATCACAAGCCAGTGCCGTGGTTGAAGAAATCCACGGTGTCAAAGTGGCTGACCCTTATCGCTGGCTTGAAGAAAACAGCCCGGCCACCGAAGACTGGGTAAAACGCCAGCAGGCGTTCGGCGATGACTATTTGGCACAGATCCCCAACAAGCAGGTGGTGGTTGACCGCATTACTGAGCTGTGGAACTTCGAAAAAGTGGGTGCACCGTTCGAGCATGGTGAAAATTTCTTCATCTTTCGTAACGACGGACTGCAATCGCAAAACGTACTTTATGTGAGTGAAAAGGGCGGCGCCGAGCGTGTGCTGCTGGACCCTAATAAACTCTCTGCCGATGGCACCGTGGCCTTGTCCGGCGTGTCTGTTAGCGGCGATGGCAAAACGCTTGCCTACGGTGTATCCAAGTCAGGTTCCGACTGGCAGGAGTGGGCCTTTATCGATGTGGCCAGCGGCCGTAAGCTGGGCGATAGCCTCAAGTGGATCAAATTCTCCCGCGCCGAGTGGAACCACGACAACAGCGGCGTGTATTACTCCCGTTACGATGCGCCAGCCGGCGGCGATATCCTCTCGGATGTGAACTACAACCAGAAGGTGTATTTCCACCGTCTGGGCGACGATCAGGCCAAGGATACCCTGGTGTTCGAGCGCCCGGATAACCCGGATTGGGGCTTCTCAGCTTCAGTGTCTGACGATGGCAACTTTTTGCTCATCAGCATCTCTGTAGGCACCGACAGCCGCAACCGCTTCTTTTACAAGCCGCTTAAAGATCGCAGCCTGAAAGTGGTTGAACTGATGAGCGAGCTTGAAGCCGAGTATCAGTTCCTTGGCAACGAAGGCCCAGTGTTCTACTTCAAGACCGACCTTGATGCCCCTAAAGGCCGTATCATTGCCGTAGATACCCGCAAGCCCGGCAAAGACAAATGGCGTACCATAGTGCCGGAAAGTCAGGATCCTATTGCTGCCGTCAGCATCATCAGTGAACATCTGGTGGTGAGCTACCTGCATGACGTATTGGGTCAGCTGTCCATCTACAATCTGGATGGCGTTAAGCGTGAAGATGTGCCGCTGCCAGGCAAGGGAAAAATTGCCGGTCCCTATGGCAAGGCCAGCAAGCCTTACTTCTATTACGTGTTCAACAGCTACGTGCAGCCGCAAACCATTTACAAGTATGACTTGAACAAGGGCACCAACGAGCTGTTCAGCGCGCCCAAGGTCTCGTTCAACCCAGATGATTATGTGTCTGAGCAGGTGTTTTACTCCAGTAAAGACGGCACCCGCATTCCTATGCTGGTGAGCTACAAGAAGGGGCTGAAAAAAGACGGCAACAACCCGACACTCCTGTATGCCTACGGCGGATTCTCCATCTCCATGACCCCACGCTTCAGCCCGGCTACCATTGCCTGGCTGGATATGGGCGGCATCTACGCCGTACCTGCGCTTCGTGGTGGCAGCGAATATGGTGAAGAGTGGCACAAGGCCGGTATGTTCGGTAAAAAGCAGAATGTGTTTGACGACTACTTTGCCGCCGCCGAATACCTTATCAGCGAAAACTACACCAACAGCGGCAAACTTGGCGCTTACGGTCGCAGCAACGGAGGTCTGTTGATGGGCGCTGCCGTTACCCAGCGTCCCGATCTGTTCGCCGCCATCCTGCCTGCCGTGGGTGTACTGGATATGCTGCGCTTCCAAAAGTTTACCATCGGCTGGGCCTGGACTGCGGAATACGGCAGTGCTGACAATGCCGCGGACTTCCCCTATCTGCTGGCTTACTCGCCTTATCACAATGTGAAGCAGCAGGCTTATCCTGCCACTATGGTGATGACCGCCGATCATGACGATCGCGTGGTGCCGCTGCACAGCTTCAAGTTTGGCGCCATGCTGCAGGCCAAACAGCAGGGTGAGGCGCCGGTGATTATGCGCATCGAGTCCAAGGCCGGCCACGGCGCCGGTAAACCAACCTCAATGCAGATTGCCGAGTTTGCCGATATTTATGCCTTCCTGTGGCAGAACTTCGGTCTGACTTTGCCAGAGAAGCTCTGAGCGCAAAACGCACAAAAAACGCGTTGATACAAGGGGCTTCGGCCCCTTTTATCATTTATTTTTCTTTACAGTTGCCGCAGTGGCAGCCATTCACAATCCGGACATGGATAGGTATAGTAGGCCTCACTTTTATCAAAGGATTTGTGCGCATTTCCCATGTTTGTGTGGCCGATTTCCGTTTATTACGAAGATACCGATGCCGGTGGGGTGGTGTACCACTCCAACTATTTGAATTTTTTCGAGCGAGCCCGCAGCGAATGGCTCAGGGCACTCGGGATCAGCCAAACGGCGCTGCTTGCCGAGGATATCGCCTTTGTGGTGAAACGGGCCGAGATTGAATTTCGTAAGGCCGCACGCTTTGAGCAGAATCTTTTTGTGCATTCCGCTGTCATAGAAATGAAGAAAGCCTCCATGGTTTTCGAACAACGACTTCTGGATGAGGCCGGCACCTGTTACTGCGAGGGACACATAGTGGTTGCCTGCGTGGCATTGTCAAAGATGCGGCCCCATGCCATTCCACCCCATATTGCGCAGGAGTTAACACAAGGTGCACGCTGATATTTCTTTTCTGGGACTCTTTTTACAGGCGAGCTTACTGGTCAAGCTGGTAATGCTGATCCTGGTGGGCCTTTCGGTGCTTTCCTGGGCGGTGATTTTACAGCGCCGCAATCTGCTGAAAGCTGCCAAGGCCCGCTCACTCAAATTTGAAGACAAGTTCTGGTCTGGGGTTGATCTTAATCGCCTGTATCAGGAGCTGTCTGCCCGCGGTGAAGCCAATACCGGCCTCGAAGCCATGTTTGTCACCGGCTTTAAAGAGTATTCGCGGCTGTCGCGTCTGTCTGCCCGGGTGCCAGGCGCCGTGATGGACGGTACTTACCGCGCCATGCGGGTAACCCTGTCCCGTGAGCTAGAAAAGCTTGAAAACCACCTGCCACTCCTGGCAACCATAGGTTCAACCAGCCCATACATCGGCCTTTTTGGTACTGTGTGGGGTATTATGAACGCCTTTATCGCACTGGGCGCGGTGCAAAACCCGACTCTGGGTATCGTTGCGCCGGCCATTGCCGAAGCCCTGATTGCCACGGCCATGGGTCTGGCAGCCGCTATCCCGGCGGTGATTTTCTATAACCGTTTCTCCACCGATGTGGAAAAACTGGAAGGCGCCTACGTGAACTTTATGGAAGAGTTCTCCAGCATTCTGCACCGTCAGGCCTATGCCGAGAAGGAGACAGCCTAATGCACGGATACCAGCGCAAGCGGCGCCGGCCCGTGGCGGAAATCAACGTCGTGCCTTATATCGACGTGATGCTGGTACTGCTGATCATCTTTATGGCGACGGCGCCCATTGTGACTCAAGGGGTGAAGGTTGACCTGCCGACAGGCGAAGCCGAGGCTTTGTCAACCGACAGCAAGCCACCGGTGGTGGCCTCCATCGATGCCAACGGTGACTACTACCTGGATATTGGCAGTGGCAGCAGCGACAAAGACGTGCTGACACTGGAAGACGTTGCAACTCAGGTTGCCGCCGTGATATCTCTGGAGCCCGAGCGTCCCGTGGTGGTAAAAGCCGATCGCACCATTCCCTACGAAGACGTGATCCAATTGATGGTTGCCCTGCAGCAGGCCGGCGTGCCTTCGGTGGGGTTAATGACGGACTCGCCACAGGAGAAGTAACAGGGTGGCCGCTAAGAAGTCTCATTCCAGCTTAACCCTGCCAGTGGCTATTTCACTGGCAGTGCACATAGGCCTTATTCTGGTGTTGGCACTGGGAGCGCTGGATTTTTTCACCACCAAACTTGAAACCCCTGAACCTGCCGCTGCCGCCCCTGTACAGGCGGTGCTGGTGGATCAGCAAAAGGTGGCCGCTGCGGCGGAAAAGATAAAGCAGGAAAAACGTGACGCAGAGCGCCGCGAGCAGGCCCGCCAGGCAGAGCTTGAGCGTAAAGCCGACGAAGCCAAAAAGGCCCGCGAGCAAGAGCAGGCCAGGCTGAAACAACTCGAAACTGAGCGCAAGCAAAAAGAAATCGAAACCCAAAAGGCGATTGAAGACGCCAAGCGCAAAGAAGAGCAGGCCAAAGCTGACGCCAAAAAAGCGGAAGAGGAACGGGCCCGCAAAGAATCTGAGCGCAAGGCCGCCGAAGAGGCCGCCAAGAAAGCCGAAGAGAAACGTAAGGCTGAAGAAGCCGCGGCCAAGAAGGCCGAAGAGGAGCGCAAGCGCAAAGCGGAAGAAGAGCGCAAGCGTAAAGAAGCCGAAGCCAAACGCAAAGCTGAAGAAGAGGCCAAGCGTAAGGCCGCCGAAGACGCCAAACGTCGGGAGCAGGAGCTGGCTGACATGATGGCTGCCGAGCAGGCCACCATTAACGCCGCCCGAAGCCGTCAGCTGGTGTCTGAGCGTGACAGATACACCGCCATGATCAAGGCGACTATTCAGCGCCACCTGGTGGTGGATGAGTCGATGCGCGGCAAGAGCTGCAAAATGTTTATTCGTCTCGCCAGCGACGGTTTTGTCACCACAGCCGAAGCGAGAGAAGGGGATGGCGTGGTCTGCCGCGCCGCCAAGGCTGCCATTACCAAGGCCGGACGCCTGCCGGTGTCGCCAGAGCCTGAGGTGTATCAGCTGATGAAAGAAATCAATTTGACCGTGCAACCGGAAATCTAAAGGAGTTTCATGAAGATCATCGGAAAGTGGGCGCTGCTGGTACTGGCAGCCTTGTCTTTGCCCGTGAAGGCCGCACTGGATATCGTTATCACCGAAGGGGTGGATGCAGCCCGGCCTATCGTGGTGGTTCCCTTTGTTTGGCAGGGGACAGGTCCTGTGCCATCGCAAATCTCGGACGTAGTGCAGTCTGACTTAACCCGCAGCGGCACCTTTAAGGTGCTCGACAATTTGGGTCTGCCACAAAACGGCATTGCCACCCTGGCTGAATTTGCGCCGCAGAAGTGGACTGGTGTTAACGCCGAAGCGGCGGTCATGGGCGCCATCAAGCCTTATGGCCCGGATCAGTATCTGGTGACTTTCGATCTGGTCGATTTGCTTAAAGCCCAGCTCGGTGGTCAGGGCCCGGTGAACAAGCAGGACTTGCTGCTCGACAGCCGCCAGACGGTGATCACCGCAGCGCAGTTTCGTCAGTACGGCCACCGCATCAGCGATATCGTTTATGAGAAGCTCACCGGCATTCGCGGCGCCTTCTTAACCCGTATCGCTTATGTGGTTGTTAACCATGGTGAAAAATCGCCATATCGCCTGATGGTGGCCGATTATGATGGTTACAATGAGCAGATGTTGCTGCGCTCACCCGAGCCTTTGATGTCGCCATCCTGGTCTCCCGATGGCCGCCGTCTGGCTTATGTGAGCTTTGAAAACCGCAAGGCGGAGATTTTCGTGCAGGATATCTTCAGCCAGGAGCGTATCAAGGTTTCGAGCTTCCCCGGCATCAATGGTGCGCCAAGCTTCTCGCCCGATGGCAAGACCCTGGCTGTGACCTTGTCCAAAGATGGTCAGAGTGAAATCTACACCATCGACATTGCCACCAAGGCCATTCGCCGCATTACCAATCACTATGCCATTGATACCGAGCCAAGCTGGTTCCCCGATGGCAAGTCGCTGCTGATCACCTCCGAGCGTGGTGGTCGTCCGCAGTTGTATAAGGTGGGGCTGGATTCTGGCAAGCTCACCCGTTTGACCTTCGATGGCGAGTGGAACCTTGGTGGCTCAATCACTCCTGATGGTCGCAACATGATTTTTGTGAATCGTACCAACGGCCGCTTTAACATTGCCCGCATGGATCTGGAAACCCGTTTCATGCAAGTGTTGACCTCGACCCGTCTGGACGAATCCCCCAGCGTGGCGCCCAATGGCACCATGGTGATTTATGGCACCACGCATCAGGGCCGGCAGGTGCTCGCTGCCGTGTCTACGGACGGACGTTTCAAGGCAAGATTGCCGGTTGGCCAGGGTGAAGTGAAATCACCAGCCTGGTCGCCCTTCCTGTAACCGAATTATCATATTGATTGATTTAAGGATTTTAAAATGGAATTGAATAAACTGCTCAAAACTCTGTTGGTAGTGGCGCCGATTATGGCTCTGTCTGCCTGTAGTTCTACCGATTCAGCCACCGACGCCAGCGGCTCATCCAGCAGCATTGGCGGCAATGGCAGCGGCGCCGGTGTAGGCGGCGTGGAAACCGGCAGCGTGGCGGGTGTGATGAGCCCCGAAGAGCAGATGCGTATGAAGCAGGAAGAACTGCGCCGCGAAAACATCATCTACTTCGACTTTGACCGCAGTGAAGTATCACCGCTGGCCGCCGACATCCTGCTGGCCCACGGTAACTATCTGCTGGAAAACCCTTCTGTGAGCATTCTGATTGAAGGTCACTCAGACGAGCGCGGTACCCCTGAGTACAACATCGCCCTGGGCGAGCGCCGTGCCAAGGCCGTGGCCAAGTACCTGCAGTCCATGGGTGTTCAGCCTTCACAGATGAGCATTGTCAGCTACGGTGAAGAAAAGCCACAGGATCTGTCCCGCAGCGACGAGAGCTTCTCACGTAACCGCCGTGCGGTATTGGTGTACTGAGGTCAATAACGGGTAAGGATTGATGAAAAAAAGCGTATTACTGACAGCACTCTTGGTGGCGGGGCAGGCCATGGCCGCCGCGCCGGTGGAAGACATTGGTGGCGGCAGTGCCGATGAGCGCATTGCCAAGCTTGAGCGTATTTTAAAAGCCAAGCAGCAGACTGATTTCGACATGCAGCGCCGCCTGGATGCCCTGCAGCAGGAAGTGCTGGATCTGCGTGGTCAGACTGAGCAGCAGAACTATCAAATCAACCAGATGCTTGAGCGTCAGCGCAAGCTCTATGAAGAGATAGCCAATCTGCAGGCAGCCCCTGCGGCGAAACCGGCTGTTGCTGCCAGTGCAGGTGCAGCGGTTGCGGCAAGCCAAACTCCGGCTGCTCAAGCGGGCACTGTGGCGGTGGAAGCCTCGCTCAACGAAACCGCTGCCTATGAAAAGGCTATCAATCTGGTGCTCAAAGAGCGCAAGTACGACGACGCCATCACGGCTTTCCGTGGTTTCATCAAACAGTACCCGGGTTCCAACTACACCGACAACGCCAACTACTGGCTCGGACAGCTGCTCTATAATAAGAACGAGCTGGACGACGCCCGCGGCGCCTTCACCGTAGTGGTGGAGAAATATCCTGATTCCAGCAAGCGTGGTGACAGCCTGGTGAAGCTGGGTCTGATTGCCGAGAAAAAGGGCGATACCGTAGGGGCTAAAAACCTCTATCGTAAGGTGGTAAAAGAGTACGCAAACAGCGCTGCTGCCCGCATTGCACAGCAGCAATTGAACGCCCTTTAAACGGTTTTAATACATAAAACAGTCTCTTGGGCTGTTTTTCATGCAAACGGCAAAAGTTTCGGGAATTTACGCTTGCATGGATAACTGAAAAAGGTATTATAGGCGCCCTCAGCGCAGCCAAGGCAGTGTTGAGGGCAATCTGGAATGGGTCGTTAGCTCAGTCGGTAGAGCAGTTGGCTTTTAACCAATTGGTCGAAGGTTCGAATCCTTCACGACCCACCAAACTCCAGAACGCCGGATCTCCGGGTCGTTAGCTCAGTCGGTAGAGCAGTTGGCTTTTAACCAATTGGTCGAAGGTTCGAATCCTTCACGACCCACCACTTCCGGTGGTGGTGAGATCAAAGCAGTGTCGAGCGGGTCGTTAGCTCAGTCGGTAGAGCAGTTGGCTTTTAACCAATTGGTCGAAGGTTCGAATCCTTCACGACCCACCACTCGTGTGGGGCACTGTATCAAAATTTGGGTCGTTAGCTCAGTCGGTAGAGCAGTTGGCTTTTAACCAATTGGTCGAAGGTTCGAATCCTTCACGACCCACCACTTCCTTCGAAGTGGCATTCAGCGGTAAATCCCGGGACGGGTCGTTAGCTCAGTCGGTAGAGCAGTTGGCTTTTAACCAATTGGTCGAAGGTTCGAATCCTTCACGACCCACCACTCGCTTACAGCGAACATTCCCCAGGCACCGCACCTCAAGTTGGGTCGTTAGCTCAGTCGGTAGAGCAGTTGGCTTTTAACCAATTGGTCGAAGGTTCGAATCCTTCACGACCCACCACTTCCTTGAAGTGAACAATTCGCAGTATCGCACCAGATGGGTCGTTAGCTCAGTCGGTAGAGCAGTTGGCTTTTAACCAATTGGTCGAAGGTTCGAATCCTTCACGACCCACCACTTCCTCGAAGTGAACCTTTCGCGATATCGCACCCAGATGGGTCGTTAGCTCAGTCGGTAGAGCAGTTGGCTTTTAACCAATTGGTCGAAGGTTCGAATCCTTCACGACCCACCATCTTCCTGCTTCAGCTCTCCCTTTTCTACTTTTGTCTCATAGACCTATTGCTAATATTTAAGCGTTAACAAATTGTTCATAGTGCCTCAGATTAATAATAACAATCAGGGAGCAACGAGCATGAAACAAGCACCAGTCTCAATTGCACTGGCAACCGCCCTTATGGCGATGGCAGGCAGCGCTGCGGCTGAAGTTGGCAAAACCGACTTTAAGTTTGGTGGTTACATTAAAGCCGATGTGATGTTCAGCGATTACAGTAACGGCGCACCGGATTCCGGCAATCTTTCCCGTCAGTTTTATGTCCCCGGCACCATTTATGGTACCGCCGGCAATGGCAAACAAGTTGTTGATTTCCAAGCCCGCGAAACCCGATTTAACTTCAAAACAGTTACCGATCTCGATGGCCATAAACTGTCTGGCTTTATCGAACTCGACTTTATGACCCACACTGACGGCAACGAGCGTGTATCCAACAGCTACTCGCCCCGTATTCGCCACGCCTTTGTCAGCTACGACAACTGGACAGTGGGTCAAACCTGGACCACTTTCCAAAACCCAGGCGCCTTGCCTGAAAACCTCGATTTCGTAGGCGCGGCTGACGGTACGCCCTTCGTGCGTCAGG
Organism: Shewanella khirikhana; assembly: GCF_003957745.1. Lineage (NCBI taxonomy): Bacteria > Pseudomonadati > Pseudomonadota > Gammaproteobacteria > Alteromonadales > Shewanellaceae > Shewanella > Shewanella khirikhana. Next base: position 2,073,954 of record NZ_CP020373.1, on the reverse strand, counting down.
CACAGGTTCGCTATACCAATGGCGGCTTCCAGTTTGCACTGGAAAACCCGGAAACCACCCTCAGCGCCAACGCTACCGGTGCCCGCATCACCAGCGGCAGCGGCATGATGCCCGATGTGGTGGCCCGCTATAACTTCAAGACCGAAGGTGGCGCCTCGTTCTCGCTGGCCGCTATCGGTCGTCAGCTGAATATCGAGCAGGGCACCTATGACGATTCTGCCATGGGTTACGGCGCAAGCTTCGCCGGTGTGATCCCGGTCGGCAAGGATGATCTTAAATTCACCGCCACCTGGGGTGAGGGCCTTGGCCGTTACTTTGCGCTGAACTACGCCAACGCCGGCGCGCTGGATGCCAATGGCAAGATTGAAACCATCGGCTCATACGGCGGCTTTATTTCTTACCGTCACTGGTGGAATGAGCAGTGGCGCTCAAGCTTCACCCTCTCTGGCATGAAAGCGGACAACCATGTTGATTTGACCGGTGAGAACGTTAACAAGGACGCCATGTCGGCCTATGTGAACCTGCTTTACTCGCCAAGTAAGCCACTGACCTTCGGTGTGGAATACATGTATGCCACCAACAGCAAGGAAAATGGCGTGGATGGCGACCTGAACCGGGTGATTTTCTCGGCCAAGTACGTACTCTGATAGCCATATCTGCTACATGAAAAAGCGAACCCTCGGGTTCGCTTTTTTGCTATGAGTTTATTATGAGCCAGGGCTTAGCCAATGCGTTTGTGGAAGCCTTTGGGCAGCAATTCACTCCCTTGCGCAGGTGCTCTAACCTTCGCCAAGATCCGGAAACACCATATCCAAGGCAAAGCCCCTTTCACTGGCGGGCAGAATGATTTTTCCGCCAAGCTGCTGATTAACCAAGTTAAATACAATACTCATCCCAAGACCTATGCCGCCTTTGGTGCGTGCCGTGGTGCAAAAGGGCTCAAAGATGTGCTTCCTGGCTTCGGGGCTCAGGCCCTTGCCGTTGTCCCGGTAGTGAATGCAATAGTTGCCATCGGCAAGGCGCTCACCGCTGATCTCTATCTTATTATCCGTGCCGGCATCGAAGGCGTGCATCACGCTGTTACTGAGCAAATTGGTCAGGGTTTGGGAGTGTACTCCGGGGATGGTCGTCAGGTTCCAGTCTTCGGGGATGTGAATACTGGCTTTGGCCTGCACCGATTTGAGCAGGGGCTTCAGTGCCAGCAGTACCTGGCGGTAATACTGGGCAAGGTTAATCAGCTCTTTGTCGGCACAGTGTTGGTCGGCGGCGGTGCGCTTAAAGCTTTCCACCAGTTCCACCGCCCGGTGCAGGTTCACATCGAGCAGCATCAGCGCACTGTCGGTCGTCTCTAGGTATTCGTCCAGCTCTTCGGTTGATAGCTCACCACTTTGATAATGGGTGCGAAGGGCATCGCGCTGCTCACTGAGCACGCTGTGGCTGGTAATGGCAACACCGAGCGGTGTATTGACCTCATGGGCAAGCCCGGCCACCAGATTACCCATGGCGGCCATTTTCTCTGACTCTACAAGCCGCTCCTGGGCGTCTTTAAGCTCACTGATAACCTTATCAAGATGCGCTGTGCGCTCAGCCACTTTCGACTCTAGCTGCTGATTGGCCCTTTCCAGCAGTCTTTCATGGGAAAGGCGGTCAAGTTCGGCCTCAATGCGGCCAGAGAAGAGTTTAAACAGCTCCAGCACCCGAGCTTCATCTTCAATGGGCCGTCGATACAGGGCGACGATAATGCCCATCACTTCGCCTTAAAGGTCGTGCAGCGGCGTGCCGAGGTAACCTTCGATTTGCATGTCTTTCAACAGCTTGTCGTTTGGAAAGCTGGCGGCGACATTGGCGCGGTAGCAACATACAGAGTCATCGGCGGCATTGGCGCAGGGGGTATCAGCGAGGGAATAGGAGATGTTGTCTACCAGGGCACCATCGGCCACCAGTGCCAGGGTATTGGAGCAATATTGTTCCTTATCCAGGGTGGCAACGAAGGTGTAATCGGCGTGGATGGCATCGTGCAGGGCGAGGGTAATGCTGTTGAAAAAGGCCTCTCCACGGGTGTTGGAGACCTTTTCTATGATGGTGGCAAGCATGGGATCCATTGGCAGTTCCTCGCGCTGTCATGGTTCCAGCTTAGCTGTTAACCGTGCGCCGTGCCAATAAGGTTGCGTGGCTACTGCAGCAGAGGGCGCCAACCAAGCCCGGTGCTTGCCAAATAAAAAGCCCGCCGGATGGCGGGCTTAAAAAGACCTGTAAAATCAATCCAGCAGATTGTTTTCGCGCACGTAGGCTTCGAAATCGGTGCAGCCACCCACGTGGGTTTTGTCTACAAAAATCTGTGGCACGGTTTCTACCGGTTTGCCAACAGTCTTGGACAGATCTTCTTTGCTGATCCCTTCGGCGTGGATATCCACGTAGCGGAAGCGGAAGTCTTCACGTTTTTCGGCAAGCTGCTCGCACAGTTGCTCGGCGCGAACACAGTAAGGGCAGCCGGGACGGCCAAAAATTACAACGTACATGTAGGCTCCTTTGGAGTTTAGCTTGGGGCTTTTATAACACAGGCCACCGGGATTTGATATTGGGATAGGCAGGATCAGAGTGCAAAACGTGCGCCCGTCTGATATTTGCCCCGATAATCAAAGAATTTGTCGATAAGTTGCCAGCCAAACTTGGTCTTTTTCAACAGCAGCATGTCCGGGGCACGAAACTTGTCCTTGTCGGCTACGATGGCGCCGGCATCCCTGTATTTGGGCAGCTTAATGCCGGGCGCTCTTTGGTGCCTGAGCAGGAAGGCGGCAAACAGTGCCTTGCGCTGGCCATCGGTCGCCAGTTTAAAGCGCTCGTTAAAGCTGTTGCCATCCATGTCCTGATAGATAATCGTCAGCCCCTCATCGCTCGCTTCAAGCAGCATATCCGCCACTTTGAACAAATGATGGTGCTTGTGGGACAGCACGGCTTTTAAGTGCTTATCTGGGTCCACCAAGGCGGAGTCGCAGCCTCGGCATATTCGGGCAGCGATATCGTTTTCAATGCCGCAGTCAGGGCAGATGCGTGCCCGGTAGCGAAAATCACACTGGTTGCCATCTTCCAGAAGTCCCTGACAGCGGCGCCCGTAATGCTCGACTATGTCGCCGTCAGCATCTGTCTTGCCCCAAAACAGGTTGGCAAAGCCGCAGGCCGGACAAGGCACCTGCACAGGCACACTTTTGCTGTCGGGTCTGGGCTTACCCACTTCGGGGTGGAACAGACTGAAGCCATTGGCGGCGTAATCGAGGATAAGGCACTCGCTTTTGCCGGGAAACAGCCTAAGACCACGGCCTACCATCTGCTGAAACAGACTGACAGACGCGGTGGGGCGCAAAATGGCAATCAGGTCCACATGGGGCGCATCGAAGCCCGTGGTGAGTACAGACACATTGACCAGAAACTGCAGCCGCTCGGCCTTAAAGTCATCGATAATTCGGTCTCGTTCATCGGCCGGGGTATCGGCGGTAATAAGCGCGGCGCTAAGCGGCGGCTCGGCGCCATTTTTCTCAAGCAGTTTCAGCACTTCCTTGGCGTGGCGTACCGTGGCGGCAAAGATAATGATGCCCCGTTTGGCTGACGCCAGGCCAGCTAACTGCTCCACAATCGCGGTGGTGGCACGGCCGCTCTGGTTCAGGACTGCGTTGACTTCAGCCTCTGAATAGTCGGCGTCGTCTTTTGGGATAAGGCTGTCGAAGTTGTACTGGGCTGCAAGGCCATCAAGCAGCCTTGGTGGTGTTAAAAAGCCCCTTTTAATCAATACCCGCATCGGCAAGTCGTAAATGCAGACATCAAAAACGGCTTTGTCTGGATTGCCCACGTGGCCGTGGATGTGGCGCTTATAGATGTAGCCTTCGCCGAGCCGATAGGGGGTGGCGGTAAGGCCCAGCAGCAGTAGCTTGGGGTTATTGGCCTTAAGGGCGGCAAACAGGCTGTGGTACTGGCTGTTGCTGTCGAGGCTCACCCGGTGGCACTCATCGATGATCACCAGTGAAAAGGGCTCGCTGAAGGCCTGCGGATTACGGGCCGCCGATTGGATCCCTGCAATTACGGTTTTACCGCTGCTGTCTTTCTCGCCAAGTCCGGCGGAATAAATGCTGCCTTCGCCTGCCAGCACTGCCACTTTCTCTGCATTTTGTGCCACCAACTCCTTCACGTGGGTCAGCACCAGCACCCGGCCTTTGGCAATGCGGGCAAGCTCTGCAATCACCAGGCTTTTTCCGGCGCCTGTGGGCAACACCAGCACCGCCGAGTCGCGACTGTGACGAAAGTGGTTAAGCGCGGCGTCGATGGCATCTTGCTGATAATCGCGAAGTTGGATTGTGGGCTTAGGCTTGGTCGTCATGGGCGTTGCGTCATGGGACATGGGAGTTGAGCAGACACGGGGTAGGGCGAGTGTAGCAGCAATCGGGGTGTGGCTGAAACCTGGCGAACAGGGACAGATAAAAAAGGCCCCTGAAACAGGGGCCAAACTTGAGGAGAAGACTGAGGTTGGTTAGTCAGCGCGGTTCAAGCGGCTCTCGATAAGGGTGTCGATAACCGATGGATCCGCCAGGGTAGAAGAATCGCCCAGGTTGGTGATTTCGTTTGCCGCAATCTTACGCAGGAAACGGCGCATGATTTTGCCTGAACGGGTCTTTGGCAGACCTGAGGCCCACTGGATAAGATCCGGTGTTGCCAGGGCGCCGATTTCTTTACGCACCCACTGACGCAGCTCCTGACGCAGCTCTTCAGTGGCTTCGGTGCCCTTGGTCAGGGTCACGTAGGCATAGATGCCCTGGCCCTTGATGTCGTGCGGGTAACCCACAACAGCGGCTTCTGCCACCAGATCGTGGGCTACGAGGGCGCTTTCCACTTCAGCGGTGCCGAGGCGGTGGCCGGATACGTTAATCACATCATCCACACGGCCGGTGATCCAGTAGTAACCATCTTCGTCACGGCGGGCACCGTCACCGGTGAAATACATGCCACGGAAGGTTTTGAAGTAGGTCAGCACGAAGCGCTCGTGATCGCCATACACGGTGCGCATCTGCCCAGGCCAGGAGTCCAGCAATACCAGGTTGCCTTCGGTGGCGCCTTCGAGGATGTTGCCTTCGTTGTCAACCAGTGCTGGCTGCACGCCAAAGAAGGGGCGGGTGGCCGAACCGGGTTTGGTGTCGGTAGCGCCGGGCAGTGGGGTGATCAGGATGCCGCCGGTTTCGGTTTGCCACCAGGTGTCCACAATCGGGCAATGCTCGTGACCAATAACTTCGTGGTACCAGCGCCAGGCTTCGGGGTTGATAGGCTCGCCCACCGAACCCATGATGCGCAGTGACTTGCCATCGAAGTTGTCGAAATGCTGCTTGCCTTCGGCCATCAGGGCGCGGATAAGGGTCGGCGCTGTGTAGAGGATGTTAACCTGATGACGGTCGACAATCTCACCCAGACGGGCAGGGCTTGGGTAGTTTGGAATGCCTTCATGGATGAGGATGGTGGCACCATTGGCCAGCGGACCATAAACCATATAGCTGTGGCCGGTGATCCAGCCCACATCGGCGGTACACCAGTACACTTCGCCTGGCTTGTAATCGAACACATATTCGTGGGTCATGGAGGCGTACACCATATAACCACCTGTGGTGTGCAACACGCCCTTGGGGTTACCGGTAGAGCCTGAGGTGTACAGCAAAAACAGTGGATCTTCAGCGCCCATTTCTTCGGCGGGGCAGTCATCAGATACGCTTGCTATCACATCGTGCCACCACACATCCCGGCCTTGCTGCCAGTCGACATTGCCACCGGTGCGCTTAAGCACAATCACGGTTTCCACTGTGGTAACTTCAGGGCGGTTCAGTGCTTCATCGATGTTGCCCTTAAGCGGAATTTTACGGCCGCCACGCACGCCTTCATCGGCGGTTATCAGTACCTTGGATTTGCCATCAATCACGCGGGAAGCGATGGAGTCAGGTGAGAAACCACCAAACACCACTGAGTGGATGGCGCCAATGCGGGCACAGGCCAACATGGCAACTGTGGCTTCAACCACCATGGGCATATAGATGGTTACCACATCGCCTTTTTGCACGCCTTGTGCTTTCAGGGCGTTGGCAAAGCGGCACACTTCACCGTGCAGCTCACGGTAGGTGACTTTGCGCTGTTCGCTGGCATCATCGCCTTCCCAGATGATGGCGATATCATCGCCCTTGGTGGCCAGATGGCGGTCAAGGCAGTTGGCGGATGCGTTCAGGGTGCCATCGTGGAACCATTTGATATACAGATTCTGGTCGTCGTAGGAAGTGTCTTTGACCTGGGTAAATGGCTTTATCCAGTCGATGCGCTTGGCTTGCTCTCCCCAGAAACCCTCAGGGTTGGAAACGGATTCCTGGTACATCTTCTGATATTGTTCGTTGTTTACCAGTGAGTTTTGTGCAATGTCGGCAGGCACTGAGTAGAGAGACTGCGTGCTCATAGGGCTTCCCTTTTTATAATTTGTTGCGTGGCTTCGAGTATGGGCATCGGGCCCGCGTCACACTATTAGACCTTGGTCTAGTTTGTTTTTTTCCTTATTTTTTAGCCTGTTGCGCCTTGTTTGTTGGCTGGATTTCCCGCAGATTTCGAGGCACAATGGGTTAAAAAAATGAGCATACTATGAATCTGACCCTCTTTGTCGCCGTGATTGCGGTTTTTTACGTGTTTCTGTTGTTCCTGCTGGCGTGGGGCGCAGAGCGCTGGTTCAGCGGTGTTACCAAAAAACTGCAAACCTGGATTTATGGCCTGAGTCTGGCGGTGTACTGCTCGTCATGGAGCTTTTTGGGCACTGTGGGGCAATCCGCCGGTGACCTCTGGTCCTTTCTGCCCATCTTCCTCGGACCCATACTGATTTTTACCCTTGGCTTTGGCATGCTGCGCAAAATGGTGGTGGTGTCCAAGGCGCAAAATATCACCTCGGTGGCCGACTTTATTGCCGCCCGCTACGGCAAATCCCAGGTACTTGCGGCACTGGTTACCCTGATAGCCCTCTTTGGCATCATGCCCTATATCGCGCTGCAGCTGAAAGCCATGGTGGCGTCGCTCAATTTGTTCCAGCCAGAGGGCAAGCCCCTTGATGGGATAAGTGTGGCGCTGATCATCTCCGTGGTGCTGGCGGTGTTTGCCATCCTGTTTGGTACCCGCAAACTCGATGCCACCGAACACAACCCGGGGATGATGCTCGCCATTGCCTTTGAATCTTTGGTGAAAATTGCCGCCTTTCTGTTAGTGGGCATTGTCATCAGTTTTGGGGTGTTTGGCGGCTTTGGCGATATTTGGGATCAGGCGCTGTCGGCCAATCTGATTGAGCATCCCAAGCTCAGGCTCGAAACCATACTGCCGGATTTGGTGGTGGGGATTGCGGCCTTTTTGTGTATGCCGCGCCAGTTCCACGTGATGGTGGTGGAGTGTGCCAGCGAAAAGACCCTGAGCCGGGGCCGCTGGATTTTCCCGATTTATATTGCCCTGTTTGGTCTCTTTGTGGCGCCACTTGCACTGTCCGGCAAGTTGCTGCTGGGCGACAGCGTGCCAGCCGATACCTATGTCATCAATATGCCGCTGTTTATCGGCGCCGACTGGCTGGCTGTGGTGGCGCTGCTTGGAACCCTCTCGGCCGCGACCGGCATGGTGATAGTGGCGGTGGTGACCATTTCCATCATGGTCAGCAACGAGTGGCTGGTGCCGCTGATGCTTAGAGGCGGTCGCATCCGCGAAAAGAACTTTGCGCAGTTTTCGCAGTTTCTCTTGAACGCCCGTCGTCTGGCCATTGTGCTTATTCTTGGCATTGGTTATTTGTCGTTTTTGTATCTGGCCGACAGCGACTCGCTGGCGCATCTGGGGATGCTGGCGTTTGGCGCTTTTGCCCAGCTGGCACCGGCCCTGGTCGGCGGCCTTTACTGGAAACACGGTAACCGCGGTGGGGTGTTTCTCGGCCTTGGCGCCGGTTTTGGCTTGTGGATTTGGGTGCTGCTGCAAGGTGCAGGCGAGCGTCTTGCCAGCGCCGGACTGTCCGATGTCTGGCTGCTGTCCTATATCAGCCCCAATGTGAGCGATACCCTGCTGGCGCTGATGGTCAACACCATGTTTTACATTCTGGGCTCGCTGTGGTTTCGCGCCGGGGTGGTGGAACGTATTCAGGCGAGCAGCTTCGTCTCCCCCGGTGAGCTTAAGGGCGCCGGCGGCCGCAAAACCGGGCCTATCTCGCAGCAGGAGCTGCTGATCCTTGCCAGCCGCTTTGTCAGCCCCACCCGTGCCTATCAAAGTTTCAGTCGCTTCTCGGCGGAGGCGGTGAACCACGAAAGCTGGAATAAGGCCGCAAGCCCTGAGCTGATTGCCCATGCAGAACACATGCTCTCTGGGGTGCTTGGCGCTTCCAGTGCCGCGCTGGTGCTCGATTCGGTGATTGCCGGGCGGGATCTGGCCCTCGACGAAGTGCTCTCTTTAGTGGATGAAGCCTCCTCCAAGGTGATGTTGAGTCAGGAGATTTTGCGCGGCGCCATCGAGCATGCCTACGAGGGCATCAGCGTTGTCGATAAGGATCTGAATCTGGTTGCCTGGAACGCCCGTTACAGCGAGCTCTATCAGTACCCGGAAGACTTTTTACAGGCTGGCATGCCCATCAGTGAAGTGGTGCGCTTTAATGCCGCCCGCGGCTATTGCGGTGTCGGCGACATAGAAGATCAGGTGGAGCGGCGGGTGCAGCATATGCGAGATGGCACGCCTCACACCTCGGAGCGGGAGCGCAGCGACGGCAAGGTCATCAAAATTCAGGGTAACCCCATGCCCGATGGCGGTTTTGTGATGACCTTTACCGACATTACCCAGTACCGGGCTCAGGAGCGGGCGCTCAAGGATGCCAACGAGACCCTGGAGTCGCGGGTAAAAGAGCGCACCTACGAGCTTGCCATGCTCAACAGCCAGCTGCTGGAAGCCAAGGCCCAGGAAGAAATGGCCAACGCCTCAAAGAGCCGTTTCCTTGCCGCCGTGGGCCACGACCTGATGCAGCCGCTCAATGCCGCAAGGCTCTTTACCGCGTCGCTCTCCCAGTACACCAACCTCGATGACGAGGCGCGCACCACCCTATCCCACGTTAACAGCTCGCTGAAAATTGCCGGAGAGCTGCTTACCGATCTTTTGGACATTTCCAAGCTGGATTCCGGGATGGTGGAAGTAAACCGGCGCGACTTTTCAGTGTCGGAAATTCTTTCGGGGCTCGCGGTGGAGTTCGATGCCATGGGCAAGGACAATCAAATCCGCTTCACCATGGTATCGTCCAGCGCCACGGTCAACTCTGATCCGGCGCTGCTGAGAAGGGTGCTGCAAAACTTTCTCACCAATGCCTACCGCTATGCCCGCGGTGGCCGGGTGCTGCTGGGTTGTCGTCATCGTCCGGGTGAGCTTGAAATTCAGGTGCTGGACACCGGCTGTGGCATAGATGAAACCGAGCTGCATGAAATTTTTAAAGAATTCAAACGTCTCGCCAATCCGCAAAGCAAGGGTGTGAGTGGCCTGGGGCTGGGGCTTGCCATTGCCGATCGTATCAGCAAGGTACTGGGCCATGATATCAAGGTGGCTTCTGTGCTGGGGCGTGGCTCGGTGTTTTCTATCTGCGTGCCCCTTGGGAAAACTATCTCGACTCCGATGCCTGCCCGCCGCCCCGCGGTATTGCAGCCGCTGGCTGGGGTAAAGGTGCTTTGTATCGATAACGAAGAAGCCATTCTTGCCGGCCTTGAAAGCCTTCTCAGACGCTGGCAGTGCGAGGTGATTTGTGCCCGTGACCTTGGCGATGCCCGTATCAAGCTTGGTCTGAAGGGCGTTGCCCCCGACATAGTGCTGGCCGATTACCATCTGGACGATGGCCAGAATGGGGTGGATGCCATGGACGGTATTCGTTCGCTCTATGGCGAGCATTTGCCGGGGATCCTCATTACCGCCAACACCCGCAAGGATCTGGTGGAGGATGTGCAGCGCCGCGGTTATCACTACATGGCCAAGATGGTTAAACCCGCCGCGTTGAGGGCATTGATCTCCAGCCTGGTGAAGTCTTCCTCTGTTGCATAAATTAAGCGGGGTGAACAAAATCTTGTTCACCCCATTGACCCATCGTTGCATATATCGTTAACATCCGTAAAAAATAAAAAACAACGGAGTTTTCCATGCAAGCTCGCTGCGGTTCTTACTACAACGCCACCATCAAGCAGGAAACCGATTATCCGCCGCTTGCGGGGGATATTCAGGCCGATGTGGCCATTATCGGTGGCGGTTTTACCGGTGTGAACACAGCGCTGGAGCTGGCCGAACGCGGTTACAGCGTGGTCTTGCTGGAAGCCAATAAAATCGCCTGGGGCGCGACCGGTCGAAACGGCGGTCAGGTCACAGGTTCATTATCGGGCGACAACGCCATGACCAAACAGCTCAGAAACCGCATAGGCTTGGAAGCCGAAGACTATGTATGGGCACTGCGCTGGCGCGGTCATGACATCATCAAAAACAGGGTGGCCAAGTACAATATCGATTGTGATTTGCGCTTTGGCCACCTGCATACCGCCTTTAAACCAGCCCACATGGATGAGCTTAAATCCATGCTGGATGAAGCCGAGCGCCGGGGTATGGGCGATTTGGTGTCGCTGGTGCAAAAGGACGAGATGCCGCAGTATCTCGAATCGCCGCTGTATCACGGCGGTTTGCTCAACAAAAAGAACATGCATCTGCACTCAGTCAACCTCTGTATTGGTGAGGCGAGGGCGGCTGAAAGCCTGGGAGTACGGATTTTTGAAGGCAGCCAGGTGCTGGATATCGTGGATGGCCCCCGGCCAGTGGTGAAAACTGCCTTCGGCAGCGTGACTGCCGACAAGGTGATGATTGCCGGTAACGCCTATCACAAGCTGGGACGCCCACGTCTGAAGGGGATGCTGTTTCCGGCCTCCCTTGGCAACTGTGCCACTGTGCAGTTGTCTGACGAGGTCGCCAGGGCCATCAATCCCCATAACCTGGCAGTGTACGATTGCCGTTTTGTGCTTGATTATTATCGTCTTACCGCTGATAACCGCTTGATGTTCGGTGGCGGTACCAACTACAGCGGTCGCGATCCCAAAAACGTGGCCGAAGAGCTGCGCCCCGCCATCGAGCGCACCTTCCCGCGTCTCAAAGGGGTTGAGATTGAATTTGCCTGGGCCGGTATGGCCGGAATTGTGATTAACCGCATTCCTCAGCTTGGCAAGGTCTCTGAATATGTTTACTACTGCCAGGGCTATTCAGGCCACGGGGTGGCGACAAGCCACATTATGTCGGAAATCATGGCCAAGGCCATCGATGGCGATCTGCGGGAGTTTGGCCTGTTCGCCGGCATGAAACACTGGCGCATTCCGCTCAACGAATGGTTTGGTAATCAGGCGCTTGCGGTAGGGATGTTGTATTATCAGCTGCGGGAAAGCCTGCGTGGCTGACGTGAATTGAAAAAGGCCGCATGATGCGGCCTTTTGATGTTTTGCAAAGGTGTGATTAACCCAAATCGACTTTATCCATTTCCAGTTGCTGCAGCGCAATCACCGCCTGGGTGCGGTTTCTCACGCCAAGCTTACGGAAAATCGCAGTGGCGTGGGCCTTGATGGTGGCCTCGGATACCCCCAAATCATAGGCGATTTGTTTATTGAGCAGACCTTCGGCAAACATCTGCAATACCCGGTATTGCTGCGGGGTCAGATCCGCAAGCTTGCCTGCCATCTGATCGGTGCCATCTTCCTCAATTTTGATGATCTCAACCCCTGACGGCAGCCAGATATCACCGTAAAGCACGGCGCTCATGGCTTCGGTGAGGGTTTCCATCGAGGCAGATTTGGGGATAAAACCGGCGCTGCCGTAATGGATGGCACGGCTGATGGTCTGCGCATCTTCGTGGGCTGAAATTACCACCACCGGGATATCGGGGTAGTGGGAGCGAAGATGGATGAGGGTGGAATAACCGTGGGAGCCGGGCATCTGCAAATCGAGCAGCACCAAGTCGTACTCGGCATCGGTGTTATCCAGTACCTGCTGCAATGCATCTGCACTGTCGGCCTCAAACCAACGGGTATCGGCAAAGGCACTGGACAAGGCTTGTCTCAGAGCGTTGCGAAACAATGGGTGATCATCGGCAATGATGATATTGAGATTCTCGAGCTTCATGTTGTTGCAGGGTTCTTATTGTTCTTGAATGTGCAATGAACCAATGTAACAGAAAAAACCAGCAGGATCCTACGGATTTATCCTGGGTAAATACTTTAAATCCTTAGAATTTCTATCAGCCTAGACTAAAGTATAATCCGCAGTTTGTGTGAAAGGTTGGTGTAATTTTGGCCAATCACACCAGCTGGCAGAAGAATTTTGGTCAGTCGTGCTGCCACACCTGGGTGGGCTTTCGGTTTTCATCCACGGCAACAAAGGTAAACACGCCGCGAATGGCATGTTCTCTTTTGTCCTGATACATGTCTTCGACAAAAATGTTCACTTCCACCTTCAAACTGGTGTTGCCGACGTGGATAACCCGGGCAATTAGTTCCGCCAAACTGCCGGCCGGAATCGCCTTGTTGAAATCGATTCTGTCGGAACTCACGGTTACCAGTGGTTTACGGCAAAAGCGGGTGGCGGCGATAAAGGCGGTTTCATCCATCCAGGCCAGGGCTTCGCCACCGAACAGGGTGTTGTGGTGGTTGGTATTGGAGGGGAAAACCGCTTTGATTACACGGGCTTCCGATGAATCAATACGGCGGGCAATGGCCTCAGGAAACTGGGGCAGGGTATCAGTCAGTGGCATACGGCAACCTTGTGGTTATGCAGACAAATCTGGTGTTTAGTTGAAAGGCGCGCAGTATACGATTTTCGGCTGATCTCTGCCATTGCTTAAAGCGTACGCTATATTCATAAGCGCTAATTTTGTAGCAAAACTGCAACTCTGTTTCAAAAATAATCCCTTTTTAATTCAGTTAGATCGAATATGTTGGTATAAAATGTAATCAAATTTCATATTCAGGTAGTTAACTTTTGGGAATTTCGCGGCTAAGTTAAAAATACCGATGCTGTCCTCGAAGCAATTCGGCCGCTTACCCGCTTTGCCGGGGTTCGGAAAAGCTAAAAGCTAATTAAATTAATAAAATAAATTGAGGTCCTGAGTATGAAACAACCCCCCTACAGCGGGCGCCCCATGGGCGTGAACCGCTTGGCTTTGTGTACCGCTTTGGCGCTGTCGGGCGCATTTGCCCAGCAAGCCTTCGCCGCAGACTGCCAGGGCGTTGCCCCCTGGGCTGCCCAAACCATCTATGCAACCACCACCCAGGTGACCCACCAGAACACCCTGTTCCGGAACAAGTGGTGGACCCAAAACGAAGACCCATCGCTATCCGGCGACTGGGGCGTTTGGAAAAACCTCGGCGCCTGTGAAGGCAGCAATCAGGCGCCTGATGTGACCATCAGCTCACCGATGGCGGGTGCACAGTACAATCTGGGCGACCAGCTATTGCTGGAAGCCAGTGCCTCCGATGCCGATGGTCAGGTAGTCAGCCTTGAGTGGTTTGCCAATGGCGCGGCCATCAGCTCTCCCTGGTCAGTTGATAAAACCGGCAGCGTAGTGATTGTGGCCAAAGCCACCGATGACAAGGGCGCAGCCACCGAGGCCAATGTACAAATTCTGGTGGTGAATGCCAATAATTTACCGCCCCAGACCGCAATTTCTGCACCTCAAAATGACAGCGTTGTCACTGCGGGTGATAGTGTATCCGTGACCGTGGACGCCAGCGATTCTGACAGTAACGATGCCGTTGCCTCGGTGGAACTCTGGGTTAACGGCAGCAAGTTTGCTACCGACTCTGCCGCGCCCTGGGCCTTTAACTGGTCGCCGCAGACTGCAGGCAGCTATCGTCTTGAAAGCCGTGCTTTCGATGGCAGCGGCGCAGAAGGGCGCTCGGCCGAGGTCAGCGTTACCGTCAAGGCCGCCAATCAGGCGCCGGTGGTGAGTCTTACTCAGCCCACGGCGGGCTTCACCCTCGCCAGTGGTGGCAGTCTCAGTATCAGCGCCGATGCCAGTGATGCCGATGGCAGCGTTGCCTCGGTCAGTTTTTATGCCAATGGCAGCCTTGTCGGCGTTGATGACAGTGTGCCGTTCGAATTCAGTTTCACGCCGGCCGATGGCAGCCTGAGCCTGCAGGCGCGTGCGCTGGACGACCAGGGGCTTGAAAGCAGCTCTGCAGCCGTTAGCGGTTATGTGGGTGAGATGCCAAGCGATCATGAGGCGTGTCGCCCCGATGGCCTGGTGGGCAACTCGCTTTACTGCCTGGTGTACGACGAACAAGGCCGCGAGAAAATGGGCTCTGACCATGCCCGCCGTGTTATCGGTTATTTCACTTCCTGGCGCACAGGCAAAAATGGTCAACCATCGTACCTGGCCAAGGACATCCCCTGGGACAAGATCACCCACATCAACTACGCCTTTGCCCATGTGGATGCCAACAACAAGGTGTCTATCGGCAACCCGCAGGCGGCCGATAACGCGGCCATCAACATGACCTGGCCTGGCGTTGCCGGTGCCGAAATGGACCCGGGCTTCAGCTATTCCGGCCACTTTAACCTGCTGAATAAGTTCAAGAAGCAGCACCCAGATGTGAAAACGCTGATTTCCATCGGTGGCTGGGCCGAAACCGGTGGTTATTTCGATGACAACGGCAATCGGGTCGCCAGCGGTGGTTTCTATGAAATGACCAAGACCCAGGCCGGAATCGACACCTTTGCCGATTCCGTGGTGGCCTTCCTGCGCAGCTATGGTTTTGATGGCGCCGACATCGACTACGAGTACGCCAGCTCCATGGGCAAGGCGGGTAACCCGGATGACTTCTGGATTTCCGAACCTCTGCGTGGCTCACTGTTCAAGCAGTACGATGCGCTGATGAAGACCCTGCGTGAGAAGCTGGATGCGGCTGGTCGTGAAGATGGCAAGCACTATATGCTGACCGTGGCGGCACCTGCGTCAGGCTATTTGCTGCGCGGTATGGAAGCCTACCAGATGACCAAATATCTGGATTACGTCAACATCATGAGCTACGACCTGCACGGTGCCTGGAACGACTTCGTCGGCCATAATGCCGCGCTGTTCGATACAGGTCTCGATGCTGAGCTGGCGCACTGGGATGTGTACAGCACTGCGCAATACGGCGGTATTGGTTACCTCAACACCGATTGGGCCTATCACTACTTCCGCGGCTCACTGCCATCGGGCCGTATCAACATAGGTCTGCCTTACTACACCCGCGGCTGGCAGGGCGTGAATGGCGGTAACAACGGTCTGTGGGGACTGGCTCCTGCGCCGGATCAGAATGCCTGCCCGGCAGGTACCGGCGAAGGCACCGCCAACTGCGGTTATGGCGCCGAAGGTATTGATAACCTGTGGCACGATCTGGATGTGAACGGCAATGAAGTGTTTGCAGGCTCCAACCCCATGTGGCATGCCAAGAACCTCGAAGCTGGCGTGGTGCCATCGTATCTGGCCGACTATGGTTTGGATCCGCTGAACAACCCGGCCGATAAGCTTTCCGGCAACTATCAGCGTCATTACGATGCAGTCGCGGTAGCGCCCTGGCTGTGGAATGCTGACAAGAAGGTGTTTATCTCCACCGAAGATGAAGAGTCCATGCGCGCCAAGGTGCAGTATGTGGTGGATAAGGGCATCGGCGGCGTGATGTTCTGGGAACTGGCGGGTGACTACAGCTGGTATCCAGAGCGCAATGGCGGCAGCGGTGAGTTCTTTATGGGCGACACTCTGACCAGCATCGCCTACAACGCCTTTGCCAGCGCTGCGCCTTACGGCAACAAGGTCGCCTCCGGCGAGATGCCAACGTCAACCCTGGCGCTGTCCGCCTCTCTTGGCGGCTTTAAAGAAGGGGATAACAACTATCCCATCACCCCAACCCTGACCATCAGCAACAACAGCAGTGTGACCATCCCCGGCGGCGCCGTGTTCGAGTTTGATATCTCAAGCTCTACCTCGTCGCAAATCAGCGATCAGTCGGGTCTGAATCTCACCGTGAAAACCGATGGCTCCAACGCCGCAGGTAACAACATCGGTGGTCTGGAAAATGATTTCCACCGGGTGAAATTTACCTTGCCGGGTTGGCAGAGTCTGGCGCCCGGCGCCTCTCTCGATGGGGTGATTAAGTACTACCTGCCGGTGTCTATGCCGTCCAACTTTACCGTCACCTTTGATGGCAAAACCTATGGTTTTGGCAGCGCCGATTCGGGGAATGGCGATGGCGGAACTCCGCCGGTGGATTGCTCGGTAACGCCAGACGATCCGGCCTGCAACACGCCACCGTCGGACAGCTGTGAGGCCAAAGGCATTGATGCCAGTGCTGTGCCTGCCTATCCCAACTTCCCACAAACCGATTGGGCCGGTAACCCAAGCCATGCTGCGGGCGGCGATCGCATGAAAAATGCCACCGCCGTATTCGTGGCCAAGTGGTGGACCAACACCGAGCCTGGCACTTCTGCCGATTGGGACTTTGTCTGCAACATCTAATCTCACCATAAAGGCGCCCGCGGGCGCCTTTTCCTCATGCCCGACCTGAACAAAGGGCAAAGGATTGGAGGATATATCTATGAATAAACATAAGCTTATCTTGTCGCTTGCCTTGCTTGGTGCAAGTTCACAGGCGCTGGCCCATGGCCTGATGGAATACCCCAAAGCCAGGCAGGAATTTTGTACCGAGCAGGGAGGCTACTGGTGGCCCGATGATGGCAGCGCCATTCCCAATGCCGCCTGCCGCGCGGCCTTTTTGGCATCGGGCACGGTGCAATTTGTACAAAACCATGAGTTTTCCATCAACGTTGCCGATTTTCGTAATATGGATGCCGTCAAAGCGGCCATTCCCGACGGCAAGCTGTGCGCCGCGGCTGACCATGCCAAACGCGGTATGGATGTGGTGTCGCGCGATTGGCAACGTACGGCAATGACGGTGGATGCCGATGGCACAGTGGAGCTGCTGTTTGCCGCTCACACGCCCCACAATCCCAGCTTCTGGCAGTTTTATTTATCGACCCCGGATTACGATGCGGCCACTGAGGCGCTGAGCTGGGGCAAGCTTGAGCTGATTGCCGAGCTTGGCGATCAGCCCATTAGCCTGATTGGCGATAAAAAGTATTATCGGATGCGGATTGCTATTCCGGCGGGGCGCAGCGGCGAGGCCACCTTGTACACCCGTTGGCAGCGCGACGATGCCGCAGGCGAGGGCTTCTATAACTGCTCAGATATAGTGCTGGATCAGGGGGGCAGCGTGCCTGACTGGCAAACGCTGGGGGCATTTGTGCCATCGGGGCTTAATGTTGCGCCAGGGGATGTGCTCTGGTTCAGGGTGTTTGATGGCGCAGGCGCTGAGAAAGTATTTGAAAAGCGCACTGTCGCCGAAGCCGAACTTGAGGGCGACATATGGGCGAAAAACCTCGCCGCTCAGGTGGGCTCCGCCACCAGTCTGGTGGCCATTGGCGTAAAAGCGCAGGATGGCAGCATCAGTTACCGCGATGTGCTTGGCGACAACAAGGTGTGGACCCGCGAGGCCGGACTTAGCTATCGGCTCGACCTTAAGTCTTCGCCGCCAGCGGTGACGATAAATGGCCTCAAGCCGTCCTACACCCTGCAAAACACAAGTGTTGAGGTGACTTATGAGCTTAATGCCAGCAAGCCGGTGGCAGTGACGCTGCTGCTGGAAAAAGACTCGGCACTCGTCAGTGAAGAGAGCTTGCAGCTTGCCCAGGGCTCGCTTGCCAGAAGTCTTGCTTTGACTGAGGTTGGCAGCTACAGGCTGATGCTGCAAAACCTCGAAACGGGCGGCAAAGAAAGCCGAGATTTTAACGTTATCGCAGCGGATGATTGCAGCGTGTCTGATCCCGATGCGCTCAATCACCCCGCCTGGGCGGCGGCGACTATCTACAACAGTGGCGATAAGGTGAGCTTCAATTCGCTGGTGTGGCGCGCCAATTGGTGGAATCAGGGCAGTGAGCCTTCGGCGTCGAACGGCGCCTGGACCTTGGTCAGTCAGGTGTTGCTGCCCTGGGATGCGGCCATCGCCTACGCCCAGGGTAAGCAGGCAACCTTCAATGGCAAACTTTGGCAGGCCAACTGGTGGACCCAGGGCGAAGCCCCCGGCAGCGGCAGCGCCTGGCAGGATAGGGGGCCGTGGCAATGCGGCCAGTGATGGGCCTTAAGCCGTCAAAAGCTTAGGTGTCACCGCGAAATAAAAAAGCCTCCGTTTGGAGGCTTTTTATCAAACCAGATGGTGCTGGCTTAGGATTACTTTCTCAGCTCGCGGCGCACCCGGGCTGCGGCAGCGAGGCTGCGCAGCAGCGGCTCGGTATCGCCCCAGCTCAGGCAGGCATCGGTAATTGACTTGCCGTAGCAAAGCGGCTGACCTTCCACCACGCTCTGGTTGCCTTCTTCGATAAAGCTTTCGGCCATGATCCCGGCGATGGCGTTGGAACCGGCGCGAATTTGTGCCATCACGTCTTCGGCCACTTCGAGCTGCTTCATGTGCTGCTTCTGGCTGTTGCCGTGGGAGAAGTCAATCACCATGCCGGTGTCGATGCCAGTGGCTTTGAGCTGTTCATGGGCCTTTTGTACATGCTCTTGGGCGTAGTTGGGGTTCTTGCCACCACGCAGAATGATGTGGCCGTAAGGGTTACCGTGGGTGCGGTAAACCGACATATGGCCGTCTTTGTCCGGCGAGTAGAAGATGTGTGGCACCTTGGCGGCGCGCACGGCATCCACGGCAATATTGATATTGCCGTCGGTGCCGTTTTTAAAGCCTACCGGGCAAGACAGTGCCGAGGCCATTTCGCGGTGGATTTGGCTCTCTGTGGTGCGGGCACCGATGGCGCCCCAGGTGATAAGATCCGCGATGTACTGACCGTTCACCATATCCAAAAATTCGGTGGCGATAGGCAGTTTAAGTTCGGTAATTTGCTGCAGCAGATGACGGGCCATACGCAGGCCTTTGTTGGCACTGAAACTACCGTCCAGATCCGGGTCGGAAATCAGGCCTTTCCAGCCAACAATGGTGCGTGGCTTTTCAAAATACACCCGCATCAGGATGCACAAATCGTCTTTCAGTTCGTGGTGCAGTTTCGCCAGGCGTCCGGCGTATTCCAGTGCGGCTTCGGTATCGTGAATAGAGCAGGGGCCGATGATCACCAGAAGGCGTGGATCCTGACCGGTCAGAATGGCTTCTACTTCACGGCGCTGGGCAACCAGATAGTCAGCCGCTTCCTGAGTGAGCGGATATTCGGCCGCCAGTTGCGAAGGTGAAATTACTTTACAAAGAAGGGATGTGCGTAGTTCGTCAGTCTTAATCGTCATTCAGCATACCGGTTTGGTGCGGGCTTATCGCCAGATTGAACCGGATTATAACCAATAGTGACGTGCTGCACAGTGCCGATTGTGTAATAAATCGACAACTGTGCAACGAAATTGATTTAAGTTAGATCCGTTTGCTCATTGCAGCAGGATCAGAACATATGACGCTCCATGCCCGTCATGTCGAGGATTTTGGTGGCAATTTCTTCCACCGAGTGGTTGGTGGTGTCTATATAAGGAATGCGTTCCTTCTTAAACAGCATCTCCACTTCTTTGACTTCCAGTCGGCATTGGCGCAGTGATGAGTAACGGCTGTTCTCCATCCGGCTCTGGCGGATTTCCTGCAGGCGCACCGGATCTATGGTCAGGCCGAACACTTTTCCTTTATTACGCTTAAGCGCTTCAGGCAGCTTTAAGTTGTCCATGTCATCCTCTGTAAAAGGATAGTTGGCGGCTTTAATTCCGAACTGCATCGACAAATACAGACTAGATGGGGTTTTGCCGCAGCGGGACACGCCGCACAGAATAATATCTGCCTTATCCATGTGCTTTAAGGTTTGACCGTCATCATTCTCCATGGCGAAGTTGATGGCATCGATACGCGCCTCATAGCTGTGGTTGGCTTTACCGTGGGTGCGATGCAGCACCGGCGCCGCACTGACGCCCAATTGTTGTTCAAGTGGCGCCACGAAGGTGTTCAAAAAGTCGTAATCCAGGCCTTCACTGGAATAGATAACATCCCTGATCTCCGGCTTCACGATGGAATGAAATACCAGTGGCCGCTCTCCTGTTGTAATAAAACTATCATTTATCTGCTTTTTAACCGCTTCAGCCTTGGCATTCGTTTCCACGAATGGGATGGTAATTGCTTCAAATTCCATGGGAAATTGTGAAAGTACTGCATGGCCGAAAACTTCTGCCGTGATCGCCGTTCCGTCGGAAATGTAGAAAACTTTACGAGCCATACCAACCTCATGTAGTAATAAAATTACAAAGAAAATTATAGATTTACGCTTATTGCCCCGAAGTGTAAAATGCCGCTGCCCCGGTGTGAAGGGGCCAACTAAATAAACATGCGGAGATAGAACTGTGCAGCAATATGTACTCTGGTATCAGGAATTGGGCATGGGCGACGTCAACAAGGTTGGCGGAAAGAATGCTTCACTTGGTGAGATGATCAGCAATCTGGCCAACGCAGGTGTTCAAGTCCCCGGTGGCTTTGCAACCACGGCTCATGCATTCAATGAGTTCCTAGAGCAAAGCGGAGTAAACCAGAAGATTTACGACATTCTTGACACTCTGGACGTCGACGATGTTAACGCACTGGCGAAAGTGGGTGCACAGATCAGACAGTGGGTTATTGAAACCCCCTTCCAACCCGAACTCGAAAAGGCCATCCACGAGGCCTATGACCAACTCTGCGGCGAGACCAAGGATGCTTCCTTCGCCGTACGTTCCTCTGCCACCGCCGAAGACATGCCTGATGCCTCTTTTGCCGGTCAGCAGGAAACCTTCCTGAACGTGAAAGGTTACGACTCTGTGCTGGTGGCTATCAAGCACGTGTTTGCCTCTCTGTTTAACGATCGCGCGATTTCTTATCGTGTTCACCAGGGCTACGACCACCGTGGTGTGGCGCTGTCTGCCGGTGTGCAGCGCATGGTGCGCTCCGACATGGCTTCCTCTGGTGTGATGTTCACCATCGATACTGAGTCAGGTAACGACGACGTGGTTTTCGTGACCTCTTCTTACGGTCTCGGTGAAATGGTGGTGCAGGGCGCAGTAAACCCTGACGAATTTTATGTTCACAAGCCAACCCTGACCGCCGGCCATCAGGCCGTGGTTCGCCGCAACATCGGTTCCAAGCTTATCCAGATGGTCTACTCAGACGATCTTTCACACGGTAAGCAGGTGAAAATTGAAGATGTGGCAGTTGAGAATCGTCGTCAGTTCTCCATCAGCGATGCTGAAGTGATGGAACTGGCCAAGCAGGCGATGATCATCGAGAAGCACTACGGTCGTCCAATGGACATCGAGTGGGCCAAAGATGGCAACGACGGCAAGCTGTACATTGTTCAGGCCCGTCCTGAAACCGTACGTTCGCGTGAAGACGTTCAGCTGATTGAACGTTATCACTTAAAGAGCCGCGGCCCTGTGATCAGCGAAGGCCGTGCCATCGGTCACAAGGTGGGCAGCGGTGTTGCCAAGGTGCTGAAATCCATTGATGAAATGGACAAAATCCAGCCAGGTGACGTACTGGTTACCGACATGACCGACCCGGATTGGGAACCTATCATGAAGCGCGCCAGCGCCATCGTGACCAACCGTGGCGGCCGCACCTGTCACGCTGCCATTATCGCCCGTGAGCTGGGCGTGCCAGCCGTAGTGGGTTGTGGCGATGTGACTGACCGTATCCAGAACGGCCAGATGGTGACTGTCTCCTGCGCCGAAGGCGACACCGGTTACATCTACGATGGCAAGCAGGAGTTCGAAGTGATCTCCAGCCGCGTGGATTCCATGCCTGATCTGCCAATGAAGATAATGATGAACGTGGGTAACCCTGACCGCGCCTTCGACTTCGCCCGTCTGCCAAACGAGGGTGTGGGTCTGGCCCGTCTTGAGTTCATCATCAACCGCATGATTGGTATTCACCCCAAGGCACTGCTCGAATTCAACCAGCAGGAAGCTGCCCTGCAGGAAGAAATCAACGAGATGATTGCCGGTTACGACTCGCCTGTTGAGTACTACGTAGCCCGTCTGGTTGAAGGTATCGCCACCATCGCGGCCGCCTTCCATCCGAAGAAGGTGATCGTGCGTATGTCTGACTTCAAGTCTAACGAGTACGCCAACCTGGTGGGCGGTGACCGCTACGAGCCAGAAGAAGAGAACCCAATGCTGGGCTTCCGCGGTGCCAGCCGTTATATCTCTGAGTCATTCCGCGACTGTTTCGCCCTCGAATGTGAAGCCATCAAGCGCGTTCGCAACGATATGGGCCTGAAGAACGTGGAAATCATGATCCCATTCGTGCGCACCCTGGGTGAGGCCGAGCAGGTGATTGAACTCCTGAAAGAGCAGGGCCTGGAGCGTGGTAAAGATGGTCTGCGGGTTATCATGATGTGCGAACTGCCATCCAACGCCCTGTTGGCCGAGCAGTTCCTGGAGCACTTCGATGGTTTCTCCATCGGCTCTAACGACCTGACCCAGCTGACTCTGGGTCTGGACCGTGACTCCGGCATCATCAGCCACCTGTTCGATGAGCGTAACGAAGCCGTGAAGGCGCTGCTGGCCATGGCCATCAAAGCTGCCAAGGCCAAGGGCGCTTACGTGGGTATTTGTGGTCAGGGTCCATCGGATCACGCCGACTTCGCCGCCTGGCTGGTGGAGCAGGGCATTGATACCGTGTCACTGAACCCTGATACAGTAATTGATACCTGGCTGTACCTGGCCGAGGCCCACGGTTAATCCGGGCAAAACCTTGGGTTAATCCGGACAAAAATCGCCGCATTCTGAAAAGGTCGGCGCCACCGGCGCCCCTTTTTACCGATGTGTAACAAAAGCCGCTTTTTAGCGGCTTTTTTTTGTTTATAATGCCCGCATAAAACAACAACACAGACGCCGTGCATGTTACCCCTGCTTTCTCACCAGCAAACTCTGGAACCCGTTTATCTGGCCTTTCTCGAGGCGCTTGCCGCTGATTTTGACGGCGAGATAGATACCCGTTACAGCGCCCGCATAGTGCAGGCTACAGACAACTCCGTGTATCAGTTTCTGCCCCAGGCGGTGCTGTATCCCAAGAGCACCCTGGATGTGCAGCGGGTGATGCAGCTCGCCGCCAAAGACGAGTTCCGCGAGGTAGTTTTCAGTGCCCGCGGCGGCGGCACCGGCACCAATGGTCAGTCGCTGACCCACGGGCTTATCCTCGATTTATCGCGCCATATGAACAAGGTGCTGGAAGTCAACGCCGAGGAAGGCTGGGCACGGGTACAGGCTGGCGTGGTGAAAGATGCCCTCAACGATGCCTTAAGGCCCCATGGCTTTTTTTTCAGCCCCGATTTGTCGACCTCTAACCGCGCCACCCTGGGCGGCATGATTAACACCGACGCCTCGGGCGCAGGCTCGCTGGTGTACGGCAAAACCTCAGATCATGTGCTCGGCCTCAAGAGCGTGCTTATCGATGGCTCTGTGCTGGATTCAGCCCCGATGGCCGCCGAAAACCTGGATGTGGTGGACAGCTCAAGTCTTGCCGGTAAGCTGATTGCCAACATCTCAGCCGTGTGCCGCGATAAGCGCGAGCTGGTGAAAACCCGCTTCCCCCGGCTTAACCGCTTTTTGACCGGTTACGATTTGGAGCATGTGTGGAACGATGAACTCAGCCAGTTCGATTTAAGCCGTATTCTTACCGGCTCCGAAGGCACTCTGGCCGTTATCACCGAAGCAAAGGTGAATCTCACGCCGCTGCCCAAGCAGCGTGCCATGGTCAATATCAAATACGATTCGTTCGAGTCGGCGCTGCGTCACGCGCCATCGCTGGTGGCTGCCAATGCCACAGTCGTGGAAACCGTCGACTCCAAGGTGCTTGGCCTTGCCCGTGAAGATATCGTTTGGCACTCGGTGAGTGAGCTTATCCAGGAGGTGCCCGGCAAGCATATCGATGGCCTCAATATGGTGGAGTTTGCCGGTGACGAAGCCGATGTAAACGCCAAACTGGCGGCACTCGAAGCTGTGCTTGCTCAGCAAATCAAAAACGGCGAGTGCGGCGTGGTGGGCTTTCAGAGCACCCACGATAAGGGCAGCATCGAGAAAATCTACGCCATGCGCAAAAAGGCCGTGGGCCTCTTGGGCGCCGCCAAGGGCAGCCGCAAACCCATCGCCTTTGCCGAAGACACTGCCGTGCCGCCTGAGAAGCTCGCCGACTTTATTATGGAGTTTCGGGCGCTGCTCGATGGCCATAAGCTGCAATACGGCATGTTCGGCCACGTGGATGCGGGTGTGCTGCACGTCCGTCCGGCGCTGGATATGTGCGATCCCTTGGATGAACAGCTCCTTCGCACCATTTCCGATGAAGTGGCAGCGCTGACGCTCAAATACGGCGGTCTGATGTGGGGCGAGCACGGCAAGGGCGTCCGCGGTGAATACGGTCCGGCGGTGTTTGGCGATGAGCTTTATGGCGTGCTGCAGGACATCAAGGGCTGGTTTGACCCTGACAATCGCTTAAACCCCGGCAAGCTGGTGGCGCCAAAGGATAATGGCGAGCTCTTTTACAACGTCGACAGCGCCAAGCGCGGCAGTTTCGATAGGCAAATTCCCGTTAAAGTGCGCGAAGCCTTCCCCGATGTGATGAACTGCAACGGTAACGGCCTGTGCTTTAACTACTCGGCCTATTCGCCCATGTGCCCGTCATTCAAGGCGACCGGCGATCGTATTCAATCCCCAAGGGCCGCTCGTCGCTGATGCGCGAATGGTTAAGGCTTTTGGAAACCGAAGGCGTGGATGTGGAGCAGCTTGCCAAGTCCAAGCCGCTTGGGCTGCTGCAGCGGGCGCAAAATACCTTAAAAGCCAAGGAAGAGTACGATTACTCCCACGAGGTGATGGAGTCCTTAAAGGGCTGTCTTGCCTGTAAGGCCTGCTCGGGTCAGTGCCCGGTCAAGGTGGATGTGCCCAAGTTCCGCGCCCAGTTCTTTAATATCTACTATCAGCGTTATTTGCGCCCGCCCAAAGACTATCTGGTGGCCGGTATCGAAGATGCGCTGCCGCTGATGGCCAAAGCGCCTAAGCTGATGAATGCGCTGTCGCAAAACACCGTGTCCCAGTGGGTGATTAAAAAGGCCATCGGCTATGTGGATGCGCCCAAGCTGTCGGTGCCTACTTTGACTCAAAGGCTTGAGAGCCATCAGAGTCTGGGGTATGACCTTGAATCACTGAAACGTATTCCGGCCGCCGAGCGCAGCCGTTATGTGTTGGTGGCCCAGGACCCATTCAACAGCTTCTATGATGCAGGCCTGGTGTATCACTTTGTGAAGCTGATTGAAAAGCTTGGCTTCAGGCCGGTGCTGCTGCCATTCAAGCCAAACGGCAAGCCTGCCCATATCAAGGGTTTCCTCGATAAGTTTGCTGCCACAGCCGGCTCGGCGGCGGCCTTCTTCAACGAACTCAGTAAGCTTGAAATGCCCATGGTGGGGGTGGATCCTGCCATGGTGCTTGTGTACCGTGATGAGTACAAGGTGGCGCTGGGTAACGAGCGTGGCGACTTCAATATCAAGCTCACCAACGAGTGGTTGATGGAGGTGCTTGAGGCGTTGCCACAGCGTGAGTCCTCCGGCCGCGAGTACACCTGGTTCAGCCACTGTACGGAGTCTACTGCCAAGCCGGGCACCGCCAAAGAATGGAGTGCCGTGTTTGCCAAATTTGGCGCCACGCTCAAGGTCAAGAACCTTGGCTGCTGCGGCATGGCAGGCACCTACGGCCATGAGCTGGATAACCTGGAGCGCTCGCAAAAGCTGTATGATATGTCCTGGAAAGAAGGCATTGAGGGTACATCACAAGCCGAGATTTTGGTGTCAGGGTATTCATGCCGCTCTCAGGTAAAACGCTTCTCAGGCTTCAGGCCCAAGCATCCGCTGGAAGCGCTGCTGGAGCTTATCTAAGCTTGCCAAGGCCCTGCGGGGCCTTTTTGCTATAGGGGCTGTAAAAATATGAATTCCAAAGATAATGAAAACCCTGAGCAGGTATCAGCGGCGCTATCGAGCCTCAAAGGCAGTCGCCCACAGACCGTGCCGGCGCTTTGCAGTGAGCAGCCGCTCTTTAGCATAGATACCCACGGCCAGTGGCAATATCTCGGTGAGGCTCTGCCGCAGAAGTTTGCCAGGCTGTTTATGTCGGTGCTCAGGCGTGATGGCGAGCACTGGGCGCTGGTGACGCCGGTGGAGCGGGTGAGGGTGGCTGTGGCCCACACGCCTGTGGTTATCGTCGATTTTGAGCCAGCTGAAGGCGGTTATCGACTGATTTCAACGCTTGGACATGAATATCTGGTCAGTGCAAGTGATATCCGGCTCGCCGAGGATGGAGTGCTGATTGCACTGCAGAATGGCCTTAGCGCCAGCATGAGCCGCGCCTGCTTCTACCGTTTTGCCGAAACCCTGATTGACGACTGAAGTTGAATTTCCCGCATCATCCTAGTTTATTGCGCTTTAGGTGATAGTATTAAAGGAAGTGGTTAAGGAGCCTTAACGCTTGCTGGATGACGGGAGGTGCTGTTTGAATCGTCAGGAAAGTCTTGGTTATTTGGTTTCCCATCTCAATGTGGCTATTGCCAATGAGCTGGACCAACGCCTCAGGCGCTATCAGCTGGATATCAAGCTCTGGCCGGTGCTGTTTGCGCTGTGGCAGGAGGAAGGTATCAGCCAGACTGAGCTGTCGCGCCGCTGCGATGTGGCCAACTACACCATGACCCGGCTGTTGGATCAGTTGCAGGTGCAGGGGCTGATCACCCGCCATCAGGAAGCCGATAATCGCCGCGCATTCCAGATTTTCCTCACCGACGAAGCCAAGGCGCTGGAGCAGGACCTGATTTGTGAGGCCGAGCGGGTGAACGAGAAGTTTATGGCCGAACTGGACGATGAAGAACAGGCATTGCTGATGAAGCTGCTGAATAAGATAAACCGAACCTGAGTAAACCCGGTTACACAGCGCGCAAACCGCACAGACAAAAATAACAAGGCCGGCAATTGCCGGCCTTGTTATTGGATAGGGTTGCGGTCAGCTCAGCGCTGCGGCCGTGCATACCAGTATCGACTGACCAGTCTCAAGTGGCCAGTTTCGTTTGGCCAGATTCAGTCAGCAAGCGTTGGCGAGTCAGTTTCAGTCGATCAGTTCCAGTTGGCCAGGGTCAGCAACAGGCCGCCGCCCAGGCAGAGCATCAGCAGCAGCTGCCACATCATAGATTTGGTTTGCGCCAGGTTGTCCTTGCCCTGTTTAAGGCTTGCGATAAGCACACCTTTTTTGTAAATGCGGCACATGATCTCTTCAGTCTGAGGATCGATAAGTAGTTGAAATTTGGCCCTGTGTCCGTCTTTCAATGCGACAGTATGCTCACTTTGTCCGGCAAAATTCAGTTTGCTTGACACCATTTCACCGTTCACAAACACGCGCTCAATACCATTCCAATTGCTTGCCTGCAACTCCACTGCATCCTGATTCAGACTGTATTTGAAACAGACCATGAAGGGCTCCTGCTGTTGGGGGAGTGTCTAAGTCAAGCAAAGGATAAGAGGGTTCGCCAGCGAGGAAATCGTA
Source organism: Shewanella khirikhana (assembly GCF_003957745.1). Lineage (NCBI taxonomy): Bacteria > Pseudomonadati > Pseudomonadota > Gammaproteobacteria > Alteromonadales > Shewanellaceae > Shewanella > Shewanella khirikhana. Next base: position 2,046,269 of record NZ_CP020373.1, on the reverse strand, counting down.
AAAATGGATGACAAATTTCTATCCCCCTGATGGGCGGATAAAAATAGTTTGGCAAAAGATTTTCGCCGTATTTGAGCCTTAAGCTTAGCCATAAAAAAGGGGAAACCGGACTGGTTTCCCCTAAGTGACCGAGCGCTAAGCTTATTTGGCAGCGGCGTCGATAATGGCGCGCGCCATCTCGTCGGCGATTTCACCTGTGGTGCGATTTTGCGCATCCGCAGCGGTGAAGATGGTCAGCAGGGTATCGTAAATTTTTTCGACCTTGGCGGTCGACTTGGCCGCGTCGTAGTTGTTCTCAAACGACACGTTGATGATGCCACCGGCGTTAATCACATAGTCAGGGGCATAGAGAATACCCATGTCTTTCAGCAACTGTCCGTGGCGTGGCTCGGCCAGCTGGTTGTTGGCACAGCCCGCCACAATTTTTGCCTTGAGCAGCGGCAGGGTGGCATCGTTGATGGTGGCACCCAGGGCACAGGGGGCGTATACGTCCACGTCCTGAGAGTAGATATCCTGCGGCGCAACTACGGTGGCGCCAAACTCGGTGGCTACCCGGTCGAGGGAAGGCTGATGGATATCGGTCACGATAAGCTCGGCGCCTTCTTCGTGCAGGTGCTTACACAGGTAGTAACCTACGTGGCCAACGCCCTGTACGGAGATCTTAAGCCCTTTGAGGGTGTCCAGGCCGCGCTGATGCTTCACCGCTGCCTTGATACCCAGGTAGGTCCCCAGGGCGGTAAAAGGAGAAGGATCGCCACTCTTGCCTTCCAGACCCGCCATGTACGGAGTTTCCTGATGGGCAATCATGATGTCGGCGGTGGTAGTACCCACGTCTTCTGCTGAATAGTATTTGCCACCCAGGGTATTGATAAAACGGCCGAATGCGCGGAACAGGGCTTCTCTGTCCTGGGTTTTGGGATCGGCGATGATCACCGACTTGCCGCCGCCCATGGTCAGGCCGGCAAGGGCATTTTTATAGGTCATACCGCGGGAGAGACGCAGTACGTCGGTTAGGGCCTCGTCATCGGACTGGTAGTTCCACATACGGCAACCGCCCACCGCTGGGCCAAGGTTGGTGTTGTGAACCGCGATAATGGCCTTCAGGCCGCTTTCCTTGTCATGACAGAACACTACCTGTTCATGCTCGTCAAAAGATACATGATTGAATACAGCCACGTTAGAGGATCTCCGGATTGCTTATAAAAAGCCGCAGGGAAGGCCTGCGGTCGTTATATTTATTGCGAAACCATAGCATTTAGGGATACTCTCAACAAAGGCCGTGTGTGGAATATTTGTGATCACCGTGGCAATTTAGCTTTCCACTTTACGTCAACGTAAAGTTATGGCAGTCTCGACCCATCAACTCCCCGTTACAAATCCCGTCGTCGGTGTTTATTTGCACGGTATAACAATAAGATAGGAATGAAGTATGACTGAGCAAACCCAGGAACCCCAGGTAGAAACCGCAGCACAGGATCCCGAAGCGCTGCGTCAGGAGTGGGTGCGTACCCAGTTTCAAAAGGCCAACCGCTTTTTGGCCGAAAAAGGCATTTTGCCGGGTAAAGTGCTGGTCGATGAGAGCCGCTATCTGGCTCCGTATGTCGCCGTGTGGAAAATGGAAGCCCAGAAGCCTGCCAAGCAAACGTTTTGGGTCATGTCAGGCGATTTGCCAAGCGATTATGTGGATGTCAAAGTCGCTAAAACCGCCCGTGAAGCCCTGCGTCATTTCTCGATGATGTGGCAGCTCAAAGCGGAAAACCTTATTCAGTCCGGTGCGGTGAATGACCCGACCCAGGCCAAGTTTGCCAATCTGCTGATTTCCCGCGCCCAGAGCCTGCATCAAATCCAGCAGGATGAAAAACTCTGGGGCTAAGCTGAGCCGCTGTGAGCGGCAGCAAAGCCGGATACAAAATGTCGGATACAAAATGTCGGATACAAAATGACGGATACAAAAAAGGCACCTGAATGGTGCCTTTTTTAATGGGTGTTTCAATATGCTCAGGGCGCTTTCGCGCTGACGCTTACTCAGACTCGCTTCACGCCTCGGCCAGATAGAAATAGCCTTTCTTCAGCATGTCGGCAAAAAAGCGCTGCCAATGGGGTTGAAGGGCAATGTCGGCACTGACTGTCACATCATTCGCAACCTGACTCAGCTCTTCGTCAGTGGCGCCGGCAATCACATAGCCTTCACCGGCGATAAAGAGTCTTGGCTCGCTGTCGCCTTCCATCCTGAGCACCTTAAGCCCGCCAATGCGGCTAAGCAGGGCGCCTTCGTCCAGCGCAGCCTGCAGCTCGGCCTCATCCATGGACTCATCTTCCTGAATATCCAGATCGAAACGGTTTTGGCTCAGAAGCTTACCCAGCAGCTTGGCGACAGTATCGCTATCGTCACAGAGCTCTCGAATAAGCTGCATGATGCCCTGCTGCTCGGCAACGCTTACCAGACCTTTGCTGGCGGCGCCTTCGGCGGCAATAAAGCGCTTGTGGCCCTTGTCTTCATCCATCAGCTGATCGGCAATTTGTCCGGCAAGTTCTTGCTGGCTGGGGGCGCGGAAACCCATGGAGTAAGACAGCGCCAGGGTCAGGGTCTCGCCCTGATGGGGGAAGCCGGGCGGAATGTAGAGCACATCGCCCTTTTCCAGCACCACGTCGATAATGGGCTCAAAATCTTCAATCAGCATCGAGGTAGGGTTACCGCCACGGCGGCTGTAGCTGCCTTTTGGCCCAACGGTCCAGCGGCGATGGCCTTCACCCTGAATGATAAACACATCGTAGTTGTCGATGTGTGGTCCCACGCCGCCCTTGGGGGTGGCAAACGACACCATCAAATCATCGAAGCGCCAATCCGGCAAAAAACGGAATGCTTCTACCAAGGGCTGGGCGTCCGGGTACCAGTGGTTTACGGCCTGTACCAGCAGCTGCCAGCCCTGCTCGCCGAACTGGTCGTAGTCTTCGAATGGGCCGGAAATCACGTCCCAGTCTTCACCCTTGGTGACCACGACCCGGCTTGAGACTTCGTCTTCACAGGCAAGGCCTGCCAGCTCGTCTGCAGCAATGGGATCGGCAAATTCAGGGAAGGCACCCTTATAGACCTTGGGGGCCTGCTGCCAGTCGTTGGCGAGGAATGATTGAATATCGAGATTGAGCTTATACATAGTGTTAAAAAAGGCGGCTTGGTTTCCCTTGCCGCCTCTCCATTAGTGGATTAGATAAGGTCGTCCACGAAGGCTTCGGCGCGGCCAATGTAGCTGGCCGGGGTCATCAGCTTCAGCTCGGCCTTAACAGGCGCTGGCAGCTCCAGACCATCGATAAAGGCAGCCAGCTGAGGACCATCGATACGCTTGCCACGGGTCAGCTCTTTGAGCTTCTCGTATGGCTTTTCGATGCCGTAACGGCGCATCACTGTCTGTACTGGCTCAGCCAGAACTTCCCAGTTGCTGTCGAGTTCAGCGGCGAGGCTCGCTTCGTTCACTTCCAGCTTGCTGATGCCTTTGAGGGTAGCCTGGTAGGCAATCAAGCTGTGGGCAATACCCACGCCCAGGGTGCGCAGTACTGTGGAGTCGGTCAGGTCACGCTGCCAGCGGGAAACCGGCAGTTTAGAGGCCAGGTGCTGCATCAGTGCATTGGCGATACCCAGGTTGCCTTCGGAGTTTTCGAAGTCGATTGGGTTTACCTTGTGCGGCATGGTGGATGAACCGATTTCACCGGCGATGGTCTTCTGCTTGAAGTGACCCAGGGCAATGTAACCCCAGATGTCACGGTCGAAGTCAATCACGATGGTGTTGAAACGGGCCACGGCATCAAACAGCTCGGCAATGTAGTCGTGCGGCTCGATTTGGGTGGTGTAAGGGTTCCAGTTCAGGCCCAGGCTGGTGACAAAACGCTGGGACAGGGCATGCCAGTTCACTTCTGGATAGGCAGACAGGTGGGCGTTGTAGTTACCCACGGCGCCATTGATTTTACCGAGGATTTCAACGGCCTTGATCTGGTTCAGTTGACGCTCAAGACGCACAGCCACGTTAGCCATTTCCTTACCCAGCGTGGTAGGAGAGGCTGGCTGACCGTGGGTGCGTGACATCATAGGCACGCTCTTGTAGGTCTTGGCCAGTGCCTTGATGGCATCCAGCACTTTCTGGCAGTAAGGCACCAATACCTGCTCACGGGCTTCTTTGAGCATCAGGCCGTGTGACAGGTTGTTGATGTCTTCTGAGGTACAGGCAAAGTGAACGAATTCACCCACGGCGCTCAGTTCGGCACTTTCAGCAATTTTTTCTTTGATGAAGTACTCAACGGCTTTTACGTCGTGGTTGGTGGTGGCTTCGATGGTCTTTACGCGCTCGGCGTCGGTCACGCTGAAGTTATCTTTGATGCCATCGAGCAGTGCCAGAGCCTCTTCGCTGAAAGGAGGCACTTCTTCGATTTCTGGGCAGCTGGACAACAGCTTGAGCCAGTTGATTTCAACCTGAACACGGTACTTGGTGAGACCAAACTCGCTGAAGATCCCACGCAGTTCGGCGGCTTTGCTGCCATAGCGGCCGTCGACCGGAGAGATAGCTGTCAGTGCGGAAAGATCCATTGTTAAGCTCCTTAATGGAATGGCTTTATTTGTCTATAGGGTAAGATTTTTCTTGGCAGTATCGACGATGGCCTTGCGGGCAAACACCAGATGACGACGCTTGCCGCCCAGCTGGCGCCACAGTACGGCGCTGCGCATGGCGGCCAGCAGCAGGGCACGGATTTTCTGCTGTACCAGCGGCCGCTGCAGGACGTTGGGGTTGCCGGTGATCTGCAACTTGGGGCCAAGGTTACTGATGATATCGCTGTAAATACTGGCCAGATTGGCAACCACTTGCTCATCGGTGATGGCAAAATGGTTGAGCTGGCGATGAATTTGGTTGATGCGCTCAGACAGCATGCCAAGGGAGGCATTGCTGCGGGAAAGTTTGCGCTCAAGCGCCAGGAGTCCCACCAGATAGCGGGTCATCTCGACGTCTTTGCTTTCGCCGTCGCCAAGCTGATTCAAAATCCATTTGTAACCTACCTGAAGCTGCACTTTGTCGGCGTACACATCTTCGGGCTGCTCGGGATTGGTTACCAGAATGGTATTTAAGCTGGCGGCCATGGCGTCTGTGTCGCTGTCACCATGGCGGGCGATGTATTGCACCTGGGCGAGCGCCTGCAAGATACCGGCAAAGGCCATGGTGCGGGCTTGCATTTGGCTCATGGCTCAGTCCTTAATCAGGCTGTCGATGATGCCGCCACCAAGGCAGACTTCACCGTCATAAAACACCGCCGACTGCCCCGGGGTCACTGCGGCCACCGGCTCATCGAACAGCACTTCAATGGTCTGCTCGTCAATAATCTTCACGGTGCAGGGAATGTCCTGCTGGCGATAGCGGGTTTTCACGCTGATAAGCGCGCCATCAGCCGGGCCCTTACGGTCAACCCAGTGCAGCTGGTTAACGCGCATGCCTTTGGACATAAGCCTTGGGTGCTCGTGGCCCTGGGCCACCACCAATACATTGCGGGCCATGTCTTTGTCGACCACATACCAGGGGTCGTCGTTTGAATTTTTCATGCCGCCGATACCCAGGCCTTTGCGCTGGCCGAGGGTGTGGTACATCAGGCCTTCATGGCGGCCAATGATGTCGCCTTCTGGAGTCTCAATGTTGCCTGGCTGGGCGGGCAGGTAGGTGGCGAGGAAGTCTTTGAACTTGCGCTCACCAATAAAGCAGATGCCGGTGGAATCTTTCTTATCGTGGGTGATAAGACCTTGCTCTTCGGCGATGCGGCGCACTTCCGGCTTTTCCAACTCGCCAACCGGGAACAGGCTGCGGGCAACCTGCTCATGGCTTAAGGTGTACAGGAAGTAGCTCTGATCTTTATTGCCATCGATGCCGCGCAGCATTTCGGTTTTGCCATCGGTGTCGCGGCGGCGCACATAGTGGCCCATGGCGATGTAGTCAGCATCGAGGATGTCATCGGCAAACTCAAGGAAGGCTTTGAATTTGATTTCCTTATTGCACATGATGTCGGGATTGGGCGTACGGCCAGCCTTGTATTCGGCGAGGAAGTACTCAAACACGTTATCCCAATACTCGGCGGCAAAGTTCACTGTGTGCAGCTTGATGCCGAGCTTGTCGCACACGGCCTGAGCATCTTTCAGATCCTCAGCGGCGGCGCAGTATTCGTCGGTGTCGTCTTCTTCCCAGTTTTTCATGAACAGGCCTTCAACCTGATACCCCTGTTGTTTCAAAAGGTAAGCAGAGACAGAAGAGTCCACACCGCCGGACATGCCGACAATGACTTTTTTGCTGCTGTTGGCAGCGATTTCAGCGGGAGAAGCTGTTGTTGACGTCATACGTTGAAAATGATCCTTTCGAGTAACCAGTCACCGCGGTGTTTGCCCTGTGCTGCTTATAAGCGCAAGCAAATTGCAGGCAAAACTCAGATAAAACAATGGCTAAGCAATGCTTGGCTCAGCGCCTGTTGTTTATCTGTTCGGCATTGAAACTGCGGCGTTTTTTCGGGGGCGTATTCTATCACGGATTGCCACTAGCGGCTATGGAAAGAAGTTCGCTGTCGAGGATGCTGAGTTCTGCACCTTTGCCAGCCAGGTAGTCGTCGATGCAGCGGCTGACCAACGGGCTTCGAAGGTGGCGCAGAGCGTCGTTGATTTCGGCCTGAGTAAACCAGTGCAGGGCATGGATAGCCGCATCCTGTGGCGCGCTTTGCACTATGTCATCGAGTTCACAGACAAAGGTGAAGCGCAAAAACGCAAGCTCGGCACTGGCGCTGAACTGATAAATGCCAACGAGGCGGCTGGGCTCGGCGTTGATACCGGTTTCTTCCCACAATTCGCGCTTGCAGGCATCAATCAGCGACTCCGCCGCTTCAAGGTGACCTGCCGGTTGGTTGAACACAGATCTGCCGTCGATGATTTCTTCCACCATCAGAAACTTGCCCTGGCAGTGGACTATGCAGGCCACGGTGACATTGGGTTTGTAGCGCTCCATCGGACTTCCTTACGGGTAAAATTCGCGTTTGAGACCAAGACCGGCGCCGAGACGGCTTATTTCATCCCGGCTAAGCTCCCGGTACTCGCCGCTGCCAAGTTGTCCAAGGCTTATCTCACCGATGGCGGCGCGCACCAGCCTTAATGTGGGATAGCCAATGTGGGCCGTCATGCGCCGAACCTGGCGGTTGCGACCTTCACAAATCTGAATTTCGAGCCAGCAGTCGGGAATGCTCTTTCGCTCCCGCACCGGCGGATTGCGCGGCCATATTGGAGGCGCATCGATACGGCGCACTCTGGCTGGCAGAGTAGGGCCGTCTTTTAGTTCAACACCCTCGCGCAGTTTATCCAGCGCCGACTCATCGGGAATGCCTTCGACCTGCACCCAATAGGTTTTATAGGTTTGCTTTTTCGGCTCGGTAAGCCGGGATTGCAGCTGGCCATCGTTGGTGAGCAGCAACAGGCCTTCGCTGTCTCTGTCGAGCCTGCCTGCGGCGTAGACGCCGGGCAAGGGAATAAAGTCCTTGAGGGTTTGCCTGCCGGCTTCGTCGGTGAACTGGCACAACACATCGAAGGGCTTGTTGAACAGCACGACCTGGGTGACAGCCTTGGCGTTTGCCCTTTTTGCGGTTTTCTCTGACAGCCGTTTGCCAGTGCCGGGCCCTTTGCCATTGGATGATTTGCGGTGTTTGGCGGTTGCCTGCTGGCTGGTGGTTGCAAAACCTTTTTTCTGACCCTGTGCTTGCCGCTTCGATGAGCTGCTGGAAGGGCGCTTGGCCGAGGGTTTATTGGCGCGAGAAGGGGACGACACGGCGTGTGGATTTCCTTTGTAGCTCTAACTGTACAGTTACCTGGCTATAGGGTAACCCCTGTTCGCCCTAAGTGGAATTTGAATATTGGGCCGAATGCTCTATGATGTCGGCCATCAAAATGTGATCCATGCCCATATCGGCAGCCCAGCTTTCCGGTAACCCCAGGACGACAGGTTACCGTGCGGTGAAATCAGCGGTTTATGCTGCTTGCCGTGCATATCGAATAAAAACTATAAATCTTTAAATTATACAATCACGTAGGAAGCAAAATGAAAGATAATTCCCCAACGATTATTTACACTGAAACCGATGAGGCGCCAGCACTCGCTACCCTGTCCCTGCTGCCTATCCTTCAGACATTTGCCGAGCCTGCCGGCGTGAAGATCGAAACCCGCGATATCTCTCTGTCCGGTCGCGTTATTGCTGCTTTCCCTGAGAAGCTGACCGATGCCCAGCGCATTGGCGATCACCTGGCTGAACTGGGCGAGCTGGCCACCAAGCCAGAAGCCAACATCATCAAGTTGCCAAACATTTCTGCCTCTATTCCTCAGCTGAAAGCCTGTATTAAAGAGCTGCAGGCTCAGGGTTACGACATCCCGAACTACCCTGAAGAGTCAAAGACTGATGAAGAGAAGTCTATCCAGGCCCGTTACGACAAGATTAAAGGCAGTGCGGTAAACCCTGTGCTGCGTGAAGGTAACTCCGACCGCCGCGCGCCGCTGTCGGTGAAAAACTATGCCCGCAAGAACCCACATTCTATGGGTAAGTGGGCCAGCGACTCCAAGTCTCATGTGTCTCACATGGAAGCCGGTGACTTCTACGGCTCTGAGCAGTCTGTGACTCTGGCCGATGCTGATAGCGTCAGCATAGTGCACACCAGCAAAGCCGGTGTTGAAACCGTTCTGAAATCAGGCCTTAAGCTGCAAGCCGGTGAAATCATCGACTCAGCCGTGATGAGCAAAAACGCCCTGGTTGCCTTCTTCGAGCGCGAAATCGACGCCGCCAAGTCCGAAGATGTGCTGCTGTCGCTGCACCTCAAAGCCACCATGATGAAGGTGTCTGACCCCATCATGTTCGGCCACGCCGTGAAAGCTTTCTTCAAGCCGCTGTTTGCCAAGCATGCCGAGACCTTTGAGCGTCTGGGTGTGGATGTAAACAACGGTTTTGGTGACGTGGTAGCCAAAATCCAGGCGCTGCCGGAAGCCGAGCGCGCCGCCATCGAAGCCGATATTCAGGCTGTGTATGCCGAGCGTCCTGCCATGGCCATGGTGAACTCTGACAAGGGCATCACCAACCTGCACGTGCCAAGCGACATCATCATCGATGCCTCCATGCCTGCCGCTATCCGCTCTTCAGGCCAGATGTGGGGCCCGGACGGTCAGCTTAAAGACACCAAGTTTATCATTCCGGATCGCTGCTACGCCGGCGTGTACGATGCCACCATCAACTTCTGTAAAGCGCATGGCGCCTTCGACCCACGCACCATGGGTACCATCCCTAACGTGGGCCTGATGGCACAAAAAGCCGAAGAGTACGGCAGCCACGACAAGACCTTTGAAATCGCTGAAGATGGCGTGGTGACTGTGGTGAATGCCGCCGGTGCTGTGCTGATGAGCCATAACGTGGAAGCCGGTGACATATTCCGTATGTGTCAGGTGAAAGATGCCCCAATCCAGGATTGGGTGAAACTGGCCGTGAAGCGTGCCCGTCTGTCTGAAACCCCAGCGGTATTTTGGCTGGACAAGAACCGTGCCCACGACGCTGAGCTTATCAAGAAAGTTGAAGCTTACCTGCCGCAGCACGACACTGCTGGCCTTGAGCTGCACATTCTGTCTCCGGTTGAAGCAACCCAGTTCTCACTGGCGCGCATGAAAGATGGCAAAGACACCATCTCTGTAACCGGTAACGTTTTGCGTGACTACCTGACTGACCTGTTCCCCATCCTTGAGCTGGGCACCAGCGCCAAGATGCTGTCAATCGTGCCGCTGATGAACGGCGGCGGCCTGTTTGAAACCGGTGCCGGTGGCAGCGCGCCCAAGCACGTTGAACAGGTTCAAAGTGAAAACTATCTGCGTTGGGATTCTCTGGGTGAGTTCCTGGCCCTGGCTGCGTCTTTCGAGCATCTGGCACAAACTGCCGGTGTTGCCAAGGCGCAAGTGTTGGCTGATACCCTGGATACCGCTATCGGTAAGTTCCTGGATGAGAACAAGTCACCAGCCCGCCGCGTCGGTCAAATCGACAACCGTGGCAGCCACTTCTATCTGGCCATGTACTGGGCCCAGGCTCTGGCCACCCAAACTGCCGATGCCGAGCTTGCCGCACACTTCGGTCAGCTGGCTGATAAGCTTGCTGCCAACGAAGAAACCATTCTGGCTGAGCTGATTGGCGTACAGGGCCACAGCGTGGATCTCGGTGGTTACTATCGCCCAGATTTTGCCAAGGCAAGCGCAGTAATGCGCCCAAGCGCGACCCTGAACGGCCTGATGAGCCACTGATTACCGGGTTGATTGCTAAATGAAAAAGAGAGCTTCGGCTCTCTTTTTTTATGGGCTGATTGTATGACTGGTGCTATGGGCTGACTTTTGGAGAAAGCTGCGGGCAACCCCAGAGTAATGCGATAAGCGGAATGAATCAAGGCGGGGAGTAAAGAGTGCCAGTGGCCCGCAATCTGGCGGTGAGTCACAAAAAGCCAAACAAAAAGGCAGGGACGTGTCCCTGCCTTTTTAACCTGGCCACCCGATAAGTTATCGAGCAGGCGTTATAGCTGAAGCGTGCATCCCCTTTGGACCTTGCTCAACTTCGAACTGGACTGGTTGGCCTGCTTTTAGAGTTCGATAGCCTTCCATTTCGATAGTTGAATAGTGGGCAAATACATCCTCACCACCTTCATCAGGGCAGATAAACCCGAATCCTTTGGCGTTGTTGAACCATTTAACAGTTCCGCTTGCCATACTTCCACTTCCTTCTGTTGTCTACTTCCCAGTAAGATAGTAAAACCAAATAAACGGGTTCCTAACTCCGTTCGTTGAACAGAATGAAAGCAGTAAAAGCGGATGTCAAGCTAAAATTAACAAAGAGGCAACATCTGCTTAATCTGGTGGTATCAATTGGTCAGGCCAGTTGGTGCCCCGTATTTGAGAGGCTAATATTGCTATATGGCAAAAGCAGGAAATGTTGAACGTGTCGTCGAGCGGGCCGACACCGAACTGATGCCACCATCCATGTATAAGGTAATCCTGAATAATGACGATTACACACCCATGGATTTTGTGGTAGAAGTACTTCAGCTGTTCTTTAAGATGAATGAGTATCAGGCAACAGAGATAATGTTGCAGATCCATCATCAAGGGAAAGCGGTATGCGGTGTGTTTCCGTTCGGCATTGCCGAAACCAAGGTGGCGCAGGTGAATCAGTTTGCCAGGCAAAACCAACATCCGTTACTGTGTTCTCTGGAGAAAGCCTAAAGCCTTTTGTCAGTTCGTTGTATGCGCTTTAGCAGCAGTTTTAGGGGGTGTTTATGCTGAACAAAGATCTTGAAGTGACGTTGAATCTGGCGTTTCAGCAGGCAAGGGATGCCCGCCACGAATATATGACCGTGGAGCATTTGCTGCTCGCGCTCATTGATAACCCGTCGGCTCAGGATGCCCTGGTCGCCTGTGGTGCAGATATTGACAGACTCAGGGAAGATGTCGCGACTTTTATTTCCCAAACCACGCCGGTGATCACCGACCCCAATGACGACCGTGAAACTCAGCCAACGCTTGGGTTTCAGCGGGTGTTGCAACGGGCGGTGTTCCATGTGCAGTCCTCCGGTCGTAACGAAGTGACCGGCGCCAATGTGTTGGTGGCCATTTTCAGTGAGCAGGAATCTCAGGCCGTGTACTTGCTGCGTCGAAGCGATATTACCCGCCTCGATGTGGTGAACTATATTTCCCACGGATTTTCCAAGAGTGAAGATGCGCCTCAGGAAACTGAGCAGGAGCGCATTGAAGATCAATCCGAGCAGGCCGAAGAGCAGCGCAGCATGCTGTCGCAGTTTGCCTCTAACCTCAATTTGATGGCCGCCCAGGGGATTATTGACCCACTTATCGGCCGCGATAATGAGATTGAACGCTCAATCCAAATCCTCTGCCGTCGCCGTAAAAACAACCCACTGCTGGTGGGTGAGGCCGGTGTGGGCAAAACCGCCATTGCTGAAGGTCTGGCATACCGGATTGTGAATGACGAAGTGCCTGACGTAATGCGCGATGCCACTGTGTATTCACTGGATTTGGGCGCGCTGCTGGCGGGCACCAAGTACCGCGGCGATTTCGAGAAGCGCTTTAAGAGCCTGCTAAAGGAACTTACCGCTGACAAGCACGCTATTCTCTTTATCGACGAAATTCATACCATCATAGGTGCCGGCGCCGCCTCCGGTGGAGTGATGGATGCTTCCAACCTGCTTAAACCGCTGCTTTCAAGCGGAACGCTACGTTGTATGGGCTCTACCACCTTCCAGGAATACCAGAGCATTTTTGAGAAGGACAGGGCACTTGCCCGCCGTTTCCAGAAGGTGGATATCAACGAGCCATCGGTGGCCGAAACCACCAAGATTTTGATGGGCCTTAAGAGCAAGTACGAAGAGTATCACGGGGTGCGATACACCCAGGCTGCGCTCGCCAGTGCTGCAGAGCTTAGCGCCAAGCACATTAATGACCGACATCTGCCCGACAAGGCCATTGATGTTATTGATGAGGCCGGTGCCCGCATGGCGATGTTGCCTGCCAGTAAGCGCCGCAAAACCATAGGTCAGCCCGATATCGAGGCCATCATTGCCAAGATTGCCCGTATTCCTGAGAAGTCGGTGTCTACCTCAGACAAAGAAATGCTCAAGAACCTTGAGCGCAACCTTAAAATGGTGGTATTCGGTCAGGACAAGGCCATTGAAGGCCTGAGCGCTGCTATTCGCCTCTCTCGCAGTGGCCTTGGCGCAGAGAACAAGCCCGTGGGCAGCTTCCTGTTTGCCGGACCAACCGGTGTGGGTAAAACCGAGGTGACCAACCAACTTGCCAAGTGCCTGGGGCTGAAACTCATCCGTTTCGATATGTCCGAGTACATGGAGGCGCATACTGTGTCGCGCTTGATTGGTGCGCCGCCAGGCTATGTTGGTTACGATCAGGGTGGTTTGCTCACCGACGCGGTTATCAAGCATCCCCACAGTGTGGTGCTGCTCGATGAAATCGAAAAGGCACACCCGGACGTGTACAACCTGCTGCTGCAGGTAATGGACCACGGTACCTTGACCGATAACAATGGTCGTAAGGCAGATTTCCGCCACGTCACCCTGGTGATGACTACCAACGCAGGGGTACAGGAAACGGTACGTAAATCCATTGGCTTTAAGCAGCAGGATCACAGTCACGATGCCATGTCGGAAATTAATCGGGTGTTCTCACCTGAATTCCGTAACCGGCTCGATTCCATCATCTGGTTCAACCATCTGGATCTGACCATCATTGCCAAGGTGGTGGACAAGTTCCTCACCGAGTTGCAGGCCCAGCTTGATGCCAAGCGGGTAACCTTGGTGGTGAGTGATGAAGCCAGAACCTTGCTGGCCGAGAAGGGCTATGACAAGGCCATGGGCGCACGGCCAATGGCGCGAGTGGTCAAAGATCTGATTAAACGGCCGCTGGCCGATGAAATCCTCTTTGGCGAACTGGAGCAGGGCGGCTTTGCCCATGTGGATGCGCAGGATGGCGAGATAGTGATAAGTGCAGAGAAGCTGGAAAAGGTGACCTGATCTCAGTCATGACCTGATCTCAGTCAAGTGTTCCAGCCACGAGTGCTTTGACCTAAGCGACAAGTGCTAAGGCCTAAGCCCCATCAGTGAATGGGGCTTTTATTTGGCGCATTAAGTAGCTTTAACCACAGCTTGTATGTGCATCAACATCACTTGCGCAGCAGCCTGGTTTGATAGACCAAACAAAAAACCCGGCATTGCCGGGTTTTTCTCATTTGAAAGCTTATGTCAACGGGCGCGGAAGACGATACGACCCTTGGTCAGATCATAAGGGGTCAACTGAACGGTAACCTTGTCGCCGGTCAGGATACGGATGTAGTTTTTGCGCATTTTGCCGGAGATGTGGGCGATAACCACGTGACCATTCTCGAGCTCTACGCGAAACATTGTGTTAGGCAGAGTTTCCAGGATGGTGCCCTGCATCTCAATGTTGTCTTCTTTCGCCATTAAATAAGTGTCCCATTAGCCTTCAAATATGAAAAACGGGCGTATCATGCCGCAAATTGCCCTGAGTGTAAAGGGGAACACCGGGATCTGGGTGATGGAATTTCGGTCTTTCAGGCTGGAACCTCATCATCAAACTCCCAACCGTCGGCGGTGAGGATTTGATAGGGCCGGTAGAGTCGCTTGTAACGCATTTTCCGATTTTCATCAATTTGATAGCCAAGATAAACAAATGACTTGCCGAGGGATTTCGCTTGCGTCAATTGAGTAAGGATCAGCTGGCTGCCAAGGGAGCGGTCGTCAAAATCCGGGTCGAAAAAGCTGTAGATTGCCGACAGGCTGGTGGGCAGCACATCGGTGACAGCCACGGCAATAAGGCGGCCATCAAGTCTGAGTTCCAGAAAAGCCGGCGGTGCCCAATCGCACAACACGAAGTGATCGTATTGGCCGCGACTCGGTGGATACATGGGTCCATCAAAATGGCGTAAATTGATGTATTTTTCATACAGCTGATAGTGTTCCTGGCTGCTTTGCTCAGCCCAGTGCACTGTTAAATCGCGATTCTTCGCCAGAGTCCGCTTCTGCCGCTTGGAGGGCACAAAAGTATTGACCGGGACCCTGAGCGCCATACAGGCATTGCAACTTGGGCAGCGTGGCTTATAAATGGCATCGCCGCTTCGACGAAAACCCAGTTGCAGGAGTCGTTCAAACAATAAGCTGTCTAAAAAATGTTCCTGAATAATCAGCAGTTGTTCCTGCTGATCGTCAAGATAGCTGCAAGGAAACAGTTGGCTTATGCCAACACTTACATGGGTACTACTCTCCAATCAGCACCTCCCTCGTACACCAGCAGCCATCGGCAACCTTTTCGTCACGGTAGCGTTTAAGCAGGCTTAAAAAGGCGCTGCGACTCACCTCTTTGGCTCCGAGGCTGGCCAGATGCGGGTTCATCACCTGGGCATCGAGCAGTTTAAAGCCATTGCGCTGCAAATGCCGGTGCAGTGCCAACATAGCGATTTTGGAGGCGTCTGTTTCACGGTGGAACATGGACTCACCGCAAAAAACCTGACCAATCGCCAAGCCGTAAAGACCGCCCACCAAACGCTCACCAAGCCAGACCTCCAGCGAGTGCGCATGACCCTGACTGTGCATCTCCAGATAAGCCAATTGGATTTCCTGGGTGATCCAGGTGTCTTTTTGTTTACTGCGGGGCTGGGCACAGCCGGCCATCACATCGGCAAAGGCCTGGTTCAGCGTGATGCGCCAGGGCTGCCTGCGCAGGCTCTTTTTCAGGCTGCGACTGACATTCAGCTCGCCGGGGACAAAGATGGCGCGGGGATCCGGTGACCACCATAAAATCGGGTCTTCCGCGTTAAACCAAGGGAAAATGCCATCGTAATACGCCGCCAACAGACGCTTGGGGTGCAATGAACCGCCAATGGCAAGCAGACCATTGGGATCGCTTAACGCGAGTTCCGGTGAGGGAAACCGCATGTGCTCATCATCAATAAAAGACAGGCCGTTCACAAAGGCGTACTATCAAGAAGTCCATCTTTATAAAGTAGCGGAAATTGGAATATGTGGAAACCTGCCCTCTGTTGCCTGATGCTGTTGACTGCGTGTTTTTCAGCCAATCTGAGCGCTGCCTATGAGCGCAATCAGGCGATGCCGGTCGAAAAAGTACTTTATGGTGAACTTGTCTCAGTTCGGCGAGTGACACAACAAGAGTTGGTAGAAGACAGACACAGTGGCTGGCGCACCTTCGGCGGTGCCTTGCTGGGCGGCGTAATAGGCCATCAATTCGGTGGTGGCAGTGGCCAGGATGTGGCGACTGTGCTGGGTGCCCTCGTGGGCGGCGCCCTGGCTAATCGCGCTGGTGGTGATTATTACCGCCAACTGCATTTGATTGAGTTGATGATAAGGCAGGAAGACGATACCCAAATCATGATTTTGCAGGATGAAGACTCCGGCATGCCGCTGCAGGCAGGTGACGAAGTCAGAGTTGTGTATCTTCAGGGCATGGTCAGAGTGGATAAGGCGATGTGAAGTTAAGGTTTGCACATTGTTAATACACAAAAGCCCGGCAACGCCGGGCTTTTTGCTGCGCGTTTGGCCGCAGTTTGGCCGCGCTTCTGTCTGCGCCGTTACTTTACGCCGCGGGGCAGGGTATTGCCTTTGGCCAGCAATGGCGTGAGCTATAAGACCGGGCGTGAATTTAGTTCATCTCTTGGTGAGCAGCATGTGGCGTTGGCACTTAGTCAAGAATCCTGATGTTTCTGAGTCAATTGGTATAGGTTGCTTATGGCAGGGGCAGCCGCTTGTGTTATCTCGCGAGTGGCAGTCTGTATTGGGATAATACCCAGCGAATAGTTAGTGTCGTTCATTATGATCCCAATAAATATGGAGGCTATTGAAATAACATGGTTAATTACTCAAATTTAAGTTTTAGTTAATGTCTTTTAGTTTTCTGTCGGGCGATACGTTTCATCGATTTATGTTCTTAAAACCCACCCTCTATGTTTTATAATTGTTTAAATAATGTTTCTTGTGGATTTTTTAAAATAGTAATGTTGGGTGTGTTATTTCTGAAGTTATGCCTTTATGGGTGTAATACCTAGTGATGTGCTTATTTTTATTTAAATACCTTTATATTAATCAAAGGCGATCTTTGTCATGATGAATATTCAGCGGCTTATTCCGTATGGTTATACTGATAACACATATAGTTCGTGAGATTCCTTTGTGTGGGTGTTGGCTAAATTGTTGATATATAAATAAATGATCTGATTTTAATTTATTTTTTATAGCAATCGATTATTTAAATTCATTATCATAAATATCGAACTTTAGAATTATTTTAGATGTGAAAACTAAATCGTCTTGACCCATGCTTTTTAATTGTTATTTAATTCGCGTTGAAAGGAATGGCATCTTAAAGTTGTAAAATGGAGGTTACCAATACCATGTCAAAAAATGGTTCTGTTGCGCCTAAAGAGCGCATCAACATCAAGTATGTTCCCGCCACTGGCGATCAACAGCAAGAACTCGAACTGCCCCTTAAATTATTAGTGTTGGGTGACTATAAAGGCCATCCCGATGAGGCGGTGCTGGAAGATAGAAAGGCAATTCAGGTAGATAAATCGAACTTTGAATCTGTCATGAAAGAAGCACAACTTTCTATCTCAGCCAATGTCGACAATAAGCTTAGTGAAGATGCCGCTGACGGTGCTGAGCTTTCGATTGATCTCAAGTTTGAATCAATGCGTGACTTCACTCCGGACGCTGTTGCTGCTCAGGTACCTGAATTGCAAAAGTTAATTGAGCTGCGTGAAGCCCTGGTCGCTCTCAAAGGGCCATTGGGTAACATCCCTGCATTTCGTGCAAAGCTTCAGGATCTGATTGCGTCAGAAGAATCCCGTGAGGCGCTCTTAAGTGAGCTGCAATCACTGGAAAACTGAGACCGATTTCGCCCTTTGTAGTCGGCATGGGTCGACAGATTACTGTTTCACCAAGGAAATTTTTCATGGATGTTCAATCTCAATCAGAAGCATTGGCACCGTCTGCCAATGTGAACCTGCTCGATCAAATCATGGAGCAGTCCAAGATCACACCTGTAGACGAAGGTTATGACATAGCCCGTAAGGGCGTTGCCGCGTTTGTCGCAAACCTGCTGCGTACTGACAACAGCGAAGAGCCTGTCAATAAAGCCTTGGTTGACAAGATGCTCGTCGAACTTGACCGTAAAATCAGCAGCCAAATGGATGCGATTTTACACAACGAAAAATTCCAGCAGATGGAGTCCGCCTGGCGCAGTCTGAAGTTGCTGATTGACCGCACAGATTTTCGTGAAAATATCAAAATTGAAATGCTGCACGTCACAAAAGACGAGCTGTTGGATGATTTTGAGTTTTCGCCTGAAACGGCTCAGTCCGGTCTTTACAAGCACGTATACTCCGCTGGCTATGGCCAGTTTGGCGGTGAGCCGGTTGCAGCAATCGTAGGTAACTATGCCTTTTCCCCATCAAGCCAGGATATGAAGCTGCTTCAGTATGTTGGTTCTGTGGGAGCAATGGCTCACGCGCCGTTCCTGTCGTCCGTTTCCCACGAGTTTTTTGGTGTCGAGTCCTTTGAGGAATTACCTAATATCAAGGATTTAAAGGCTGCATTTGAGAGCCCTAAGTACACCAAGTGGCGCGGGCTGCGTGAGTCAGAAGATGCGCGTTACATTGGTTTGACTGCGCCTCGGTTCCTGCTGCGAGTGCCTTACGATCCGGTCGATAATCCCGTCCGTAGTTTCAATTACCGTGAAGATGTATCGGCCAGTCACGAGCATTATCTTTGGGGTAACACAGCTTTCGCTCTTGCTACCCGTCTCACTGAGAGCTTTGCCCGTTACCGCTGGTGCCCAAATATTATTGGGCCGCAAAGTGGTGGTTCCGTTGATGACTTGCCGGTACATGTTTTTGAATCAATGGGCGCGTTGGAAAGCAAAATCCCTACAGAAGTTCTGATCACAGATCGTAAAGAGTTCGAACTTGCTGATGAAGGCTTTATCTCACTGACAATGCGTAAGGGAAGCGACAATGCGGCGTTTTTCTCTGCAAATTCAATTCAGAAGCCCAAGGTGTTCCCTAACACTAAAGAAGGTAAGGAAGCGGAGACCAACTACAAGTTGGGTACTCAAATCCCTTACATGATGATCATCAACCGCCTTGCTCACTACATCAAAGTGCTGCAGCGCGAACAGATTGGTGCATGGAAAGAACGTCAGGATTTGGAACGTGAACTGAACAACTGGATTAGGCAGTACGTAGCCGATCAGGAGAACCCTCCGGCAGATGTTCGTAGCCGCCGTCCACTTCGTGCTGCACGTATTGAAGTGAAGGATGTGCAGGGCGATCCGGGTTGGTATCAGGTTTCCATGGCAGTTCGTCCCCACTTTAAGTACATGGGAGCCAATTTTGAGCTCTCCCTGGTAGGTCGTTTGGATCAGGAGTAACCCTCCTTGGCCTTTGACGAGTCCAATACATTCAGCGTCGGTTTCTTTGAACGTTTGGGAACCGACTTACGTTCCCCCCGAGAGCGAGTATTGGATGTAGGAGACACCTTGGAGTCGATAAAGCGCAATATCTCCAGGGTGCTCAATACCAGAGTGGGGGAGAGTCAGAGTTGCCCCGAAATGGGGCTGTTCGATTTCAATGATGCCAGTGCCGGCAGTATGGATCTCTGTTGCAGGATGCAGCAATGGATCTACCAGTGTATTTGTCGGTACGAGCCCAGGCTATCGGAACTGCAAGTCACAGTTCTCTATGATGATTCCACCCCGGTTTTGCTCAAGTTTATGTTGCAGGGAAGGGTGAGGGTGTCAAATCGGGAAGACTTGCTGAAAATCGATTTGCTGTTGGATGCCAATCGCAGATATAGAGTGGTTTAGCAATTGTCGCAGGATAAATACTTCAGGGATGAGCTCGCATTTCTACGGGAGCAGGGGAAGGAATTTTCTCAGCTTCATCCAGAACTGGCTCGTTATCTTCATGGAAATCATACCGATCCGGATATCGAGCGGTTGTTGGAGGGGTTTGCCTTTCTGACCGGTCGACTGAGGGAGAAAATCGACGATGACTTCCCTGAATTTACCCATTCGATGATCAATATGCTCTGGCCCAATTATCTGCGGCCAGTGCCAAGCTACACCATAGTACGCTTCACTCCGCTTGGCAGCGGCATCACTCAACGGCAAACCATTGCTGGCGCAACACTACTTGACAGTCATCCTGTGGATGGTCAGGTTTGCCATTTTCGCACCTGTCGGCCACTGGATGTTTACCCAATAAACCTGGTTGACATCCATGCCGTCCATTCCAGAGAAGCATCCAGTATCACGCTGGAATTCAAGGTCGAATCCGGACAGTCGTTACAACAAATTTTGCTCGACAGCATGGAGTTTTATCTGGGGGGACAGACGTACAGTGCGCAGATGTTGTATTTGTGGCTGAACCATTACCTTGACTCCATCGAGTTTCGCTGCGGTGAGCACAGTGTTTCTGTACCTAGGTCATTTTGCCGTGCCATGGGATTTGAACCCAGCGACAGCGTATTGCCTTACCCCAAAAACGTATATGACGGTTATCGGGTTATTCAGGAATACCTGACGTTTCCCGATGCTTTTCGCTTTTTCAGGGTGAGCTCACTTTCCAAGATAGTGCCGGAGTTTTTCGAAGGGGATTTTTCCCTGCGATTCCATTTTACCAAGACCTTGCCCGCCGATGTACGCATCAATGACGATACATTTCAGCTTTATTGTGTACCGGCGATCAACTTATTCGACCACGATGCTGATCCCATTGATTTAACTGGTCGGAAAGTGGAATACCCCGTTATGCCGTCCAGTCGGCACCCAGCGCATTTTGAAATCTTCAGTATCGATAGGGTGGAAGGTTGGCTTGAGCAAGGTGATGGCAGACATCGGGGACAAACACGCCTTTATCATTCTTTTGAGAGTTTCCAGCATGAAGTTGAGCGTAGCAGACATAGGACCGCGCTCTACTATCGGACCCGGGTGAAAACCAGTTTGCGTCATGAAGGTCTGGATCATTTCTTGTCGTTCGTCCGTGCAGATGAAACGGCCTGTGTCGGGGTAAATGAATGTATTTCGCTTAAGTTGACCTGTTCCAATCGGCAGCTGCCAATGCGTTTGGGTAAGGGCGATATCTGTGTGGCGACCGACAATTCCCCAAGCTTTACCAGTTTTGAAAACATTACTGAACCCAGTGCACCGGTAAGGCCTGTGCTGGATGGCAGCTTATTGTGGACGCTTATCTCCAACCTGTCTTTGAACTACCTGTCTCTGCTTTCCCGGGATGCCATTTGCAGCATTATCCGAAGTTACGATTTCAGAGCCTTGGTAGACAGACAGGCTGAACGCGTCACCCGAATGCGAATGGACGGCATTGTGGCTATTGAGTCCAGACCATCAGAGCGGATCATCCGCGGGCTGCCAGTCAGGGGGCTTAAAACCATCCTCAGGCTGGATCAACAGTGTTTTGCTTCTGAAGGTGACTTGTATTTGTTCGGCGCTGTATTGAATCGCTTCTTCGCGCTTTACGCCAGTATCAACTCGTTTCATGAGTTGCAGGTCATCAATGTGCACAACAAGGAAAGTTATACATGGGATCTCGAACTGGGACAGCAGCCATTGATATGACCGATATATCCAGGGTGGCTTTTCCAGAGCGGTACAGACAATACAACTTTTTCCAGTTGGTTGAACTGTTGCATCGGCTACATGGCCACGATCCAGAGAATGAAGATTGGGAGCGGGATGCCAAGCTCAGCTTTCGTGCCAACCCAAGTCTTGGCTTTGCTGCGGCAGATATTTCTTCGTTAACCCATGAGAATGGTCGTTTGCAGCTGGAAACCTGCTTTATGGGCCTCGGTGGTGCCCAGTCTCCTTTGCCCAACTACATGTTGGATATGTTGATTGAGGATGAGGAGGGAACACGTGCACGCTTTCTGGATTTCTTCAGCAATAGGCTGACCTCTCTGTTGTATCGAAGCTGGCGTAAGTACAGGTATTACGTTCAGTTCCAACATGATGCCAAAGATTCATTTTCCAGCCAGGTGTTTGCACTGGTGGGCTTGTCCAGTGATGCACTGCGTCAGGACGACAGCATCAACTGGAGCAAGATGTTGGCTTATGCCGGCATGTTGGCCGGACGTAGCCGCTCACCTCAGGTGTTAAGTGGCATCGTGGCACATTGCTTTGATTTAACCGACGTCAGTGTCCGTGAATGGCAGTTTCGCTGGGTGCCGATCCCCGATGATCAACGCAGTACCTTGGGACGAGCCAACGTCCAGCTTGGTAGAACCAGCCTCCTTGGGCAGAAGACGCCGGATGTGAGTGGGAAATTTGTCCTATGTATTAATGAGTTAACCCAGGAACGTTTCAGAGATTTATTACCATCCGGACGAGAGTTTACGTCTCTGTGCCGACTGATAGAGATGGTGCTGCGCGAACAAATGGCATTTGACCTCGAATTAACTCTCAGGGACGACGAAGACCCGATGCTCACGCTTGATGGTAACACCGCCAGTCAGCTGGGTTGGTCATCTTTTCTGGGACAGCCCAACAGCGGCCAGAAGCGGGTCTTGATCCAAATTAGAGAATAGGAGTGGAACGGTGGAGCAAATCATTGCACTGAATGTAGTGAACTCTCAGGCACTGGAGTCAGGGTTGTTACCGCAAATCCAAATGGATGCCGAAGGCGGCAGCATTGGGGCCGCCAGTAGCAATCGCTGGGTTCTGAGAGACAGAGCCGGCGATATTCCGGGCATTTTTTGTCGTATCCAGATGATAGATGGTGCTTTTTGCGTCGAAGATCTCTGTGGCTCGCTTTGTGTCAATGGCGCCACTCAGACCTTGGGTATCGGCAAGAAGGCACGTCTGAACGACAACGACTCATTGGCCATTGGGCCTTATCTGGTGCGGGCTTCCATTTTGGATGCTCAGCATGGTGCAGACAACGCCAGACGGGAGCTGTCAGGTTGGCTTGGCGTCCCCGATGACGCTCTGCTGTGTGTGCCTGAAGAAAAGGGGGCTGAAGATGAGGCTACACTGACCGATCCTGCCATTGACGACCCCTTGCTTGCACTCGACGCAGAACTCGGCGTACTCGACGAGACAACGTTGCTTGGCGATACCCCTAGTCACTCAGTGGTGGAAAACCACGGTTTGGTGCCGGAAGCCCTGTTGGCGGTCGGTAAAATGCAGGGTGGCCAGGCAGATACCAATTTTGACCCACGCTCGGCAATCACTTTGTCGGGCCATAAGCATCAAGGAATGGAAGTACACATGGAACACAGTGATCAGGTAACTATGCCAAATGAATTGGACCAAATGTTTGCCGATTGGGAAGAACAGGGTGGGCAACATCTCGCCGCTGTTCCGATGATGAAGGGCTTGGGCGTATCACTTGGGAAAACCGGCAATGTTGACGAGCAGCAAGCACTGTCGATGGAAATGGGGGCCGCGCTGCAAGCCGCTATCAAAGGCTTGCTTTCACTGCATCTGGACGCAGGTAATGGGCGATATGATCTGATTAATAAGAATCTGCAACCGATTGAAGACAATCCATTACGGCTCGGGCTGGGGTATGAGGAAACCGTGCGTACCCTCTTTGATGATGAGTGTCGCAGTGAAGTGCATTTGTCTCCGGCTGCGGCCATCAGTGAAAGCCTGCAAACCCTTGCCAACCATAATCAAGCGGTAAATTTTGCTATCGGTGAAGCACTGGAAAATATCCTGGCGTCCTTTTCGCCTGACGTGCTTCAGCGCCGCTTTTCCCAATATCGCAAGGCCAGTGATATTGGCAGACAGCAACCGGAAAGTTGGTCTTGGACCATGTACCAGCATTATTACCGTGAATTGACCTCATCACGCCAACAGGGCTTCTCCAAACTTTTCTGGGAAGTATTTGAACAGGCTTACGACAAAAAAATCAGGGAACTGCAGAGGGCTGTGTGATGGAGAGTCTGGCCCGTTGGTCGGTCGCTGCACTGATGTTGTTTCTGCTGGGTGGTTGCAGTTCAGCCTGGAACGCTACCAAAAAAACCGCCCAGGTCATTTGGGATCCTTCGATTCCCGTTGGGGAAATGACCGACCGTGAAACGCTGCTTACATTCAGCATGTATGCGCAAACGACAGTGAATCCCAACGCGGAAGGCGAACCGACGCCGATTGAGATGGTGGTCTTTGAACTGGAGGACGACTCTAAGTTTCTGGCTGCGGATTTTGACTCTTTAATAGCCGATTTCGAAAAGGCCCTGGGTTCCAACTATGTGGACCACAGTGATTTCACCTTGCTGCCTGGGCAGTTCAAATTTGTAGACCCCATGAAGGTTGATGGTGATGTCAGATACATAGGTGTGATGGCCAAGTTTAGTCAGCCAGAACAATCGCAATGGAAAAAGGTTATCAAAATCAAACCTGTAGGTCATGAATATCACTTGCTGATGTTCTTCGATGACCACAGCATTATTTTGGACAAAGTGGAATAAGCATGTCAGCAAGAAACCGAGTGATCTGGAATGAAGGGCTTTTTATCCGTCCCCAGCATTTTCAGCAGCAACAGCGATACCAGGAGTACCTGCTTGACTCCCGGCTCGACGCCGTTGGCGGCTATTTCTATGGCGTCGAATGGTTGGAACTAAACCCAGAATATCTGAGTTTTGGGCGTATCGCGTTGCAAACCGCAAAGGGTGTTATGCCTGATGGTACGGCGTTTAATATTCCCCAGGAAGATGTGTTGCCCGATGCATTGGAGATCCCGGATAGCTCGTACGCAAACCAGATTGTCTACCTGGCGTTGCCATTACGTACCGACAGTATTAAAGAGGTGGCGCAATCGGAAAGCGATGCCGGACGTTATTTGCAAAGACGTTTCGATGTCAGGGATATTCACACTGAACAGGGCGATTTTTCCCCCATTGATGTCAGTCCCGTGCGTATGCGGCTGATGTTGGAGCGCGATGACCGCAGTGCGTTCAGCTACCTGGCCATTGCCCGCATTCTGGAGAAACGTCCAGATGGCAGCCTGGTGCTGGATCCTGCGTTTATTCCCTGTCATTTCAATGTGCGCGCCGTAACCTCGTTGTACCGATTCCTCGCAGAAATGGCAGGTTTGGTGCGCGAGCGGGCCAGAAACATTGCCCATCGGTTAGGGTCTCCAAGCCAGGGCGGCGTGGCAGATGTCGCCGATTTTATGTTGCTTCAAACCCTGAATCGGGTTCAGCCGCGGCTGAATCATTTGTCCTTGCTCAGAACGCTGCATCCAGAAGCACTCTATCGCGAGCTGATAGGGATCTGCGGTGAGCTGTTTACCTTTACCGATGACAGCCGAATGGCGCCCGAGTTTGCAGCATATGACCACGACATGCCGGTCAGGAGCTTTTTACGCCTGATGTCTATGATGCGCCAGGCACTCAGTACCGTACTGGAGCCAAAGGCCGTTTCACTGCAGCTACAGAAGCGAAACTATGGACTTATGGTTGCGCCCATCCAGGATCAGGAGCTGGTTAAGCAGGCCGACTTTATCCTGGCTGTGCGTGCCCGTATGCCGCTTGAAGAGCTTAAGCGGTTGTTCGTGCAGCAGACCAAAATTGCCTCGGTGGAAAAAATTCGTGAGCTGATTTCCTTGCAATTGCCAGGCGTCCCACTCATCCCGCTGCCGGTTGCGCCGCGCCAGTTGCCCTATCACGCCGGCTACAGCTACTTCCAACTTGAACGCAGCAGCAAGAGCTGGGAAATGCTGACTAACTCCAGTGGCTTTGCCTTCCATGTCGCAGGAGATATCCCGGATCTTGAACTGCAATTCTGGGCGATCAGGAGTTAATTCATGGAAAAGAAAATGCACGCGCAGCCAATGTCGGCAGAGCAATTGGATAGCTTATTGTTTGATGAGGTTCAGAAAGTTAACGCAGACAAGGAGTACTGGTTTCAACTGCGTGGTCATGGCATTAACCCCTTGATTGATGCGGCTACGCCCTTATTTGGCATGGTACTCAGGGTTCGACGCTTGACCCAGCTGGATGACGTACCGTCCCTGTATTACAGCACGGTTGATGACATTATGGCCATTGAGTCTGAGTTGACCAATCAGGGATACGAGCGGGCTGAAATTCTTGCCTATCGGTACGTCCTTTGCTCGTTCATCGACGAAGCCGTGATGATGACGCCATGGGGGACCGACAGTGTCTGGGCTGAGCACTCACTGCTGACTCGTTTTCACAACGAAACCTGGGGCGGGGAGAAAGTATTTGGGATTTTGCAGCGATTGGAGACCGAGCCTGCCCGTTACCAGCAGCTGCTTGAGTTTATTTACCTGTGCTTTTGTCTTGGGTTCGAGGGGCGCTACAAAGTCATCAGCAACGGCCGCGAAGAATTCGACAAGATTATCTCACGCCTATACGAAACCCTGAGGTTATTGAGGGAAGAAGAACCCAACCTGTTACCCAGTGCGACTGAGCACGTGGTTCAGGCCCGTTACCGTTTGGGACGTCAACTGCCTATCTGGAGTGTGTTTGCGGGCTTCGCGGTGATGTTGTCGGTGATCTTCATCTTTTACTCGGTGTCGCTTTCTCAGAAATCCAGCGATGTCCTCAATCAACTTCATCAGATCCTGAACTAAGGAAAGTACATGATCAGAATCGAATTGCCGACCTTGATTGGCAAACTTAACAGCCAGAGCAAAACGGCCCTCGAAGAGGCCGCCTCACTGTGTATCAGCAGACAAAATGCTGAAGTGACCTTTTTACATCTCCTGTGCTGCCTGCTGGATAATCCCCTGGGCGATGTGCGGTTGTTGTTAAAGTCATTTGAATTGGATGCAGACCAGATCCGCCAGCAGGCTCTGGAGTCCATGGCCAAAGACACCAGCCTGGATACCTATCCTGTATTTTCCCCGCTATTGATTGAGTTGATGCAGGATGCTTGGCTGCTCTCTTCCACAGAGTTGGGGCAGACTCAGCTGCGCTCAGGCGCACTGCTCGTCTGCAGTTTGATCCATGCTGAGCGGTATCTGCCCGCGGCATTGATTGACAGCTTCAGTGCGGTTAACCGTGAGTCTTTGCGGCGTAATTTCACCGTGCTGCTGCGCGATTCATCGGAATCACACAAAGTTGAACAAACCGCAGCGCAAACTTCACCTCAGCCTGCAACAGCCCTTGGCAAATACACCACTGACTTTACGGCTCTGGCGCGGCAGCAACAGCTGGATCCTGTTTTGTGCCGTGATGATGAAATCAGCCTGATGATAGACATCCTTTGTCGTCGCCGTAAGAACAATCCCATCGTGGTTGGCGATGCCGGGGTTGGGAAAAGTGCGGTTGTTGAGGGACTGGCGCAGAGAATTGCCCAGGGCATGGTGCCCGATAAACTAAAGGACGTAACCCTGCTGTCGCTGGATCTGGGGCTTCTTCAAGCTGGCGCATCGGTTAAAGGGGAGTTCGAAAAACGGCTAAAGAACATCATTGATGAAGTGAAGCAGTCGCCTGTGCCTGTGGTGCTGTTTATCGATGAGGCCCACACCTTGATTGGTGCAGGCAACCAGGAGGGTGGTGGCGACGCTGCCAACTTACTCAAACCTGCGTTGGCGAGAGGTGAGTTGATGACAGTCGCCGCCACCACCTGGAAAGAATATAAAAAGTATGTTGAGAAGGACCCGGCGCTCAGCCGCCGTTTCCAGTTGGTCAAACTGGATGAGCCCAGCGCAGCGCAAACGGTCAATATCCTGCGCGGCTTGCACAGTATTTACGAACAGCAGCATCAAGTATTTATTCAGGATGCCGCACTGAAAGCGGCGGCATTTCTTTCCGACCGATATCTCTCTGGACGTCAGTTGCCGGATAAAGCCATCGATGTTTTGGACACCGCTTGTGCCCGGGTTGCTATCAATATGAGCACGCCGCCAAGGCGATTAAGCCTGATTGAGAACTTGCGTCATCAATATCGAATGGAACTCGGGCTGATTGAGCGTCAGCAGGGTATTGGCTATGACATAGATGCAGAGCGCCAGCAGCAGCTGCAACAATTGCTCAGTGGTGTGGATGAGGAATATCAGGAGCTGTCCGCCAGCTGGGAATTACAGCGCAATCTCAGCCAACAAATCATCGAAATACGCCGCTCTTTGCTTGAAAACATCCATGACGACGGTGCCAATACCGAAGAGCTCAGAGCTGAACTTCGCAGGCTTGAGTCAGAACTCACTGAATTGTCAGGACCCGAACGACTGGTATTTCCCCAAGTGGACGAGGCTCAAATAGCCGCGGTAATAGGTGATTGGACCGGTGTGCCAGTGTCGCAAATGACCGGCAATGAATTGGATATCCTGACACATCTGCCCCAGCGGCTTGAGCAAAGTCTGAAAGGTCAATCGCCGGCGCTGGCACGATTGCATCGTCATCTGTTAACCGCAAGGGCCGACTTGCGTAGAGCGGGGCGTCCCAAAGGTGCTTTCTTGTTGGTGGGTCCCAGCGGCGTGGGAAAAACCGAGACAGTCGTGCAGATAGCCGAGCAGCTTTATGGTGGTAAGCAGTTTATGACCACCATCAATATGTCGGAATATCAGGAAAAACATACCGTTTCGCGCCTTATTGGCTCGCCGCCCGGCTATGTTGGCTATGGGGAAGGTGGTCTGTTGACAGAGGCCATACGTAAGAAGCCCTATTCAGTGGTGTTATTGGATGAGGTTGAAAAGGCGCATCCGGATGTACTGAACCTGTTCTATCAAGCTTTTGACAAAGGGGAGTTGGCCGATGGCGAGGGCAGGCTGATTGATTGCCAGAACGTACTGTTTTTCCTGACCTCGAACCTAGGTTTCCAAACCATAGTCGACCATGCACATCAGGTTGAATTACTTGAGGAGGCACTTTATCCAGAGCTTGCTGCCTTCTTTAAACCGGCGCTGCTGGCTCGCATGGAAATTGTACCTTACTTGCCGCTTGGTGAGGATGTGCTGAAGGACATCATAGTGTACAAGTTGGGTGCACTGAAAAACCGTCTGATCGACAAATACAAGGCTGATGTTTCCATTGCTGATGCCTTGGTTGAAGCTATTCAAAGTCGTGCCACCCGCAGTGAAAATGGTGCCCGTATGTTGGAAGCCATTATCGATGGACAGGTGCTGCCACCGGTCTCGCTGGCATTGCTGAACCGACTTGCCCTGAAAGAACCTGTATCGAAAATTTGCCTGGATTATCGCGATGGTGAGTTTGTAGGAGAGGTGTGTTAGTGGCGTCTGAACCTTGGTTAAATCGTGCTGCTGCATTGCTGGGCGTGCAGCAGGAGGGGGCTTTGGTGGCGGCTTTTTGTACCACCTTGCAAACCTTACTGCCCGCTCAACGCGCCATGCTGTTTCTGCCCAGTATTGACGGTCGCTCATTACGTGCCGATTCCCACCTCGGTGAACCTGATGGTGAGGCCCGCGGGTGGGAGTTTGAGGTGGACGATTTTCGCCAACCCCTGGCCCATGTTCTGCAAAACGGTAAACCCATGCTGCTGGATCCACAGACAGTGGTTTATTGGCGGGAGCAGTCTGAGTTTAGTGAGTTAAGCCAGCTCAACGCCCAGCAAGCGTTGCTCATTTACCCCATGGCCGATGCTGAGCATGTGCTTGCCGTGCTTTGTCTTTGGGTAGATGGGCAGCAGGCGGCTGCCGTGCTCTGTGAGAACGATTGGCAAGATTACAGTAAGGTATTTTTGGGGCAGTGGCAGATGTTGACTCAGATGCACATCAGTGCTGTTCGCCAGTCAGAGCTATCGGACTCTTTACAACAGATGTGTCACCAGCAACGTGAAGCACAAAATTGCGAAGGGCTGAGCCGAACGCTTGTTGGTGAAACCGACGCGATGATCAAACTTCGTCGGGAGTTAAGTCGCGGTGCACCTTTGCAGTTAGCGGTGATGATCCAGGGTGAAACCGGTACCGGTAAAGAGGTTGTTGCCCGCGCTATTCATGACTTGTCTCCTCGCGCGGGTAAGCCGTTTGTTGCCATTAACTGTGCGGCAATTCCTGAAAATCTTTTGGAGTCTGAGCTTTTTGGTTATGTAAAAGGTGCTTTCTCGGGGGCTGATAAAGATAAGAAAGGACTGATAGCCCAGGCCCAGGAAGGAACGCTGTTTTTGGATGAGATTGGCGACATGCCACTCAATCTGCAATCAAAGCTGCTGCGGGTGTTGGAGAGCTACCAGTACCGTCCAGTGGGCGGGCAGGAGGAAGTCTCAGCAGATTTCAGGCTGGTTACTGCAACTCATGTGGATCTCAAGACACAAATCCAGCAAGGCGGCTTTCGACGGGACTTATATTATCGGCTTTGTCAGTACCCTTTGAGCCTGCCGCCTTTGCGTGAGCGGCGTGATGATCTGCCTCTGCTGGTTCAGCATTTTATCCAGCAGTTTAATCGTGAGCAGCAGCGTCAAGTACCAGGGATCCGTCATGGTGCATTTAAGGCATTGTATGGGCACGATTTTCCCGGCAATGTCCGTGAGCTCAAAAACCTGATCGAATATGCCTGTGCTCTGACTCCCGATCATGAGGAAATCAGTCAGGACAATCTTCCGCCGCTGGATGGTGTATCCCTCGATTCCGGTGAGCTGGATGCCCAACATGAATTTGACCGCATTTTTGATTTAAAGGCGGCAGTTTCTCAATTCGAGCGGGCGGTGATCCGTTCCCGCTTAAAGGCGTTTAATGGCGATCGTAACAAAGCGGCAATGAGCTTGGGGCTGCCCAAGCGTACCTTGTCCCATAAGTGCCAGAAGCTGGAGATCACCGAATGAATGCCATGGTCAAACACCTGTTTCTGTGGGGGAGTCTGTGGCTGGCGGCTAATGCGCACGCCGACACCTTATCTGAGGCGAAATCCTGCACCCTCATTCAGGCGAGACTTGAGCGTCTGGCGTGTTTTGATGCTGTTTTTCAAACCCAGGTGTCACCGGACAGTTTGGTCGTAAATGCCAGACGTGAGCCTGACAGTGTGGTCTTTGCCAACGCTTCTGAGGCGTTACGGTCCGACCGCAGTGGCTTTATCGCTGCTCCGAGTAATACAGAGAGAGATTATAGATTCACGGCATCGGCACTCGGCGCGCTGCCGCCACGACCCATACTCATGCTCAGCTGTGTAGATGATATCAGTCGGGTCGAATTAATCCTTCCCAAAGCAGTGGCGGCATCAAAGGTCTCTGTGACATTGGCCAGCAGCAACGGCGGGGCCATGACGCAAGATTGGCTAAGCGACGATACAGGGCATATATACCGCTCCGGCAGGGGGCTGGTTGCCATTGGTGTGATGAAGCATGTGTTAAGAGGGAATGAGCTGACACTGTCTTCGGATGTCGAGGCTATAGAGGGATTGCGTTTTGATACCAGCCATTTGGCTGAGGTAATTGCACCGATGCGAGGTGCCTGCAAATGGTAACCATGGTCATTTCCGATTATGTCGACAGCATCGTCCGCCCTGTGTCAGCAAATAAGCCCGAGGGCGACAGGCTGAATGACGACCCGGTATTCGATTTCATTGAAAGCCAAATGATGAAGGTGGGTTCACTTGCCCACGGTGACGTAGCTTGGCAGGAGGTGGAGCGAGCTGCGGTGGGGTTGCTTGAATCAAAATCTAAAGATCTGAAATTGATCAGTTATTTACTTCAATGTTTGCAGTATCAAAGCAGTATTCAGCGGTTCAGTTGCGGGGTGGCGGTTTTAGGGGCGTTCATGGCCGAGTACTGGGATGTTTGCCACCCGGCCCCAGGCCCCCGGGGAGCGTTGCCAAGGCGGCGTTTTTACCTGCAGATCATGCAGCGATTTCTGAAGTCTATCGACACTATGCGATTGGCTGACGATCCGTCTCAGTGGGACGAGTTGCACAGGTACATGGATTTGCTGCGTCAGCAAGTGGTTGCGCAAGATTTACCTCTGGACGAGCTCAATCAACTTCAGAGCTTGGTATCCCAGAGGCACAAGGAACAGCAGAGTCAGTCTCAGGCCAATACGACTGTGCCCGAAAACCATCACACGGCTCCGTCAAACGCCTCTTCCACGCTGGAACATGACAGTAGCAGCGACAAAAGCAGCAAACAAACTTTGCTGAAAGTTGCTGAGTTCATCTGCGAAACCCCCGGAGGCATGGCCTTGGGCTTAAGGCTCAGACGTTTCGCCGTTTGGTTCTCGATTGCCACAGCGCCGGAGAATGCCAATGCCAAAGGCGTGACCAGTTTGATGCCAGTGTCAGCTGACAGGATTGCCGATTATGAATCGGCCGTGGAGCGCAGCCCGGATTTAGCGCTGCTTCGGAAGATAGAACAAAGCCTTTGCCTCGCGCCTTTTTGGTTGGATGGTCACTATCTTTCGGCACGATTGGCGCTGAAGTTGGAACAGCCAGCCTGGAGTCAGGCCATTCGTGAGGAAACCCACGCCTTTCTTGAGCGCTTACCCATGCTGGCGCAAATGAGCTTCAAAGATGGTTCACCGTTTGCGTCCAAAGCGACGCTTGCCTGGCTCAATGAAGAACCCCGTGGCGGCGCCGGGAAAGCACAACATGGCGGCGAAGCTGAAATCAAGGATTTAGCTCAGCAAGGTGGATTGGTATTGGCGTTGTCGGCGCTGAACGAGCAACTGCTCAGAGCCAAGGAGCCAAGAGACCAGTTCTACCTTCGCTTGTTGGGAGCGGATTTGAAACACCAGCATAAATTGGGTGCGTTGGCACAGAGCGAATATCAGGTGCTGCTGGAGCAGGCTAATAAAACCGCCCTGGCCGACTGGGAGCCTGGTTTGATGTCGCGGTTAACACAAAAAGCAAACATAAATTGAGTACAGGGAAAGTGATATGTGGTCAATGGTGAAATCGGTATTTAAACGTCTGCAACCCGAGCTGAAAGCCGCGTTGCCGGTGTTGATTGTGGCCATCATCGTCTTGGTGAATGTTGCGATTTGGTGGATGGGTCCCTGGTGGGAATATCAGGACGACAGGCCGCTGGAGAGTGTGAGCGCGAGGCTGATAGCCAGCATCATGTTCACCCTGATGTGTTTCTGTATTTGGGGCTGGCGTCAGTGGCGTCGACTCAAAGGCATGGAAGCGCAACAACAGAAATCCAAGCAATTGCAGGAAGATCCTATTCTGGCGCTGGAAGAGCGTCAGGAACGGGAACTCGACCAGGTCATGAAGGGCTTAAAAGATAGCTTGGCGCGTTCAGACTATCTATATGCGCTGCCTTGGTATCTGGTTCTGGGCATCGAAAATGCCGGGAAAACCAGTCTGATTAATCGCTCTGGGCAGAAGTTTGTTTTCTCCTCTGTGATGCGCGCTTCGGGCAAGAAAAGCGACAACCCGCATTCGTTTGACTGGTGGATTGGTGATGATGCTGTTGTGATTGATCCCGATGGCGAGCTGCTGACACAAAAGAACAACGGCCGTGATGGTCAGCAGGATATGGAGCGCCGGTTATGGCTGCATTTTGTGCAGTGGCTTGAGAAAACCCGTAGCCGACGTCCGTTGAACGGTGTGGTGCTGGTACTTGACCTCTCCGCATTGCTGGTTGAGACGGTTGCTGAGCGGAAGGCTTATGCACATCTGCTTCGTGCTCGTCTGCGGGAATTGATGGAAACACTCAGCACCCGCTTACCTGTGTATATTTCCCTGACCAAGCTGGATTTACTCCAGGGGTTTGAGCCGTTTTTCCGTCATATGACCAAGGCTCAACGGGAGGAAATTCTGGGGTTTACCTTCTCGTTGGATTCGGTCAACAACCTCGACAGTTGGTTGAATGAATTCGATCAGGACTGGCTGGCATTTATCGAGCGGATCAACGCTTGTTTACCCAAAGCCATGTTGAATTGCCGAGATAAAGATGAAAGGGCGCAGCTCTACGGCTTTTCGAGGCAGTTGGCCGGAGCTCATGGACTATTGCGTGAGTTTTTTCATGATGCGCTTGCCAGCGATTCGTTTTCCACTTCTGCCTTGGTGCGCGGCGTTTACCTCACGTCTGTATACCAGCAGGGTGTTCCCACCAATGCCTATGTTGATGGCGCTGCCCGCAGATACGGCCTTGCCGATGCTATCAACAGTGCACAGCGAAGCGAAAATTCAACGACTTACTTCACTCAGTCACTATTTAGCCGGATCATTTATCCCGAAGCTGGATTGGCATCGGACAACTTCAGGGTGGCCAAGCGTAAACGGCGGATCATGATGTTGTCTGTGGTTGCCTGTTCCATCGCATCAGCGATGTTGATAGGCAGTTGGCATCGATATTATCTGAAAAACAGCGCTCAGGCAGATGCGGTTTTGGATAAGGTCAATAGCTTCAATGCCCAGATTGAGAAAAACAGCCTGGACCCGGCGGCAAGCAATATCATTCCGCCACTGAATACCATTCGTGCCGCGACACTTGAGTTTGGTTTTTTCAGGGAAAAGCCCTGGCTTATATCTGATTTAGGGCTGTATCAAGGCCACGCCATCGGCCCAAAGGTTGAAGAAACCTATCTGAACCTGCTGGCGTATCGGTATTTGCCCATTTTACAGCGCCAATTGGCCGCAGAACTTGCCAATGCACCCAAAGCCAGTGAGCAAAAACTCGCGCTGCTTCGTGTCTATCGGATGCTGATAGACAAGAGTGGACGTCGGGATGCGTTTGTCACCGACTATTTCGCTGACACCTGGCAAAAGGCGTTTCCCGGTAACCGTGAGCTTCAGGATCAGTTGATGCAACATCTGCAATATGCGTTGCAACATACTGATTTGGCAAAAGCACAGGCTGAGGGTAACAAAGAGGCGATAGCCGTGGTGCAGCCCTTTGCATGGCTGGTGAAACAAGCGCAGCAGGAGTTGACCCAACTGCCTATCGAAGAGCGGGTATACCGTTATCTGAAACGTTCATCTGTTTCTCAACTGGGGGAGCCGTTGGATTTGCGCTTGACCATTGGTCCTGTAAATGAGCTGGTGTTTGAGAAACGAAGCGCTGCTGAAGATTCGTTGCAAATCCCACAAATGCTGACCAGTAATGGGTTTAAGACTTACCTTATCCCAGCATCTGACTCTGTCACCGAATTGGCGCTGATTGACAGCTGGGTGCTTGGGCAGTCGCAAAACATCAATTTCAGCGAGGCTGACAAACTGGCGTTGCAAAACAAGATAGTGGCCCAATATTTGGCTGACTATAACGCAACCTGGCGCAAGGCATTAAATAGCTTCAACGTTAAGGCTTTTGATGGCATCGGCGATGCGGTGACGGTGTTGGACAACATTGCAGTGAGTCATCAGCCGCTTAAACGCATCCTTGAAACTCTGGATGCCAATACAGAGCTGTTTCCCCAACTACCTGAGGATGAGCAAGCCAAAGCTGCCTTGCTCAAGAGCCAGGATTATCGTTGGGCTCAGGTAATTGACAGCAATTTCCATGAACTGAACCAATTTTACGGCGTCAACGCGGCGAAAGCTGACTACTTTGAGGAGGTGATGGCGGCCATAGTGCAACTGCATGATTACATGCTGGACATTCAGAATTCGCCTGATCGGGGAAAGACTGCACTTGAAGCTGCTCAAAAGCGGATAAACCTCAGTGGTTCTGACCCTGTATACGCGCTGCAACGAATCGCTTCCGGTTTGCCCAAGCCAATGGACTCCATGGTCGCCAAGCTCGCCGACGAAAGCTGGAAAGTGGTGCTCAAAGAAGCCGTTCGTCATTTGGAAATCAAGTGGTACGACGAAGTCTACAGTGAATACGAGCAAACCTTGGCAACGCGTTATCCATTTGATCCCAAGGCAAGTAAACAGGCCTCGATTGCCGATTTTGAACGTTTCTTTGGCCCTCAGGGAGTGATGGCGTCCTTCTATGACAAACAGCTTAAATGGTTTGTTGAAGAGCATGCTGCCCAGCTTTCAGCACTGACAAACAGTGATAAAGGCTTGATAAAACCTGAAGTTTTGTCGGCATTCGATGATGCTCAGAAGATACGTGCTGCTTACTTCAATTTGAAAGGTAACCTTGATGTGCAATTCAGCCTCGAACCACTGCAAATGAGTCCGAATAAACGTCGTAGCGTGTTCAATATTGATGGTCAGTACGTGGAATATACCCACGGCCCGAGTCGCAATATAGAACTGGTCTGGCCCAACACCTTACGCCAGGGGGCTGAGAGCCGGTTAACACTGGTTCCGAGTGAGCAAAATCAGTCACCGCGGTCCTTAGGCTCTCAGGGGCCATGGGCGTTCTTCAAGTTATTGGAAGGCGCCAGGATCACGGGTTCAAGTTCCACCAGCGTTGACTACCGGTTTGCTGTCGACAATGGGGAGGTGACATATCGCATCCACACTCGGGACAGTATCAATCCCTTCACGACCAATTTGCTCAGCAATTATCAATTGCCCAAAACACTTTACTGAGCATGTTGGGCAGGCAGCCAAGCTGCCTGCCCCTGAATATGAAGTCGCTTTTACCGCTAAGTGAGTTGCCATTGACCTCTATCCCATTGCCCAAGTTGGCGCAATTTTCCATATCACAATCCCCTGACACATTGCGGGAGGATAAGCGCTATCAAAGGATCCGCCACATGATAAACAGTCGCTATTCGCCACTGAGCGGCGGTGTTGATTGGGAGCGTATTTATCAGGATGGACGAGAACTGTTGTTGTCTGACGGCGTCGACATGGTGCTTGCCGGCTATCTGAGTGTGTCGGCAGCTAAAACCCGTGGCGTTGAGGGGCTCGCTTTCGGGCTTGAGCTGTTGTTGGTTGCATTGCTGGGAAGCGCTAAAGACCAAAGTCTAAGCGGAGATAAGCTTGCCGATAACATCCATTGGGCAATGGGCAAACTCTTGCCTGAAATTAAGCTGATGGTGTGTACCGGTTCAAATATGAAGGAGTGGTTTCGCAGTGAATATGCCTGCGAGCAACTCTATGAGGCACTCAGGATCCGTGGCGTGAGACAGCTGGATTCTTTGGATGCTGTTGGGTTTCAGGTGTTTGAAAAAATTGATGAGTTCAGACCATCCTCTGCTGAGTTGACGCAAGGATTGTCTGAGCGACAGCACGGACGTCGCCGGCCGTTATGGCTGCCTCTGATGCTGGCTTGTCTATCGGGCGTTGTGGTCGGGGTGCTGTCGATGCCATTGACACAAGTACCACTTGCCAAAGTATTTCCCTCGTTCTTTGCTCCAAAGCCACATCATGGAACGGTCGAGGTTGCACCCGTTTCAGGGTGGCAGCGCATAGAAGAAGTGTTTGCCCCCCAGACCGTACTCGATGCCAATGAGGCCGACTACGCTCTCCAGCTCGGTTACCTCACTGAACTTGACCGTTACCATCAAAGATTCACGGTTGCCCGTACCCAGGCTGCCAATATTGAGCGGATGCTGCTCAAAGCCGATGCTCAGGATATGAGGATTGTCCGCAGCCAGGCTCAGGGTCTTGCAGAGTATGCCAGTGGGTTGTCTCCGCTGCTTGGACGGATTTATTACGTCGATAAGTTGCTGGAAGAACAGGCGATAGAGCGCGCAGGTCACGAGTTGGCACAGGCTGACAGATTGCTAAAAGGCATGCTTATCAAACGTACTTTGCAATTTGGTCGACAGCAGGAGCTGCAAAAGGCACTGGACCGTGAGGCGCCAATTGAACTGGCACCATTCACGACCACCGCGAGCGAAAACTTGCCCGCCGAGCAATAAATTGCCTGGGCTTAAGCAATATGTTGCTTGCAGACGTAATGCAAACAGCAAAGTCGCGTAAATACAATGAGTTAAATATTGGCACGGGATTGGCAGTATCTCCCGTACCCCGGCGTAAGCCCGGTCATTCAATGTGTAAAAAAGGAATTTAACTATGCCAACACCATGTTATATCGCCATCGAAGGTCAAACTCAGGGCAACATCACTGCAGGTGCTTTCACTCCTGATTCTGTGGGTGACATCTTTGTTGAAGGCCATGAGGATCAAATGCTGGTTCAGGAATTTAACCACGTTGTGACTGTTCCAACTGACCCTCAGTCAGGCATGCCTTCTGGCCAGCGCGTTCACAAGCCGTTCAAGTTCACTGTCGCGTTGAACAAAGCTGTACCGCTGCTGTATAACTCACTGTCTTCTGGTGAAAAGCTGACCAAGGTGGAAATGAAATGGTACCGTACTTCTATCGAAGGTAAGCAAGAGCACTACTTCACTACCGCGCTGGAAGGCGCCACCATCGTCAATATTGACTGCCACATGCCTCACTGCCAGGACCCGACCAAGGCTGACTTCACTCAGCTGATTGAAGTGTCTCTGGCCTATCGCAAAATCACCTGGGATCACGTCAGTGCCGGTACTTCCGGTGCCGATGATTGGCGCAAGCCCATCGAAGGTTAAGACACATTAATGGCATAACCGATGAAAGAGCCTTGTCTGTTTCATCGGTTCGCAAGGAGTGAGTCTTATGCCGAAGGAATACTTTTACCCTGATGTGAAAGAGCCCCATATTCACCACCACAAGGGTGGCGTCACTTTCACTGATATCGGGCATAGCCACCGTACATTGGTCAGCGGTTCCAAGGACTACCATGGCGTGATCCGTGAGGTGATTGCAGATCTTCAGCGCCGTGGCGATAGTCGCAGCTTGGACATAGTGCAGCACATCCGTAATCAGGTTGCCTGAATATTAAAGCCAGTCCCGAGAGGGATTGGCTTTCTTTGGGTAAGCAGCAGTGTTTACCCAAAGGAAGCCAAACGCATGGCGCTCTAACCTGCATCCAAACGATGTCGGGCTGCGGTAGCCATGGCCATTGTGAGTGGCAGTCAGCAATAAGGATAGGCATATGTACCATCTTGGGTCAGGTCTGAGATTTCATTTCAAGGCAGAAGGATTGGCTGAAGAAGTCTTCAGTCCCTTATCTTTTACAGTAGATGAAGGGTTATCATCGGATATGCACGGCGAGCTTGATTTGCTTAGCCGTGACCCCTCTATGACCCCGGAGGCCATTGTTGACAGAAGTGGCGTGCTTAGCGTTTGGCGTGATGGCAAAGCCATTCGGCGCTTCCACGGTGTTGTTACGGCGTTTGAGCGGCGCGATACCGGCCATCATCACAGCCAATATCGTCTGGTGATGAACAGCAATATGGCCAGATTGAAACTGCGTCATAACAGTCGAATTTTCCAGCAACAAAGCCTGAAACAAATTCTGGAAACACTGCTCGCAGAGATGGGTATTGCCGATTATGCCTTCAATTGGGATACCCGCCACGAAACAGAGCAAAGAGAGTATTGTGTCCAATATCGAGAGTCAGACTTTGAGTTTATCCAGCGTTTGACTGCTGAGTCCGGCGTATTTTGGCTGGTAACTCAAGGGAACGACAACCACAGCATCGTCTTTTGTGATGCGACTTCTCGCTTAACTGCTTCGGGGCTGGCATTGCCTTACAACGCACTTGCTGGAGGAAAAAGTGAGCAGCCTTTTGTGCGCCGCTTTGCCTACAAGAAGCAGTTGGCATCCGGCAGTGTCGCGCTGAAGGATTACAGCTTTAAAAAACCCGCCTACAGTTTTTTGCAGCAACAGATTGGTAAACGTTTAGAGCACCAGCAAATGGGTTCTGATGCCTTGTACGAGCATTATGATTACCCCGGTCGCTATAAAGACGATAGTCAGGGCAAACTCATTACCCAAAGTCGCTTACACGCCAGGCGTGCTGAAGCTGAGGTGGCGCGGGGTGAAAGTGACATCCCCCAGTTGGCAGCTGGGTTCAAGTATGGGCTGCAAGATCATCCTGAGCGCAGCTTCAATCGTGACTGGCTGCTGTTGTCCGTTCGCCACAGCGGCGAGCAGGGCGCGGCAGCTGAAGAAGCAAACACCGAAGCACCAACTCGCTTTCACAACCAATTCAGGGCCCTGGAGGCCAATTTGCCTTGGCAGGCTAATATACCTGCGAGGCCCATGGTCGGCGGGCCGCAAATTGCCACGGTTGTTGGGCCAAAAGGGGAAGAGATTTTTTGTGATGAGCACGGCCGGGTAAAGGTGCAATTCCCTTGGGACAGATATGGACAGGCTAACGAAAACAGCAGCTGCTGGGTACGTGTCAGCCAGGGATGGGCAGGTGCTGAGTACGGCTTTTTGGCGATTCCCAGAATTGGCCATGAAGTCATCGTCTCGTTTTTGGAGGGCGATCCGGATCAGCCTATCATCACCGGCCGAACTTATCATGTGGTGAACACGCCGCCTTATTTACTGCCTAATCACAAGACTCGAACTGTCCTGAAAACTCAAACCCATAAAGGGGAGGGATTCAATGAACTGCGCTTTGAAGATGAGGCCAGCCGTGAGCAAATCTACCTCCATGCCCAAAAAGACATGGACAGAGTGGTCAATCATATTCGTCGCACGGAAATCGGCGTCGATGAACATTTAAGTGTCGGTAATGACAGTGTGGCAAAGATAAAAGCGAGCCGTCACTGTGAAATCGGCAAAGATGAGTTGATACGCATAGGGCAAGACAGGCACGAAACTCTGGGACGGAATCTTCTGCAAAAAATTGGCGGAGCCATTCAACGTTATGTGGCTGGTGGCATGATATCGCGCATAGATGGTGGGCGTCAGACCAAAATCGCAGCGTCTGACCATACCAGCATTGGTGCTGATTGGTTGATTAAAGTCGGGAATGAGACAGGGCTCAAAGCGAAAACCATAGTCCTTGATGCTGGCGATCAACTGACGATTAAAGGGCCTGGTGGCTTTATTAAACTCGACAGCGGTGGTGTAACCATCAGCGGCAGTAAAGTCAAAATTAATGAAGGCGGTTCGCCGGGTAAGGCAACAGAACCGAAACCGGTCGATCCTGAAGCGCCAGCCAGCCCGACGGCACCAACCGCAGCAGACAGGCGTTAAGGAGGCACTATGCCCAAGGCTGCAAGATTGGGTGATAGCTGTGCTGGACACGGCTGCTTTCCTGCAACGCCCATTATCGTCGGTAGCGGCGATGTCAGTATCAATGGCAAGCCAGCCGCACGAAAAGGTGACGCAGTGCTGTTGCATGCTTGCCCTTGTCCCAACATGCCTCACGGTGTGCATGGTCGTAGCATCTCAGCCGGATCGTCGACGGTTTCCATCAATGGCAAGCCCGCCGCCAGAGTCGGCGATGCCATTGGCTGCGGTGGCTCGGTATCGGCGGGCTCGGGTGATGTGCTGATTGGCGATACGCCTTTCCAGTCCCCAGCTACACCCTGTGGTGAAGCGTGCGCCAAGGAAGGAGAAGCGCTGATAAGGCTATTGCCAGCGGCCGTTATGTCCGATGCATACTGGGGAACACCAGGGGCCTGGGTTGCCAGGTTGAAAAATCCTGTCAACAGTGTTGCCGAACGTAAGGCTCGTTATGAGGCAAGAAAAACCCTTGCAGCTGCAAACGTTGAACCGGAATCCGGTCCTAAAGCGGCGGCGGCAAAACGTCTGGCGTTTAATAATGACAGCATATTGCGCGCCGAGGCGGCGCAATATGTGTACTCGTTGGATGAATATCGACGTGGGCATAGTCAGGCGTTGCCAGAGTTGCCTATAGGCCTGGAGGTACCGGATACCAGCATCATTCCGGGATTAGAAGATGCGGTGTTTTGGGATGAAGAAAGTGGCTTTGGTGCCGGCCTATTTAAGTCAAATATCAATGGCGAAACCATGCTGACTTTTCGGGGTACTAACAACGGTGTCACTGGAAGTAAGGATTGGGCGACCAATGGGCAGCAAGGCATTGGGCAGGAAAGTGCCCAGTACAATCAGGCGATGGATTTAGCGCGACAGATTAAATTGGCTGGCGCAGCAGATGTGATGGTTGGTCACTCACTCGGTGGTGGGTTAGCAGCGAGTGCCGTTGGGGTCACAGGATTGCCGGGGTATACCTACAATGCCGCTGGCTTGCACCCGAACACGGTCGCACGCCGTGGTGGGTTACCCATGGCCGAGATAGATAATCTTATCCAGACTCAATCCGTCGACGGTGAGGTGCTGACGGGAATTCAAAAAGGCCGAGGGCTATTGCTGCCAGGCCTGCTGGGCGGACTGGGTGGTCTGTTTTTTGGGCCCGTGGGAGCCACTGTTGGTACCCTTGGAGCCGCGGCTTTATTCAAAAAGGATGCATTGCCTGAAGCCGCAGGCGAGATGCATTCTTTACCTGGAACTGGACTAAATCCAGTCAGTCGTCATGGCATGGAGCAGGTAATCGCCGGAATAGAGAAGCAAAAGGTTGAAGATATCGATATCCTGACCGGAACAGCTGGCTAGCAAATGGAATATCTACATGAAAAGGAACGGACTGCATTGGTTGGGTTGCCTGTTGGTTGGACTTTTGGGCGCTTGTGGCTTTGGGGGAAAGAATATGGATGCGAAGCAGTTTTTTGAGCCACAAATGGTTGCGGTACTGACAGCCATTTCCAAGGGTGATGAAACAAAAGCCAAAGCGCTTTTGGCATCAGGCGTTGATCTAAATGTGATTGGCGAGCATGAGATCACACCACTCTTTTGGTTTATAGCGCGGCATGACAAAGAAGGCATGCAGTTGGCACTGAAGTTGGGTGCTGATCCCAATTTTAAAAGTGGTAAAGGCAATACCCCGGTGGCCTACGTCGCCGGTTGGAAGGATATCGAGTGGCTCAGGCTCCTGCTGCAAGCGGGTGGTGACCCAAACAGCATGAATCATTTAAAGCAGCCAGCCCTCTTTGGCGCCATAGGAGAGGCTAATTTCGACGCAATAGACACACTTTTGGAATTTGGCGCAGATCCTAACGTGACAGATGGACCCAAGCGAAACGCTGCACTCTACGCTGCATTCATTAATGATTGGGAGTTGGTGTATCTGATGTTAGAGCGGGGAAGTGATTACCGTCAGTACTCCTCAGTCGGTGCTGACATTGCGGCAATCGTGAACGATGTGGAAGTCGACAAGCTGTATGACCCAAACCGCGATAACTACCAGTGGCTTTTAAAAGTTAAGCAATATCTGCTGGAGAAAGGGGTGGCATTTCCACCGCCAAGCCCGGCTGAGGTGCGGACCCGTTGGGCCAAAGAAGGTAAGCCCGGCTACAAGATAGAAGTTGAGCTGGATAAGTAGAGATTTTCCATTCAGGCGAACTCACCACCAGCTAAAAGTCACTTAGACGGTTGTAACGCCTTGCGATGTTTTACCCCTAGGGATTGATGGCTGCGGGCAGCCTGCAAATTGCAATTCAGTGCGGGGATCATGGATGAAGCTAAGCGTGCAGCGATGGATTGGAACTCTGTTGGCCGGACTGCTGGGTGCCTGTGGCTATGCTGGAATGGCCGAGTCTGGACAGAATATGGATGCGAAGCAGTTTTTTGAGCCACAAATGGTTGCGGTACTGACAGCCATTTCCAAGGGTGATGAAACAAAAGCCAAAGCGCTTTTGGCATCAGGCGTTGATCTAAATGTGATTGGCGAGCATGAGATCACACCACTCTTTTGGTTTATAGCGCGGCATGACAAAGAAGGCATGCAGTTGGCACTGAAGTTGGGGGCTGATCCCAATTTTAAAAGTGGTAAAGGCAATACCCCGGTGACTTATGTCGCTGGTTGGAAGGATATCGAGTGGCTCAGGCTCCTGTTGCAAGCGGGTGGTGACCCAAACAGCATGAATCATTTGAAGCAGCCAGCGCTCTTTGGCGCCATAGGAGAGGCTAATTTCGACGCAATAGACACGCTTTTGAAATTTGGCGCCGATCCTAATCTTTGCGATGGCAGCGGAAGTCATGCCGCATTGTATGCCAGCGATCTAAATGACTGGGAACTGGTTTATGTCATGCTTCAACAGGGTAGTGACCCTTATGCTTATGACAAAGCTGGGGCTGATATAGCCTGGAGCGTTGATGACTTCTTGAATCGGAAAATTTACACAGAGGGCTCTGATAACTACCAGTGGTTGCTAAAAGTTAAGCAATATCTGCTGGAGAAAGGGGTTGCATTTCCACCGCCAAGCCCGGCTGAGGTAAGGACCCGCTGGGCCAAGGAAGGTAAACCTGGCTACAAAATTGAAGTGAAACTGGACGATTGAAGCCATTCAATACAAGAGTGCCCTGAATGACGAAAACAGATGCCTCGGGTAATAGTCCCGTTTCTACTTGGTTGTTACACGAACTTGTCCGCGAGCATAGTGCCCAATACCTGTATGCGATTATTTCACCGATTCTGCATCCAGATTGGCAAGACAGGTGGCAGGTATGCGCTCAAAGCGACTGTTGGCGACATATCTATTGGCCTGCCAATATCCAGTCAAGCGATGACCCTTTGATATTGCTCA
Source organism: Shewanella khirikhana (assembly GCF_003957745.1). Taxonomy (NCBI): domain Bacteria; kingdom Pseudomonadati; phylum Pseudomonadota; class Gammaproteobacteria; order Alteromonadales; family Shewanellaceae; genus Shewanella; species Shewanella khirikhana. Next base: position 2,002,416 of record NZ_CP020373.1, on the reverse strand, counting down.
GGCTAATTGAAGGTAATGCAGCAGAAACCTTGTTGCTGTGGACTTCTGAGGTCTTCGACGGGCTTTTTGCCCCTCTGCTGTTTGAATCCAATCTTGATTGGAGTCAGGCACAGCAGTTTTGGCAACAACGGCTTGTTGCACATTACCCAACCGGTGCCCTGGCAGCGCTGCCATGCCATGCCACCGATGTTTTCCCAAGGCTTTGGTTTGTGCTAACCGAGCAGCAGCAGATCCAGTGGCTAGCTGATGTCGGGCGGATTTATAGACCCGAGTTACCAGGTTGGTCATTGCTGGCGGGGCGCCACTCGGAGTTAAACAGCAATTTTGATAACTTTTCTCCGCTGTATCTGAATGACGAGCAGTATGAGTTTTTGGTAAGACCCGCAAGACGATATGAGCAAGTTAAAGCGCTCTTTGGACGCTTGTCACTTTACCACCAAACCGAGCTTTCAGTTGATCAGATAACCAAGGTCTACCTTGGCTGTCTTGATGCGGTCGAAAAGGTGTTTCCAACACTCCAGCCAACAGAACATGAGTTCATTGCCCAGCGATGCTTTGTTTGGGGGCGTCAATACTATCATCTGCCCGAATTTCAGCTGTTGATTAAGTCCAACTCCCCAGCTGACGCACTGACTAAGTTTCAGTTGCAGTGTGAGAGCCAGATTGAACTGGCTGCCAAAACTGATTTTTACAATTGGCTGACACCCTGAGGACGACCTCTTTTTCGTATTTTCAAGTTCAAGGATCTGAACATGCAGTTAATTCCCCAAGTTACTCCCGAGCAGATCGCTGCTGATAATTGGCCTGGCTATTTAACCAGCAATGCCGTGTTTTTATTGGCCGATGCGACCTTCAATCGGGATGTGATGGCGATTGCCGAGCATCAGTCACCCGAAGATTTAACGGTGAACCGACTCTACTGGGGGGAAATGGGGCGGCTGCACGCATCGCTCTCGCCTTATCTTATCAAGGCTCATACCGCCAATTGGGCCCAATTGGCAGAACAAATCTGCGCACAATCCAAGTGGGGCATGGCCTGGGTGTTGGAAGGCCAGATGATGGCTTATACCCCTGAGCAGCAGTTATTAAAGCTGATGGGGCACATCCGCAGTTGGACACTGGTTGCTGACGAGCATAGCGACTCTTCCCAAGAGGCTGCGTTGCTGCGATTGTGGGACCCTGAGGTGTTGGCAAGCCTTATGGCCGCCAGCACTGAAGATGACATCACGGCTTTCTATGGACCTGCCTCATCACTGCTGCTTATCAACGAAAATGGCATCTTTCGTCACCATTGGCCCAAGGCCGGAGTTACCCGAAATGACAAGCTGGATGCGCCCAGAAGGCTTTCGAAGGCACAGTATTTGGCGCTTGATAATCACAATCGCTATCGCCGCCAACGAGATTTTCTAGCTCATCTCAACGCCCACCATCCGGAAACACAGTACTGGTCAGAAGCTGATGCCGTTGAATTTATCGATGCGGGGGTAGAGCAGGCGCAGAATTATGGCTTTTTGGGAAAGCAGCAGCAAATCAAATGGCTGACACTCGCCGTGCTCTTTGGGGCTGATTTCGCCGAACAGGCTTGGGCCAAAGATGTAATCACTGCGCGGGCCGAGGGTGAACAATCGCGAATGCAACAGCTTTATCGCGCCGCAGAAGTAGAATTGGACAAGGAAGTAACCCATGACTAACGGTAAAAAAGCGCAATTGCTCTCAAGTGAACAGGCTGCCGAGCAAAATTTCACTACAGACAATGTGTTGAAGGGCAGTTGTGTTGAGTGCGGTTGCAGCGCATTGATCTTTTATCACTATGACGACGGCAGCCCGGTGCCAGAGGCTCCGTTTGTTCTCACCGACAGCAAAAGTACACAAGTCGAGGGCAAAACCGATAAAAAAGGTCTGTGTCTGGTTGAGGATATGCCCTGCGGCCCGTTTGAGATCCTGCTTGATGAGGGTTCCGATGAATTTAAGCCCGCCCAAACCAAGCCCAATAACCCATCCCTACAGGTAAACCCGGAACATGCGGCGTTGGCCGGTGAATATTTCACCTTGTTTACGCTGTTAAGAAACAAAGGCTTTATCGAATACGATGCCGATGACAGCAGTGATAGTCATATCGACATCGATGACACCAGTTTGTTTTTGAATGTGCCTGACGAGTATGAACCTGCTTACGATCGATTTTGGGAACTGAATGAGCAGATCAATAAAGGGCCTGCATCGCTGCGTAAAGCTATCAATAAAATACACGTCAGCTTACCAGCAGAAGTGGTAGCCAAAGCTGGAGACAACAGTGCCATTCTGCTGTTTTGCGAAATTGCGCTGGGCTTTATACCCGTGGTGGGGCAAGCCATGGATATTTACGATCTGGGTGAATGGGGCTGGACGACATATTCCGATGCCAATGCCCGCAGCAGTACCATGCACTGGGCGATGGGTGCCTTGGTCGTCGTGGGTTTTGTTCCGGGGCTTGGTGATGCACTCAAGAAGACCGGCTCAGCAGTGCTTGAGGCTTTGAGGAAAAACACGCCGGAAGCCATACAGTCAGCAATTCGGGTACTTCGTGGGTTGTCTAACGGAAACCTGGTGAAGTTTCTTAAGAATTTTGCAAACAAAATCAAATCTGTCGCCAAAGATGCATTGGCTCTTATCAATAAGATCATCGACGGTCTCACCAGGGCTGTCAAAAACGGCGCTCACTGGATTTTTCGCCTGATGCCTGAAAGCTTTCAGGCCTTGATCACAGCTATGCGGGATATGGCGAAAAAGCTCGAAGCACAAATCGATTGGGTTTGCAGCAAAGTGGATGAATTTTTGGGGAAGGTTGTTACCCGGCTCACCGGTACACCCAGACCAAAAAACACCCCTAAACCCCAGGTCGGACTCAATGCCGGTAAAGATGTCAAACCGGCACGCTCAGAAGCTACAGCCGCTAAGGTGGATGAATCCAACAAGGCCCGACCGGGGGAAAATGGTGTGTGCACCAACGGCTGTCCAATCGATATGGCGACGGGCTTTGTGGTGGACTGGCGCACCGACTTCGTTTTGCCCGCAGCCTTTGGTTTGTCGCTGAAGCGCTTTTATTATTCATCTCCCGATGTAGAGCCCGGTCTGCTGGGCCGCCGCTGGCGAGCGGACTGGGATATGTACCTGGAGCTTGATGACGACATTGCCCATTTTACCGACGGTGAATACAACAAAGCAGCCTTTGTTATTCCAGTGGAAGGGGAGAGTGTTGCTGCGGCCCACATGCCGAAGTGGCGCTTTACCCGCCGACAGGGTCAACTGTTGCTTCGCCATATCGATGGATTGGAATACGAATTTAATCACAGTATAGGTTCTCGTCTGCTGCTTAGCCGAATCGCGGATGGCAAAGGCCGCAGCCATGAATTTGTCTATGACCGCGGACATCTCAAGGGCATCCATCTGTTCGATGGCCGTGTGATTAAGGTCAAAGGTAGCTGCAGGCGTATAGACACCCTGGAACTGTATGCCGGCAATGGTGATTTTCTAAAGACATTGGCCAGTTATCAGTATGACAACAATGGATTTTTGCTACGTTGCCGTGCAGATCCAGGCCGAAACTTCGACTACCAGTATTCTGAACAAGGCTGGTTGCTGCGTTGGCAGGACTTGAGCCACACCTGGGTTGAGCATGACTTCGATGAAAAAGGCCGCGCGATTCGCTCTCGCGGCGCCGACAAACGTTTCTGTGATGCCCTGCACTATGACGATGACAACCGTATCGTCTATTACCGCAGCCCACTCGATGGCATCAAGATGTACCACCGCGATGAGCGCAACAACATCATCCGTGAGGTGATGCCAAATGGCGAAACCCTCTACCGCGAATGGCAGAACAACCAACTGGTGCGCTTAAGCAACGCCCTTGGAGAAACCACCCAGATTGAACGAAATACCTACGGCGAGCCAAGTCGGATTACGGCAGCCGATGGAAAGTTACGCCAATGGCAGCACGATGAGCAGGGCAAGGTACTGGCCTATACCAACGAAGCGGGCGAATGCTGGCAATATCAGTGGGATAAGCAGGGCAATCTTGTCAGTGTGACCGACCCACTCGGCAAGCCAAGTTACTTTGAATATAGCGGCATGGGGCAATTGGCCTGGTCTATCGATGCCGATGGTGAACAAACCGGCTTTGAATACGATAACGGCTTCGGCCTGCCAAGTAAGGTCATGCCCCCCGGGCAGCCACCATTACAGCTGAGCTACGATGAGCTTGGCCGCTTGGTTCAGGTTCAAAGCGGTGAGCAGCGCCGCCGCTTCAACTATCAGCACGGCACAACGCTGGTGAATGAACTTGAAGATGCCCAGCAAGGCAGCAGCCACTTCGAATACGATTTGGAAGGTAACCTCACTAAGGCCACCGACAATGCCGGAATAACTCAGCAATACCGTTATGGGGCCTTTGACCTGCTGCTGGAAAGCATTGATGCCCTCGGTCACTCGCTGAAGCTTTACTACAACGGAGAATGCCAGTTTGCCGGTATTACCAACAGCAAGGGAGAAGCCTGGCGGCTGGAGTTCAACACCAGTGGTCAGGTCGTGGCAGAGACGCACCTGGATGGGCGTCAAACGTGTTTTGAATACGATGAAGCAGGTCGCTTGAAGAGCCGCACCGCAACAGATGGCAGCAGTATCCATTTCTATCATGATCTGTGCGGCAGATTGCTACAAAAGCAAACCCGCGGCCCCAGTGGTGTGGTGATGGTCAACAGCTATTTCGATTACGATGCGGCTGGTAGGCTTATACGCGGCCGTAACCCTGTGTCGGAAGTTGAATTTGAGTACGATGGTGCCGGCAGGCTGATAGCAGAAACTCTCGACGGTGCCAGCAGCCGCTACCATTACAGCCCGGCGGGTCGCCGAGTTGGCAGTGACGGCCTGTTGCTGCCTGAGCAGCTTAACTGGCAACAGGGTAGGTTGGCTCAGCTGAGTATCGGTGATTTTGCGCCGCTCAGCTTCGACTACAACACACAGGGGCAGGAAAGTCGCCGCGGCAATGGCCTGGGCTTTTTACTGCAGCAATCCTTTACCGCCGATGGCCTGCTCGCTTCCCAGGCGCTGATGCCTGTAGGAGATTCAGGTAGAAGTCACGCACTGCGAGGTCGATTCAGCGGGATTGACCGCCGTTATCAATACAACCATCAGCGCCACTTAACTTCGGTGGAAGACAGCCACTGGGGCCGCAGCGAATACGCCCACAATGCCCTCGGGCAAATTATCAGTGAGCAGCGCACAGCGCCCTGGCACGAGCAAAAGGAGCTGCGCTTCTTTAGCTATGACTCCGAGCTGCAACTGACCCATATCGAGCGTCAACTCAGCCACAATGGCGATAACAAGTTGGTGTCGCTGGCCGAAAAGCGGCTGGAAAAATCCCTGCAGTATGGCGAGGCAGGCCGGGTGGTGCGCCAGGGGCCAATCACTCTGCGTTATGACGCCAATGGTCGCTTGCTGGAAAAAACCGTGCTTAAGCCCGGGTTCAGGCCTCAGACCCGTTTCTTCCATTGGGATGAAGAAGACCGCCTGGTGCAGCTCAGTCTCGAAAATGGCGAAGTCTGGCATTACGAGTACGATGTCTTTGGCAGGCGGGTACGCAAATACCGCAGCCAGCAGGGCCGCGCCCGCGGCGAGGTCAAATACCGCTGGCAAGGGGACCAGCTGTGTCAGCAGCAGCAATATTTTGCCGACGGCAGTATTGCCACTACCCAGTGGCTCTATGAGCCCGGCAGCTTCCGGCCACTGGCCCAGGCGCGCCAGCACAGTCAGCCGCAGCTCACGCAGGCAGTTGACAGCCCGGCGCCGGTTAAACGTGATAACAGTGCGCCGATGCCATCATCCGAGATTGAGCTGCATCTGGCCGTAGTCGACCAGGCGGGTACGGTGCGGGAGCTTTGCAGCGAAGAAGGCGAAGTGGCCTGGCGCGGTGAGGCCGGGCTGTGGCGCGAATTTGAGCAGTGGCGCTTAACGGGTAAGCCAAAACACTATCTTGAACAAGCCGCTAACGAGCCGTTACACTGTGACCTGCGCTTTCAGGGGCAGATTTACGACCGTGAGAGCGGGCTCTATTACAATCGGCACAGATACTACGACCCGGATATCTGCCAATACCTGAGTCCCGATCCCATCGGCATGGCCGGCGGCAGCAGGCCACAGGCCTATGTGCACAATCCCTTGGAATGGGTCGATCCACTGGGGTTGAGTGGGTGTCCTGAGAGCGCGGACGCATCTGGCAGGCCACTTAATAGCCCAAATTATTCAGTTGTTTATGAAACCAAGATCGATGGATCGCTTTACCCTGGACGTACAGATAAAGCTCATTTCCAGGATTCGAATAAAAATTTACATGAAGCTATGCAGTCAGATCCTAATTTTGCGAAAAGTATGGAAGAAATGTACCCTGGAATTACAGAAGGGGTCAAACCTGGACCACGTGGCGCACACCCAAGACGGTCACCTACTAGCGATTTGACATGGCATCATCATCCAGAAAAACCTGGCGTTATGCAATTGGTCCCTGTATCTCAACACCAGGCTCCTGGCGTAGTTCAGGAATCCTTACACCCGGGTGGGAAAGGAGGAATGTATAATTGGGGAGGAGGGAGATAAAATGATTTATAAAAATCTAAGAGAAGTATTAAGAAACGCAGGGAATATTGATTGGTTTTTAGCCTTGTATTTACCTAAGGATGTTTCTTCATGGAGCTTAGATTCATTAGTTATGATCGAAGACCCTGATGATGTTGATTCTGATGATCCAGATGAAGATCCTAATGTGGTTAAAAATGCAGGATATAGGTATGTTATGGGAATTCAGTCAGTACAAGGCATCGTGAACAATGTAATCCTTCAGAAAAATAATGCCTTGGATGAAGATTTTTTTAAGGGATTTATATATTTTTTTGAAAATGATGCATTTATAAAATTTTAACCATGTGCCTATTAGGGAAGGTGCGGATAAGTCCTGTGCTTGCTCTGCGTGTGCTTAAAGTGGATAGATGCAAGGCACATTCGCAGCGAATGGCTCTAGTCCTTAGCAAGAACTGTAACGCAGCAGATACCGCTTTAATCCAAGCCCTACGGGGCTTTGATAGCAACACCATTTCTTCGTTATTCAACTTTAGCAGGACGGTGGGGGTGCCCAGCCATGCCTTCAGTTGAATGCCTTGAACTGTCGTCGCTATCAAAGCCAGAGCTGTGCGAGGACTTGTTCGCACCTTCCCTAGAAGTGATGCTGGTAGATATAAGGGGGTTGGAGGTAAAAGATGAAAGTATTTCTAATAGAAAATATAAACTCACAATGAATACAGGACAGCCAAACCTTTTGATGTTTTGCAGACCCTCGGCTAGGCTTTGAATTACCTGCTTTGAACCCGTTGAGGCTTGCCATGACCACTGCCCGTAGCCAGTTGATAGATGCGGAAAGTACGCCTTTCTATCACGTGATTAATCGCTGTGTGAGAAGGGCATTTTTGTGTAACCTATAATACTGGAATATAATACAGAATACAGGACAGCCGAACCTTTTTGATGTTTTGAATGTTAATTAAATAAGACACCCATAATTGTTGACGCCTTGCTCATGGCTTGACTAGGATTTCATTATCCGATTGACTGGTTGTCTGGAGTAGTTGATAACTGTATTGATTAATGATGTTTTGGTTGTTTTTTAACTGTTCCAATGAGAGCGAGTAAGCAAAATTTTTTATATTTTTTGTATATATGAGCACAGAGATGAGATGGTGCCTAAGCTGGGATAAGTTAACAAGGAGCGTTATTCGATGGAACAGCTGCTTGTCAGGTTCGTGATGGCGTTGATGGGGTTAATCAGTATCTTTGGCTGGTTTGCCATGATGTTTGCCTCATTGCCCGGTGCAGAAATGTCCTATGCACTCTCGATGCGGATTATTCGTGGGCTTTTTTATATTTATCCCATCACATCGGGGCTGAGTATCTACCTATTACATCGTCACTTCGATACCAGCTATTTTGCGTTACTCTGGTTTTTAGGACCGATATTACCGCTGATGATTGTCTGGTTTATTTTCAGTCAGCAATAATTGCTTTTATACACAAAAGCCCGGCATTACCGGGCTTTAGGCTGCGGTTGGGCAGTTGGGCCGCGCTTATGCCTGCGCCGTTACTTCACGCCGCGGGGCAAGGTGTTGCCTTTGGCCAGCAGTTGCTGTTTCCAGAGGTCTTTTGGCAGCAGGCCCCCCTTGCCGGTGTTGGCAGTTGGCTTGGCTGCGGCTTTGGGGGCTGCCTTGGCTTTAGCCTTAGGTTCGGCCTTTGCGGCCGGTGCCGGTTTGGCGGCCTTTGGGGCACTCTTGGCGCTGCTGCCGCTGTGCTCGGCCAGCATGGCTTCTAGCTCAGCGAAACGCAGGGATTTGCCACCATCAATTTTGAACCAGCTTCCTTTCTGTTCAATGCTTACCTTACGGCCTTCGGCTTTCTCCAGCGCGGCCTCCAAGGCTGAGATCACCTCTTCTTTGGTCATGTTAGACATATTGATATAACCTGTTGTCGTCTATGGTTGTTTGGGTTACCGGCCACATAGTAAAAGCGGATGCCTGTCTTGTCCAATTTTTCGCCGCCGACTGGCGAGATATGCAGCGCGGATTGACGCTGAGGGCAAGATAAGTACACTTTGCCATCAACGTATTGAATATTAAGCACAGTCTGGGAGGCGCCATGGAGCGCAGCACGTTGGATCAGTATTTGGCCGACTTTCTTCAAATCAGCCGTTTTAAGGATTATGCCCCCAATGGCCTGCAGGTTGAGGGCAGGGATGAAATCAATACCCTAGTTACCGGGGTAACGGCTTGTCAGGCGCTTATCGACAGAGCCATCGAGCTTAACGCCGATGCGATTTTGGTTCACCACGGCTTTTTCTGGAAAAATGAACCCGATGTGATAGTGGGTATGAAACAGCGCCGCATTAAGGCGCTGCTGAACCATGATATCAATCTCTTCGGTTACCACTTGCCATTGGATGCTCATGTGGTGGTGGGCAATAACGCCACTCTAGGTAGGCGCCTGGGCATTCTCGATGCCGAAGCCTTTGAGAATGTCGGTGATGGGCTGCTGTGGAGCGGCACTCTGGATGCGTCTCTAAGCGGCGCAGCCTTCAGTAGCCTGCTTGAGCGGGTGCTGGGCCGTACGCCACTGCATATCGCTGCGGACAGACCCGTACAGCGCCTTGCCTGGTGCACCGGTGGCGCCCAGGACTATATCGACCTTGCCGTGAGTCAGGGCGTCGATGCCTTTATCAGCGGTGAAGTGTCGGAGCGCACCTTCCACAGCGCCAAAGAGCAGGGCATTCATTATTTTGCTGCCGGTCACCATGCCACCGAGCGTTATGGCATTGAGGCTTTAGGTGAGCACCTGCGCCGTGAATTTGGTCTGACTCACCATTTTGTGGATATCGACAATCCGGTTTAAGGTGGTTTAATCAGCAACCGGAATAAATAAAAAAGGCCGCAATTGCGGCCTTTTTTATTTCAACGCAGAGCGAAGTTATTTCACCCGCATGCCAGGCTGGGCACCTTCGTGTGGCTCCAGTACAAACAGGTCTTTACCGCCAGGGCCTGCGGCCAGCACCATGCCTTCGGACATGCCAAAGCGCATCTTGCGCGGCGCGAGATTCGCTACCATCACGGTGAGTTTGCCTTCCAGATCTTCCGGGTTGTAGGCAGACTTGATACCGGCAAACACCTGACGCACTTCACCGCCAATATCCAGCTGCAGTTTCAGCAGTTTATCGGCTTCTGGTACGGCTTCGGCCTTTTTAATCAGCGCTACGCGCAAATCGATTTTGGCGAAGTCTTCGTAGCTGATAGTTGGGCTGATGGGGTCATCGGCCAGCGGGCCTGCTTTAACTGGCTCTGCAGTGGCTTGCAGGTTTTCCTTGGAGGCTTCCACCATGGCAGCAACCTTATCCAGCTCCACACGCTGCATCATTGGCTTGAACGGTGCAATTTCATGGCCGCTCAAATCGCTGCCAAGACCATCCCAGGTCAGTTCCATCCTGAAGAAGTCTTCCACGTCTTTGGCAAGACGCGGCAGCACAGGCTTTAAGTAAGTGACCAGAATACCGAACAGGTTCAAAGCGTTGGAGCACACCTGATGGGCCTCTTCCTGCTTGTCATCCTGTTTCACCAGCTGCCATGGAGCCGCATCGGCCACGAAGCCGTTGGCCACGTCGGCCAGCGCCATGATTTCACGCATGGCTTTGCCGTATTCGCGGGTTTCAAACAGTTCGGCAATCAGGTCCTGCTTTGCAAGGAAACTGTCAATCAGGCTCTTGTCGGCTACGGCGGCGAGCTTGCCATCGAAGCGCTTGGTGATAAAGCCGGCGGTACGGGATGCGAGGTTAACAAGCTTGCCAACCAAGTCGGAGTTCACCCGCTGGGCAAAGTCTTCGAGGTTTAAATCCAGATCGTCGATACGGGCGCTGAGTTTGGCCGCGTAGTAGTAACGCAGGTATTCAGGGTCCAGGTGATCCAGATAGGTACGGGCCTTGATAAAGGTGCCCTTGGACTTGGACATCTTGGCGCCGTTTACTGTTACATAACCATGGGCGTACACGCTGCTTGGCTGGCGGTAACCGGCGCCGTGCAGCATGGCTGGCCAAAACAGGCTGTGGAAGTAGACGATGTCTTTGCCGATAAAGTGGTACACCTCGGCGCTGGAATCTTTGGCCCAGAATTCGTCGAAGTTGATATCGCCGCGCTTGTCGCAGAAGTTCTTGAATGAGCCCATGTAGCCGATTGGGGCATCGAGCCACACGTAGAAATACTTGCCCGGTGCATCGGGGATTTCAAAGCCGAAGTAAGGGGCATCGCGGGTGATGTCCCACTGTTGCAGGCCCTGTTCGAACCATTCATCCAGCTTGTTGGCCATTTCTGACTGCAGCGCGCCTGAGCGGGTCCACTGTTTGAGCATGCCTTCGAAGGCAGGCAGGTCGAAAAAGAAGTGCTCGGTCTCTTTCATTACCGGCGTGGCACCACTGACGGCAGAGCGCGGGTTAATCAGCTCGGTTGGGCTGTAGGTTGCGCCGCAGTTGTCGCAGTTGTCGCCGTACTGATCTTCGGACTTACACTTGGGGCAGGTGCCCTTAACGAAGCGGTCTGGCAGGAACATCGACTTTTCTGGGTCGAACAGCTGGGAGATAGTCTTGCTCTTGATATAGCCGCCATCGCGCAGTTTCAGATAGATATGACTCGCCAGTTCGCGGTTTTCGTCGCTGTGGGTGCTGTGATAGTTGTCAAAGGCCACGTTGAAGTCAGCAAAGTCCTGCTGATGCTCAACATTAACCTGGGCAATCATCTCTTCGGGAGCCATGCCAAGTTGCTGGGCCTTGAGCATGATAGGCGTGCCGTGGGCATCGTCGGCGCAAATGTAGTGGCACTCATGGCCGCGAAGCTTTTGAAAACGTGACCAGATATCGGTCTGGATGTATTCCAGCATGTGCCCCAGGTGGATTGGGCCGTTGGCATAGGGAAGGGCGCTGGTGACAAGGATTTTACGTTGTGAATTGGCCATCTTTACTCAAAATCGTGTTGGTCCCGAAATAATTGGCTTAGATACTAACCGATGCGCGCACTATTTTCACCAAATGCCTGTGCAATTGAGTCATTTGTGCACGCATCTTTTCGGCAATATCTGATACACTTGGGCAAATTTTTGCGCCGGAGAATGTCCCAGGTGTTGTCTTCACAGAATTATCAGCTGCAGGAACCGCTGAGGTCTGCAGTACTCGCCGTGCTCGAAGCCTTTATCGAACCCAAGTTACAGCAGGGGCTGGTAAGCGCCGGGATGGTCACCAAACTGGCCCTCAATGGCCGCCGTTTGGAGCTGGGGCTGGTGTATTCCTACCCCTGTCAAAGCACCTACAAAGACACGGTCATGGCGCTTACTCAGGCGCTGGCCAAGCTCGATGCCATCGACGAAGTTGAATGCGAAATCGACCTGCAGGTGCCAAGCAACACAGGTAACACCAATGCGGCGCCTATCCCCAATGTGAAGAACGTGATTGCGGTTGCGTCCGGTAAAGGCGGCGTGGGTAAATCCACCACTGCGGTAAACCTGGCACTGGCGCTGGCGGCAGAAGGCGCCAATGTGGGTATTCTTGATGCCGACATTTATGGCCCGTCCGTGCCTTTGATGCTGGGCGTGCCCGACTTCAAGCCGGTATCCCCGGACGGCAAAATGATGACCGCCGCCAAGGCCCACGGTATTTCAGCGCAAAGTATTGGTTTTATTCTGGCGGACGAGCAAGCCGCTGTCTGGCGTGGCCCTATGGCGGCAGGCGCATTGGTGCAGCTGGTGAACGAAACCAGTTGGCCTGAGCTCGATTACCTGGTGGTGGACATGCCCCCCGGTACCGGCGATATCCAGCTGACACTGTCACAAAAGGTGCCGGTGAGCGGCGCCGTGGTGGTCACCACACCGCAGGACATAGCCACACTGGATGCCAAAAAGGGCATCACCCTGTTTAATAAAGTGAATATCCCGGTGCTTGGCATTGTGGAGAACATGAGTTTTCACCTTTGCTCCAATTGCGGGCACAAGGAACACCCCTTTGGTACCCAGGGCGGCAGCGATATAGCTGCGCGTTACGGCGTACCGCTGCTTGGCGCGTTGCCACTCAACATCGCCATCAGGGAAGGAATGGATAAAGGCTTGCCGTCTGTGGTGGCCGAGCCTTCGGGTGAAATTGCGGCTATCTACCGGGAGATTGCCCGCAGTGTGGGAGCCAGTTTGGCCAAAGCCAAACCCCAGACCGGTGTTTCAATTAGCATATCGGACGACGAGTAAGGTTTTAAGTATATGAATTCGCAGCAATGTGTCATTATTGGGATTGCAGGGGCAAGTGCATCGGGCAAGAGCCTTATCGCAAAGACCATATATGAAGAATTGTGCCGTGATCTGGGAACGGATCAGATAGGTGTTATCGCAGAAGACTCCTACTACCGTGATCAGAGCCATCTGTCCATGGAAGAACGGGTGCAGACCAACTACGACCACCCCAAGGCCATGGATCATCAGTTGCTGGCGCAGCACCTGCGAAACCTGAAAAATGGCGAGTCGGTGGACATTCCCGTGTACAGTTACACCGAGCACACCCGCATGAACGAAACCCGCCCAATGACACCGAAGAAGGTGATCATTCTGGAAGGGATTTTGCTGCTCACCGATCCGCATCTGCGTGATCTGATGGACGCCTCAGTGTTTATGGATACACCGCTGGATATCTGTTTCCTGCGCCGTCTGACCCGCGATGTGGCCGAGCGCGGCCGCACCATGGAGTCGGTGATCAGCCAGTACCAAAAAACGGTAAGGCCGATGTTTTTGCAGTTTATCGAGCCTTCCAAGCAATATGCCGACATCATAGTACCCCGTGGCGGTAAAAACCGGATTGCCACCGATATTCTCAAGGCGCGTATTCAGCACCTGTTGGCAAAATAAAACGAATAATTCAGGGAGATAAAGGCAAAATGCGATTGACTGACATTGAAATTGAACAGGCGCTCGATGCAGGCAAAATCCTCATTGAACCCCGTCCGAGCAACGATGCCATCAGCGGTGTCAGCGTGGATGTGCGTCTGGGTAACCAGTTTCGGGTGTTTCAGGATCACACCGCGCCTTTTATCGACTTAAGTGGCCCCAGTGCCGAAGTACAGGCGGCGCTCGATCGGGTGATGAGCGATAGAATCGACATCAAAGACGGCGATGCTTTCTTTCTGCATCCGGGCGAACTGGCGCTGGCCGTGACACTGGAAAGTGTGACTTTGCCTGCTGATATCGTTGGCTGGCTCGATGGCCGCTCGTCGCTGGCACGTCTGGGTTTGATGGTGCACGTAACCGCGCACCGTATCGATCCGGGCTGGCAGGGCAAAATTGTGCTGGAGTTCTACAACAGCGGTAAATTGCCGTTGGCGCTGCGCCCTGGCATGACCATCGGCGCTCTCAACTTTGAGCGTTTGAGTGGCCCGGTGGCGCGCCCTTACAACAAGCGCAAGAACGCCAAATACAAGGATCAGCAGGAAGCGGTAGCCAGCCGCATCAGTCAGGACGGCTGAGTCTGCCCATGGCCACTGTGACCATGGAAGGCGGCAAGGGCCTGGCAGTAGCCAGCCTTTGCTGGCTCGATTTGACCCTGGAGCCAGCTCATTCAGAGCAGGCACACAAGATTTCTCCAATGGACAGAGGCCTCGCCTATGGCGATGGCCTTTTTGCCACCATGGCGCTGAGCCGCTCGGGCAAGGTCGCCTTTCTCGAATCCCATCTATCCAGGTTAAAGCAGGGTGCCAGCCGCCTTGGTTTTGCGCTGGATATCAAGGATATCGAGGCAAGGCTGATTATGGCCGCTAAGTCGCAGGCCAAACATAAAACCCCAAGGGGATTAAAGCTGCTTATCAGTCGCGGCGTGGGCGGCCGTGGTTATCAGCCGCCGGAAGACCCCAGCCCTGTGGCTGTACTGAGTGCCTTTGATGTTCCGGCCCATTACCAAGGCTGGCAACTGCAGGGGATAGCGCTGGCATCGAGCGAGCTTATGCTTGGCCGTCAGCCCAAACTTGCCGGTATTAAGCATCTGAATCGGTTAGAGCAGGTGCTTATCCGCCGCCAGGTGCTGCCCGAGTGGGCCCAGGACTTTTTGGTCTGTGATGCACAGGGGCAAATGGTTGAAGCCTCGATGGCCAATCTTCTCTTTATCAAAGGCAAACAGTGCATTACCCCAAGTCTTGCTTATAGCGGCGTCTCTGGTGTGATGCGTCAGCAGGTAATTATGGCGCTGCTGACGCTGGGTTACTCAGTAGAGATGAAACCGCTGCACCGAGCTGAGCTGGCTCAGTTTGAGGCGGTACTGATGACCAACAGCCTGCTTGGCATTGTCGATGTAACTCGCATCGACAACTTTCACTATAAAGCCTTCAATGGCACGAACAAGGTGCGCAAAGCACTGGAACTTACCCTATGAAAAAGTTACTGCTGGGCATGGTTGCCACCATTATGACCCTGACACTCCTGGGCGCCGGTGTGGCGATGTGGGGCCTAAAAAGCCTGGAAACTTTTGGCAATACCCCGCTTACCCTCTCTGAGGCTCAGGAGTTTGAAGTGCCAAGGGGCATGCACGCCCGAGCCCTTGGTAAAGCTTTGAGCGATAAAGGGTTGTTGCCGCAAGGTTGGCAATACGATTGGTATTTGCGCCTGCACCCCGAATTTGCCGCTATCCGCCAGGGTGTGTATCAACTTGAACCCGGCGAGACGCCCGCCAGCCTGTTTGCCAAGCTACTCAGCGGCAAGGTAAAAGAGTTTTCCATCACTCTGGTAGAAGGCCAGAATCTACGGGAGTGGCAGCAAAAGCTGACTCAGGCTGAACGTTTAGTTTGGCAGGATGAGGCATTTCGTACTGTGCTCAAGGCTGAAGGCGACAACTCAGGCCTGCCGGAAGGAAAGTTTTTCCCGGATACCTACAGTTATCATGCCGATCAGAGCGTGGCTGCACTTCTGACCCAAAGTTACCGCAAAATGCAGGCAGAACTCGACGCGGCCTGGCAGGCGCGGGAGCCGGATTTGCCCTTGAAAAGCCCCTATGAGCTGCTGATCCTCGCCTCTATCATTGAAAAAGAGACGGGCCTTGCCGAAGAGCGGCCACTTATCGCTGCTGTGTTTATCAATCGGCTTAATAAAGGCATGCGTCTGCAAACCGACCCTACGGTAATTTATGGGATGGGGGAGCGCTTTAACGGCAACATCACCCGTAAGGATTTGCAGGAAGCGACGCCCTTTAACACATATAAAATTAATGGCTTGCCGCCCACCCCCATAGCGGCGCCCGGCCGGGCAGCGCTGATGGCGGCCGCGCAGCCAGCCGATGCCGATTATTTGTATTTTGTGTCCCGCAACGACGGCAGCCACGTGTTTTCCCGCACTCTGGCTGAGCATAACCGGGCCGTAAACCAGTATCAGAGAAGACAGAGATGACACACGCCGCAGGCAAATTTATCGTAATTGAAGGCCTGGAAGGGGCTGGCAAATCCAGTGCGGTGGCACTGGTAAAAGAGCTGATAGCAAAACACACAGGCCAGGCACCGCTTTGTACCCGTGAGCCAGGTGGTACGCCGCTGGCGGAAAAAATTCGCGATCTGGTGAAAAACGCTGAGCCCGGCGATCCGCTGTGCGACGAGGCCGAGTGCCTGCTGTTTTATGCTGCCCGGGCGCAATTGGTCGCCAATGTGATTAAACCTGCTCTGGCTACCGGGCAGTGGGTGCTGGGTGACCGGCATAATCTGTCGTCCATCGCGTATCAGGGCGGCGGCCGCGGTTTGATGCACCTTGTTACCCGCATAAGTGAAATCACTCTGGGTGATTTTAAGCCAGATTTGACGCTGTATCTCGATATCGATCCGCTGATTGGCCTTGAGCGCGCGGCCCGGCGCGGCGAGCTTGACCGCATCGAACAGCAGGAGATTGATTTCTTCCAGCGCGCCAGAGCAACCTTCCTTGCTGCGGCGCAGCAGGATGAGCGTATTTTGGTGATTGATGCGTCCAAGCCCATGGCAGAAGTGCATCAGGATATCAGTGCGCGCCTGCAAGAGGCTTTTGTGGAGGCCAACTGATGGCAAGCTTGCCCTGGCTTGAACCGAGCGTTAATCAATTCCAGCGCCTGCTGCAATCGGGGCGCATGCCACATGCGGTGCTGGTAGCCGTGGATACTGGGCTCGGTGCCCGCGCTCTGCTCGAGGAGCTGGCAGCCAGTGCACTTTGTACTGAGTTGACGCCCCTTGGCGCCTGCGGTCAGTGCAAGAGCTGTCAGCTTTTCAACGCCGGTAACCATCCCGATTTTTATCCTATTGAAGCCGATGGCAACCAAATTAAGGTTGACCAGATCCGCAGCTTGATTGGCAAACTTGCCACCACGGCGCAGCAGGGCGGTAAGCGGCTGGCGGTGATTTACGGCGCCGAGCGGATGAACCATGCCGCTGCCAATGCGCTCCTGAAAACCCTCGAAGAACCGGGCGAGCAGACCCTTATTCTGCTGCACACTGACACCCCGGCGCAGCTGTTACCCACCCTGAAAAGCCGCTGTCAGAAGCTTGCGTTTCAGGCGCCCGACAACGGGCAGATTACGACCTGGTTATCGGCGCAGCAACTGGCAACCGATGCCATGTGGGCATTGCCCATTGCCGGTGGTCCATTAAAGTTGGCAGACTACTTGCACAACAATTACATAACAGTGCTGGAGCAGTTTCGTGTAGACTGGCTTTCCAGTTTGTCCACGGGTCATCTATGTGCTAGCTTGAAAGATATCAGAGAAGAACAAATCACTGATGCACTTAAAGTTTTGTACGTGGTTTTGATGGATGAAGTGAGACGCCTGTCCGGCATTAATGCGCTGGCAGCGGCAAAAGTTGCCGGTCTGAGTGGCGAAATTATGGCTGTGTGCCATACGTTAACTACTATGCCAAGCGTCAATTATCTGGCACTATGTCACAGAATTGTTTCAAGTTATCAGGGATTAAAAGCCGAATAGCCTATGGTAGATCTGGTGGTTAATTTCGATACGCTGCATCAGCTGTATCGTGCCTATATGCCTTTTATCAAGCCCGCGGGCTTGTTTGTCTCGACCAGTGAAAGCCATTTCCTCGGTCAGGAGCTGACGCTCGCCTATCGTTTGCCCGGTGCTACTACCGTGCATCAACTCAAAGGCGTGGTGGTGTGGATCAATCCCGTTGGTGCCTCCGGTGGCCGCCCGCCCGGCGTTGGGCTGAAGATTTTATCCGATGCTGATACCCACAAGCACCATATCGAGAACCTGCTGTCCCGCGAACTGGCTTCGGGTGATTTGACCTGCACCATGTAGGTCGTTATCCTTGCCATCCTCAATTTGACCGGCAGGAAATTCACTTTGCTTATCGACTCTCATTGTCATCTCGACAGGCTCAAGGCTGCGCCTTGTCATGACTCACTGGCCGCCATGCTGGATGGCGCCAAGGCCCGCGGTGTGGACTATGTACTGTGCGTGAATGTGCGCCAGAAAGGCTTTGAGTCCATGCGTGAACGGGTGGAAGCCTTTGACAATGTGTTTCTCTCAAGCGGTGTTCACCCGCTGGATGTGAAAGAGGGCCTGAACCTCACCGAGCTTAAGCAGTTTGCCGCCCATCCCCGGGTGGTTGCCATTGGTGAAACCGGGCTTGATTATTACTACGCTGATGACAGCCGTGAGCTGCAGCTGCAATGTTTTGAGCAGCAAATCGCGTTGGCCCGTGAAGTCGATAAACCCCTGATTGTGCACACCCGTGATGCCCGCGAAGACACTATCCGCCTGCTTAAAGAGGGCGGTGCCGATAACGTGGGCGGTGTGCTGCATTGTTTTACCGAAAATTGGGAGATGGCCAAGGCGGCGATGGATCTGGGCTTTTATATCTCGGTTTCCGGTATTGTGACTTTCAAGAATGCCGCCGAGCTCAGGGAAGTGATCCGCAAGGTGCCAAAAGACCGGCTGCTGGTTGAAACCGACTCGCCGTATCTGGCGCCTGTGCCGCACCGGGGCCAGGAAAATCAGCCAGCCTATGTTCGTGATGTGGCGGAATTTGTCGCCGAACTTCGCGGTGAAAAGTTCCCGGAGCTTGCCGAATACACCACCAATAACTTCTTCAACCTGTTTAAGGATGCGGCCCGTCTGGCAGGGCGCTGAGCGGCAGATAAAAAAAGGCCCAAAACTATTCCGATTGTTTTGGGCCCAGGGGAATGGCTCATAAAGAGCCGTGCGCTATTCGGTCGCAAAAGGGGATTAAGGAAACACTGACATGATTGTAGGACAGTGTTTCAGCCTTTGCTTAAATTTTGTGCAAAAAATTTTTACCAGTTTCTCATCGCCGTGTCAGATCTGACTCAGATCTGCACATTGTCCCGGCAAAGATCCCTTGGGTAATTGTTTTTAAGCTTATTTCCCAAGTGTTTGGCAACGCCAAGTGCGATGCCATGCAAGGACAGAATTTTTTCACCCTGTGCCTTGCCAGCGCTGTCCAGTGCAATATCCCGCCCCATCAAAAAGCTCACCGCCTCTTCGGCGGTCACTTCCTGCATCTTGCTGCAAGGTAATGCCATCACGGCATCGTGGCGCACTTTAATGCCGTGTTTGTGCTGCTCGGCAAGTTTCACACCAATACGCTGGAATCTCACCTTGCCAATAAAGGCATCGAGGGGCGCAGGGCAGAGCCAAAACTCGTCATCCCGGCAGAAAATCAGTCCATCTTCGGGAAGTGTTAAACCCAGGGCGGACAGCGCTTCGTCAAGCAACTGGCGCTGTTTGGCACTCGCCCTGGTGAAGGGAAAATTCTTTGGTGGTGCTGGCTCGTCGGTATTTCGCGCCACACTGGCGGTTTTACGAATACGGGCCACAAAAAAGCCTTCACTGTCGTAAATTTGCGGCCAAATGTGCAAAAAGCCTTCTTCAGTCAGTGACTTGTCAGCGCCGTCAAACAGGTCGTGCAGTGACTCAAAGACCACTGCATCGCCGTAGCTTTGCTTGAGGAAATGGCATACGTCCTGGTTTTCCCGGCGATTCAGGGTGCAGGTGGAATATACCAGTACGCCACCTGGTTTCAGTGCCTGGAAGGCCGAGTCAATCAGTTCCCGCTGCAAGGCTGAAATAGCTTCGATTTCGGCCGGGTCCCAATTTTTCAGCGCCAAAGGATCTTTACGAACCGTGCCTTCTCCGCCGCAGGGGGCGTCCAACAGAATCGCATCGAGGGATTCGTACAAATACGCGCCAAACACTCGGCCATCGAACTGCGTCAGTGCTGTATTGGCCGCGCCCATGCGCAGGGTGTTGGCATACAGCACCTTGCTGCGGCTTGCTGAATACTCATTGGCGATGAGCAGCCCTTGATTTTGCATCAGCGCCGCCAACTGGGTGGTTTTGGAGCCGGGCGCCGCGGCCACATCCATCATCACCCGTGGCGTGTCGCCGTCTTTGAAAAGGGCACTGGGCGGCATCATGGAGCTGGCTTCCTGAATGTAAAACAGCCCCTGAATGTGCTCGGCCAGATTACCGGGCTGGCATTCCGGGGGATAACTCACCCAAAAGCCATCTTCGCACCAGGGCACGGGCTCAAAATGCCAGCCGCGAGGCTCAAGAATTGCCTTTAACCCATCGCTGCTGATTTTAAGAGTGTTAACCCGAATAGATGGGCGCAGCGGCAGGCCGCAGTAATGGATAAAATCATCCATTGACAGGTGAGCCGGCATTTCTTGTGCGATGCTATTGATAAAATTCTGATTTAATTGAACCATAACCGCTGAGAGCTTAACGCGAATGGCCGGAGTATATCAGAATTCACCCGTGCCTTGTTGCCTGAATTGGGGGAGTTGGCTTGCTGAACCGGGTTTGGTTGGCGTTTTTTAGCGCGAGTTTGCTGGCAATATTGCTGCGCTTGGGGCAGGGGGACACCAGTGTCCTGAGTACCGCCGTGGAAGGGTTGTTTGCCAGTGCTAAGTTGGCGGCTGAAATTGCCCTCGGCCTGATAGGGGTATTGGCGCTGTGGATGGGGCTGATGCGGGTTGGTGAGAAGGCAGGTATGGTGGCTATGCTTGCCCGGGTAACCGAGCCGCTGCTTGCCAGGCTGATGCCGGACGTGCCAAGGGGGCATCCAGCGTTTGGCAGTGTGACCATGAACCTCACCGCCAACCTGCTTGGGCTCGATAATGCCGCTACGCCGCTTGGCCTCAAGGCCATGAACGACCTGCAAAGCATCAACCCGCTTAAAGACACCGCCAGCAACGCACAAATCCTGTTTTTGGTACTCAACACCTCGTCGGTCACGCTGGTTCCGGTCACTGTCTTTTTGTACCGTGCTCAGCAAGGGGCCGCATCACCCGCCGATGTGTTTTTACCGATTTTATTGGCCACCTCGGCATCCACCCTGGCGGGTTTGCTGGCGGTGGCGCTGGTGCAGCGGCTGCCTCTGTTATCCACTGTGGTGCTGGGGTATGCCGCGCTGGGAATAGGTTCGCTCAGTGCGCTGGTGTTCTTCCTCGGCACCCTGGCCGCCGATGAGATAGCCCGGGTGTCCGGCGTGATGGGCAATGGGGTGCTGCTGGCGCTGATTTTTGTGTTTGTGCTGGGGGCGAGCATTCGCAAAGTGGCAATTTATGATGAATTTATCGAAGGCGCCAAAGAGGGTTTTGGTCAGGCCATTAAGCTGATCCCGTTTTTACTCGCCATGCTGCTGGCCATTGGTTTGCTGCGCTCGTCCGGTGCGCTGGATTACCTGCTGTCCGCCATCGCCGGGCTTGTGAGCCTGTTTGGTCTCGACACCCGCTTTGTGGATGCCATGCCCACGGCTCTGATGAAGCCTTTCAGCGGCAGTGGTGCCCGGGCGATGATGTTGGAAACCATGGCGCATCAAGGGGTGGATTCTTTCGCAGGCCGATTAGCGGCGGTGTTGCAGGGCTCAACCGAAACTACTTTCTACGTGCTGGCGGTGTACTTTGGTGCAGTGGGGATCAAATACAGCCGCCATGCGGTAGGCTGTGCCCTGACGGCGGATGTGGCCGGTATTCTGGCAGCGATTGGCGTATGTTATTGGTTTTACGGCTAATATGACTGACTTTCACCTGAAAACAGTAAAGCGGGCATTTGCCCGCTTTTCTGTGATTTGAGTGTGATTTGTGATTAACAGCCAGCAGATGCTGCGTCAGTAAATCAGCTCGCCAATGGGGTTTAACAGCTTGGATAGCCCCTTGGTGAAGTGCAGCGGAGCATCCACCAGGGTGTAGCACAGGCAGCCATCCAGAGTCTTGGGCGTATGTTGGTGACTGGCATCGGTCAACATAAAGTCCCCCGGCGCGTAGTCACCCATTTCATCGCTGAAGTGTCCGTGGAGCAGCAGGGTTATTTCCTGACCCTTGTGGGTGTGCTCGGGAATTTCACCGCCAGCCGCTATGTGCAGCAGACTGGCTCTGGCCTTGCCATCCAGCGTGTTAAGCCGCATCCGGCTGACATGGCCAAGTCCGCTCCAGGCCGAGGCGAGAGCGGCGTTGTCGACAAACTGGCGAAACGCCCCTGGCAGGGCGAAATCCTGACCTTTGACCTGCGTGGCTATTGGCCTGCTGTGCTCTACGCTCTGGCGTTTCTCGCCGATAACCTCTTTGACGCTGGTGTGACGGCTAACAGCATCGTCTTCGGCGGTGATGGCATCGAACAGATTGTCCATGCCCAGCCATTCAGCGTCGTCTGCCTGGGTTTCGGGTAAAAAGTGCTGTGCCAACCGGCTTTGCATTGTGGCAACTTTGGCGGCGCATTCACTGCACATTTCGCAGTGAGCGCTAATCGCAATGGCAAGCCCAAGGCTGGTTTCTCCCGCCGCGTGGGCGAGCAACATATCGTCGCTGGGGTGGTGTTTAATCATGGTGTTTCTCCAGCAGGCTTTTCAGCTTTTCCAGGCCCAATCGCAACCGCGATTTGATGGTGCCCAGGGGCACGCCGAGTTTCTCGGCCAACTCCTGTTGACTGAGTTCCTGCAGATAAATGCCCTGAACCACTTCCCGTTGGAGCTTTGGCAGGCGAGATAAATACTGAGTGAGCAGGTTATCGAGTTTGTGATCGCCAAACTCGCCGCTGCTGCTGTCGGCCTCAAACAGTGGCCAGAGGTCATCCCCAAACGCATCTTCACGGTTGTGTTTAACGCGCCTTAACATGTCGAAGCACTGGTTCCGCATGATGGCGTAAACCCAGGTGCTGACATTGCCTTTATCGGCGTCGAACAGATGCGCTTTGATCCAGACTGTGGTGAGGGTTTCCTGCACCAGATCCATCGCCAGCCCCTGCTGAGAAAGGCGAGCTAAACCAAAGGCTTTGATTTTGGGGCCGAAATGGTCAAACAGTGCGCGAAAGGCTGCCTTGTCTCTGTGATTGGCCACAGCCACAAGTAAGCCGCGCAGACTGTCTTCGCTGTTATCCTGTACCGAGTCCTGCATATCCCTGATAGGCGTTGTTGCTGTGCTTCTATCATAGCGGGACTCGCGTTGATTTTGCCTGAAAATTTGCATGTTTTTGCTCATTCAAGGGCGATAATGCCAAGTTCCAAGTGATGCCTAATTCCAACTTAGGTGCTGCACAGGCGAAAGGACTAAGCCTTGTGGTTTGCCACTTTGTCCTGCACATGATTGCCAATACGCCGGCAGCGACAGTCTGGATCAGTCTTTTTCGAAAATTTGCTCAAGCAGAGTCAGGGTGAGTTCGGCATTGTCTTCTCGGTAGCAGCGCTGCTTGTGTTCAAGACCAATCGGCAGTATTTCCAGCCAGCGCTGACACACCCAGGTGAGGTTGTTAAAATCGGCTTGCTCGAAAAAGGCATTTTGGCGCGGATAAGCTTGAAATAACTCAGTAAGTTTGTCGCTCAGCACCCTATAATCTTCGGTTAACTGCTGCTGTGGCCAAGGGGGCAGGGTACGTACAGTGCCGCGCTTCAGTCCATCGGATTCACTTTGCCACGAGAGCACTTCCAGCCGCTCTTTTCCGTGGACGGTAATGCCGAGCAGACCATCTTCCAGGGTTTCAAAATCAACGATTTCGGCGCGGGTGGCCACTGGCAACGGCTGATTGTCTTCCCCCAGCATGCACAGGGCAAATCCCTGAGCTGTGCTTAAGGATTCACTCACCAGCCGCTTATATCTGGGCTCGAAAATCCGCAGTTGGGTGGTGCCGCCGGGAAGCAGACAAACAGGTAGTGGGAACAGCGCCAGTTGCATAGAGGCTCCAAGGTAAACTTTTCTGGAGTGTTTTACGTATTGGACGCCAAAGCGGATCAGAATTTACCTTCGGAGCATCAATGAAACTGAATCAAACCGAACGCGCCGTCGTGACATCAAAGGGCCGCGCCTGGCTGCAAACCAGCGTGGAGGCGAGGCTCTTGTTGTCTTTGTTCCGTCAGGGATTACCTGTGGTGGACGATGCACTTGAAATTGGCTGTGGCGGCGGTCTTGGAATGCAGTTTCTAAAAGAGCGCCTGGGGGCGCAAAATGTGACTGCCATGGATTTGGACGCCCAGATGCTTGCCATCAGTGCCGCGCGCTGGCAACAGGCATCCTGGGCCCATTTCACCGAGGCCGATGCCTGCAATATGCCCTTTGCGGACCGTCGCTTTGATTTGGTGGCCGAGTTTGCGGTGTTCCATCATATTCCCCGCTGGCAGGACGCTCTGGCCGAAGTGGCAAGGGTGTTGCGGCCGGGAGGGCAGTTTCTTTTCTGGGACTTGTACCGCGCCGCCATTTGTAACCCCATCAGCAGGCGACTCTTCGAGCATCCAATGGAGAATCGCTTTAATCACCAGGAATTTCTGGGCGTGATACGCGAGCTTGGGTTAAGCGCCGTTTCAGCGCGGGAACTGCCGGGGCTAGCGGGAATGGGGCTATTTATCAAACAGTGATGAAGCAAAAAGGCATCGACGCTCGATGCCTCAATCTTCAACTGTGGCTCTTGGGGCCTTAATCCTCAAAGCGCCGTGACAACTGCCGACAGCCAACTGCGAACTGCAGACTGCGAACTGCCAATAGCCGACTCAAATGAGCCTCGGTGCTAATTGAAAATCACCTTGCTTGGACACCGCGGTTCAAGCTGGAAGCTTAGGCGCTGCGGGGAAGTTACAGTGCAGGCGAATGAGTCAGCCAAACCAGCTCGTCTGGCTCAATGCCGAGGGCGCGAATTTTCTCTTTAAAGAGGTTAAGCTCATCGTCTTGCAGTGAGCGCTGTCTTGAGAGCAGCCATAAATAGTCCAAATCGTTACCTGCCACCAGTGCGGTGCGGTAGCGGCCATCATCTGACTTGGTGGCAGCAAGGATTTGATAATCCCCGTAAAAGGGGCCAAAGAAAGAGACCTCAAGCCTGCCTTCGTTGGCACTGCAAACAAATCTTGCCTTACCTATGGCTTGCTGCCACTCACCACTTTGCGCCGAAAAGCCGCGGTTGATGACCTGCACAGCATCGCCCTGGCGCCGATACTGCGCTGTGACTTCAGTGAGGCCGCGCTCAAATCGATTGTCGATGCGGGCAATTTCGTACCAGGTGCCCAGATAATTATCCAGATTAAAGTCCTGAATCACCTGCATGGGTTTACCGGCGCAGCCGGTCAGGATCCAAAGTGTTAAAAGTACGACGAATTTTTTCATGATGCGGCCTTTACTGAGAGGTGTTTGTCAGGCTTTACGCAAGGCTTGCAAAAAAAGATCACCCGAAAGCTCATCAAAGCACGGCAAAATTGCGCCATGCCATGGTTGCTGTGGTATTAAAGGCCTATAATTTAGGGCGTTGGCACTTTCTTTGCGCAGACTCGGTGTGACAATTTCGGTTTGCGCCCATCGTGAAGAGACCTGTTTTTATGGCCAAAATTCTTGAAACCGTTGATCAGCGCACTCAGTTGGTAGGGGAAAACCGGCTGGAGTTGTTGCTGTTTCGGATAAATTCGACGCAGCTGTTTGCAATCAATGTGTTCAAGGTCAAAGAGGTGGTGAAGCTGCCTCACTTAAGCTCTATGCCGGGTGCCCACCCCAGCATCAGTGGCGTGGCCAATATTCGTGGTTTGTCTATTCCTGTGATTAATCTACGCCAGGCCATTGGGTTTTCGCCCCTGCCTGCGGACGGCGAAGCCAACCTTATCATCACCGAATACAACCGCTCGGTGCAGGGCTTTTTGGTGGGCAAGGTGGAGCACATCGTCAATATGACCTGGAGCGACATCATGCCGCCGCCCAAAACCGCGGGCCGCAACAATTACCTCACTGCCATTACCCGACTGGAATATCAGGGAGTGACCCAACTGGTTTCCATCATCGACGTGGAAAAGGTGCTGGCGGAAATCATTCACTACGATGTGCGCCTCTCTGAAGGGGTGCTCGATGAATCTCTGTTACCAGAAATGCCCGGACGTAAGCTGTTGGTGGTGGACGACTCTTCCACAGCCCGGCGGCAGGTAAAAGAAACCCTTGGCCAGCTTGGGCTGGAAATCATTGAAGTTTGTGATGGCTTGCAGGCGCTGCAATTGCTTAAGTCCTGGGCGGACGAGGGCATTGATGTGTCCAAAGAGCTGCTGATGATGATCACAGATGCCGAGATGCCGGAGATGGACGGTTATAAGCTTACCCATGAAGTGCGAAGCGATAACCGTATGAAAGATTTGTACATTACTCTCAATACGTCACTGAGTGGCAGCTTCAACAACGCCATGGTGGAAAAGGTGGGCTGCAACAAGTTTATTTCCAAGTTTCAGCCAGACCGCTTGGTCGAAGTGGTGCAGGAGCGACTGCGGCAGGTGCTTGCCTAATACGCCCCCTCATCTTGTTTAAGCTCTTGCAAAAACTGCTGTTTTTGCTTGTTATCCGCGCCCCGATACAACCCGGCCAACCGCAGTGCGTAACCAAAACGGTTGCGCCCGAGCAATTTAACCAATGCACATAAAAAGGCTTCATCCAGCCCCTGGACCCGGCTGTAATGGGCAGCAGCTGTACCCAGGCTTGGGAACTGCAATCCATCGTGCTCAAAAGCCAGCGCCATTGATGTGTCGTCCAGCGGCACACCATTGACTGACACCGGCCAGCCGCGGGCATTCACCCTGTCTCTTGCCACTTCATACATAAACCAGGCGCTTTTTTTAAAACCGCCCAGAATTTTGCAATCGAAGCCTGAGTCTTCCAGCTCTTCTTTGGTCCAATTCACGCCGATGGCGAGATGCCTGGCGTATTTTTTCAGCAGCCCGTCTTTTACCCATTGGCGATATTCTGCCAGCGAGTCGAGTTCTCGGCCTTTGGCGAGTTGGCGACATTCTTTACAGGCGGGCAGGGCGCAGGAGGGCGTTTCACGCTCCCGAGGGCTGATAAAAGCAAAGAGCCCATCAGCGGGCTCTTCACAAAACCAGCAGAGATGCCTTTTATCGAAGGGCACCTCTGCCAGGGGCAACGCCTGACTCACTCAGCTTCAATCTCCGCCAGTGACTGAGCCAGATCGATTGGGTCGCACTCCAGACACTCTTCGTTGGCCTGCCAGTCTACGCCAACCAACACGCCATCGTGATTCAGGTCTTCAACCCAGTACTCGAGGAATTCAACCAGTGGAATGGCGGTAGCCTTGTAGGTTGACCATTCGTCGGTGCAATGCTCGCTGGCCTTGGCCTCGCTTGACCACAGCGGCATGACGTCGGTTTCTTCGTACTCGCTGGAGTCACATACCACCCAGCCTTCGCCTTCAGCATCCATAAGCCCCCACAGCATTTGGGACTCTTTGACATTGTCGATGAAGCTTTTCAGCGCGCCTTGCATTTCAGTCATAGCGGGATCTCTTTGTTTGTTAATGCATTGATTATAAGGCATGCCACGACAAACCCAAGGAGTTTTACGCCGGATTGATGATGAAATGGCGTATTCGCAGGAGTTTTTTGCTCCGACAATTGCCATAGCGGACGCCATCATGCAGGATGAGGGTTCGCCTGTGTCCCTTTTTTTAGCCACCCGGCCCGACCCAGGTCACACGGAGGAGTTGAAGCTTTGAAGTATCCATTCATCCTGGCCTCATCATTGAGTTTACTGGCGCAGTTTTCTGCTGGCGCCGAATCCCTGCCATTTGAGAGCTGTATTGCCAACCTGAAACAACAGGCGCAGGAAGCGGGGATCAGCCCTGCACGCGTCAATTATCTCGATGCCATCAAACCCATAGAACGGGTGGTTGAGCTCGACCGCAGCCAGCCCGAATTTACCCAAACTTTTGCCGATTACTTTAATAAGCGGGTCACCGACCGGCGCATTGAAGAAGGCCGCAAGCTGCTAAAAACCCATGGCAAACTGCTGGCGAAACTGAAGCAGGAATACGGGGTGCCACCACAGTATTTGCTGGCATTCTGGGGGCTTGAAACCAACTTTGGTGGCTATAAAGGCAAAATGCCTGTGCTGGATTCGCTGGCGACTCTCGCCTGCGATGCGCGCCGCAGCACTTACTTTACCACCGAGCTTTTGCAGGCTCTGCGGCTGGCTGACAAATACGATTTGAGTGCCAATATCATGGTAGGCTCCTGGGCCGGTGCCATGGGTCACACCCAGTTTATGCCAACCACTTTCCTTGAATATGCCGTCGATGGTGATGGCAATGGCAAGGTGGATCTGTGGAACAGCACAGACGATGCCCTGACCTCGGCGGCCAACTTCCTGATGCACTTGGGCTGGCAGCGCAACGAGCGCTGGGGCCGTGAAGTGATGTTGCCAAAACACTATAATTTTGCCCACCTTGGCAGAAGCCACAAGCAGCCACTCAGTGTCTGGCGCGAGCTTGGCTTCAAACAGGCCAATGGCGCTTTGGTGCCAGCCCTCGAGATGCAGGCGGCGCTCTACGTTCCTGCGGGTCACACCGGGCCTGCTTTCCTTGGCTACAGCAACTTTGAAGTTATCCAGCGCTGGAATCGCTCAGAGTTTTATGCGCTGGCGGTGGGGCATCTGGCCGATCGGATAATGGGCGCATCACCTTTGAATGTGCCTGCGCCTATCCAGCCAAGACGCACCCGGGATGGCATCAAAACCATGCAAACCAAACTGATTGAGCTTGGTTATGACATAGGTACAGCCGATGGGGTGATTGGTGGCAAGACCCGCACAGCAATCCGAGATTTTCAGTCTAAAAATCAGCTTGTTCCCGATGGCTTTGCCGACGATGCCACCCTCAGGGCTTTAGGAATCGATGTGGCGTTAATCAGCTCAAAATGATTGCATCATCGGCAAAGGCCACGTAAGTTTGGGGCATTAACTGCATCAACCACAGGGAATGCCCCATGCCATTGGATGAACTCAGCCATGGCCAGCGCCAACGACTGGCCTTTATCGATTTCAGTCTGCAGTATTTTGGTGAAATCAGCCGTCAGGATCTGATTAGCCGCTTCGCCACCGGCCTGGCGGCCGCCACCCGCGACTTTGCCCTGTACCGGGAATTGGCGCCGGACAATATGCAGCTTATCCATCAGACCAAGCGCTACCATCGTCAGCCGGGTTTTAAGGCGCTGTTTCCCCACGATCCCGAATCGATTCTCCACGGTCTGGCACAGGGCTTTGGTGATGGTTTGTCGCATCCAAAGAAGCCAAGCGAAGTTTGTTTTGATGCGGTGGCGCTTATTCATCCCGAACCTGAAATTGTGGCGGGAGTGATGCGGGCGATCCAGGCCAGTGCCTCATTGAAGATACGTTACGTGTCGACATCCTCCGGCGAAACCAGCCGCGAAATCGTTCCCCATGCGCTGGTGAATAATGGCCAGCGCTGGCATGTGCGGGCATTTGATCGCCACAATGGCCAGTTTACCGACTTCGTTATCAACCGGATAAAGACCATCGGCGGCTTTGGTGAACCGGTGCTCGAGCATGAAAGAAGCGGCGCCGATGGTTTCTGGCAGCGCCAGGTGTGCCTGCTGCTGATCCCCCATCCTTCGCTTAAATTCCCCGAAGCCATTGAGCTTGATTACGGTATGCAGGAAGGCGTGCTTGAGCTGCATTGCCGCGCGGCGCTTGCCGGTTATTTGCTGCGGCAGTGGAGCGTGGATTGCAGCAGTCGCCATCAAATCAGCTCCGGGGTGTGCCAGTTGGCACTTAAAAACCTCGAAGTGCTGGATGTGATTGAGCATCGCACCATAGTCCCGGGCGCCCAGAGCCGATAAGGCTGGAGGGCGGGGCGCTTCTTTGTTAAGCTCCAGCGGTTTTAATTAATGAACAGGACAATTCATGGAAATCAAAGACGATCTGGTGGTGCAGTTCAACTACACCCTGCGTGATGAAAAGGGCGAAGTACTGGAAACCAACGAAGGCCATGATCCGGTTGCCTACCTGCACGGCCATCACAACATGATGCCCGGCGTGGAAAAAGCCATCGAAGGCAAGAATGTAGGTGACAAATTCAGCGTGACTCTGCCTGCCAGCGAAACCTATGGCGAGCGTATCGAAAACGCCGAGCAGCGCGTTCCAGCCAAGCACCTGATGGGTGCCAAGGTGTGGAAGCCTGGCATGCGCGCCATTGTGAACACCGATCAGGGTCAGCGTCAGGTGACTGTGGTTAAGGTGGGTAAGTTTATGATCACCGTTGACATCAACCACCCACTGGCTGGCCGCGAGCTGACCTTCGATATCGACATCGTTGCTGCCCGTGAAGCCACCGCTGAAGAAATCGCCCATGGCCACGCCCACGGCGTAGGCGGCCATCAGCACTGATTTTTGAATCGATGCAACAAAAAGCCCGGCAATGCCGGGCTTTTTTATGGGTTGGATTTGGCGATGACGTTCAGTGAAACAGCCGCTCGACACTTTGGGTGGTCATGGGGTGATATCCCGCTTTGGCGCGCCTGAACACGGCTTCGGCCCAGGGACGCTCCTCGCTCGCGGCCAGTTGCTCGTAGAGGGGCACCACCAAGCGGCGACGGCCAATGCGCTCAAGATACTGACCAAGCTCGGGTTTAATTTGGTAGTAGTGGCGCGCCAGTGCCAGTGAGTACCAGGCAAAGGCGATTTCGCTGTTGCGGCTTTGGCTTAGCTTAAAGCGGCTATCCAGCGCCTTGAGTCTGTCGTTATCGGATGCATCAGGCCTTAGTTGCAACTGATGTAAAAAGTGCAGCCAGTGATGGGTGCTCCAATCGCGGGTTTGCATGCCATTGATGTGGGCCTGGCTGCGACTGATGGCATCAACGCTGTTATCAATGGCTACAAAGGCCGAGCGGTCGATGGCCGGTACGGACTCGGGCAGGCCATGACCGAAAATCCAGCTGGTTAGCAGTGGCTCAAGCCGCGCCTTTTCGCCGGGGAAGGCACCAAGCAGATAATCGATAAAACTCTGGGTATCGACACTCTTAAAGGCGAAATGGTCAAAGTAGCCGGTGAGGAACTGATCGAAGGCGTCGCGGCCGAGTGTATGTTCCAGCGCCCTTAGAAACTGCTGCCCTTTAACATAGGCGACGCTGGAGAAGGCATCGTCCGGATCGCGCTGGCCAAGGTCTAGTTTCAGTGCCGTGTCACTGGCATCCAGTGTCGGCAGCTCGGCTCTCAGTTCATCATCGGCAATGGCAAGTTCCATCTGCGCCCGGGCTTTGCCGTAGAGATCTTCCATGATGCGGTTTTCCACGTAGGTGGTAAAACCTTCATTGAGCCATAAATCATCCCAGCTGGCGTTGGTGGCAAGATTTCCCGACCAGGAGTGAGCCAGTTCGTGGGCAATCAGGCTGACAAGACTCTTATCGCCGGCAATCACAGTTGGAGTGATAAAGGACAATCTGGGATTTTCCATACCGCCGAACGGAAAACTTGGCGGCAGCACCAGCAGGTCGTAGCGTTGCCAGCGGTAGGGGCCGAAGCGGCGCTCGGCAATCTCAATCATGTGTGGCGTTTCGGCAAATTCCTGCCAGGCGGCATCCAGCATGTCCGGCTCGGCCCAAACCCCGCTTCTATCATCAAAGGCTTTATAGTCGAGCTTGCCTGCGGCAATGGCAAACAGGTAGGCGGGAATGGCCTGGGGCATTTCAAAGCGGGTGGTGGTTTCATTGATGGGCGTGCGCTGCGCGCCCATTAGCACCTGTATGCCTTTGGGGGCATGAATGGTGGCATTGAAGGTGGTGCGTACCGCCGGGGTGTCCTGCAGCGGCAGCCAGCTTCTGGCATGAATAGCCTGGTTCTGGCTGAACATAAAGGGCGCCTGCTTGCCCTGAGTTTGCCCGGCGCTGAGCCACTGAAGCCCCGAAGCCTCGGTACTGCTGCGATAACGGATACCAATCTGCTGCGGCGCTGTGGCTGTTTCGATAATAATGGCTTCGCCCATGACCGGATGGACCGGACCCATGCTAAAACTAAGCGGCGTATTCCCCGAGGGCGTCACGGCCCAGACACTATCGATATCAAGGCCGCGGCTATCCAGAATGAGTTTACCTGTGCGCTGCTGCCAATTGAGGCTCAGCAGCGCTTCGCCGACAATTTGATGAAGATTGAAATCCAGCGTTAACTCAAGCTCAATATGCTCCAGTCTCACTTGCTGATAATTAGCGAAGGTAAGGGCATCTAGCTGTTGCTGGGGCAACTGCGCAGGCGTTTGGGCTGGTACAGAAGCTACTGGGATAGAAGCCGTTGGAATAGAAGCCGTTGGAATAGAAGCTGCTGCGATAGCATGCGGCGTACTCATTAACGTCAGAGTAAACAGCAGCGCTGAAAATCCTGTGGAGAACACAGCAGAAAAGCGTGGCTTCCCGGCAACGGGGTTAGCTTTGGGCAGATTTAGGGCAGACATGGCGTAGAATGTGAGGTTATTGTAGTTTTGCATGCATTATACACAATGTATGAACCATGCCTACCCAAGCGCAGATCCTGCCTATGCCAGCAGATTAAAGGATGCAGGTCTTCGCTTACATCAAAGCGTTGAGCCCTTGCGCTTATCCAATACGCTTTTTCAACCCGCGGCTTCACCGCGCAGTTTGGCACTCATTCAAAATGGTGTTTCAGGTAGCCAAGGCTGTTTTGTATGCCGTCTTCGAAGCCATAGCGCTCGGCATACCAGATGACGAAGGATGCTTTTCTCAGTGCTTGAAATTGTATCCGCTCCATCAGGCTTGCAGGATGCAGCGCCTGCCAATGGGTGTCACCAAGCTCGGTTTGATACTGTGCCAGCAGCGATGCAAAAAAGTCTGAAGAAGTACGTCGCCACAAAGGTGCCAAATCCATGGCCGGATCGCCAAGGCAGACATCGGAAAAATCCAGCACGCCGCCAAGGCTGCCATCTGGGCCAATCAAGATATTCCCCGGGCCAAAGTCGCCGTGGCAAATGCGCGGCTTGGGCAGGGGATTATGCTCAAACCTGTTCACGGCATTCTCGAAATAAGCCAGGGCGTTTTGCTGGCCGTCGCGGCTTAGGTGCGCGGCAGCAGCTGGCAGAATATCCGCTAAAAAATCATCATCGCCATAGGGATACGCATTAAGTCCAAGCCCAACAAGCTCTGGGGCTCGGGGCAGCTGGTGCAAGGATGCCAGAAACCGGGCAAGCTGCTGAGCCAGTAGCTTTTGTGCTTCGCGGATTAAGCTGTCTATGGCAGTGTGAGCGCCATCGATTTTGGGGTATAGCATCACCTCTGGCAGCACCTTTGTGGCGGGGGATTTAGCGGTGTTTGCCGTTGACGCAGAACTTAAGATAAGGGCAGGCATGAGTGATGCGGGTAGCCCCTGATGGCAAAGCGCGGTGATTATCGCCTGCTCCAATGCGAAGCGAGGCGCAGGCAGTCCTTTTTCAGGGGCAATCAGCTGCTTTGGTAATCGCAGTATCCAGCGATGGTTAATGTCGATAACAAGGTTGCTCCAGCCAGTGTCATTAATGGTCAGGGTGGTGATTTCAACGCCTGTTTTCGACACTATCCAGACTTCCAGCCAGTCTTCCAGCCAGTCCGCCAGACGCTCAAGGGGCAAGCCTGTTGCTGCATCTGAGTGCGCCTGCAGGGCACGAGACAGGGCTATAGGCGTGGCATCGGTCCCGTCCGGCGATTTCTCTGTTATGTGTCCTGATTTATGCAAACCTTCCTGATACAATTTGCCCCCTTGTATTGACCAAGCATGCCCACGGAGCACGCCGCCATGGTACTGCAACTTGTTAATGGAAAACTTATCCTTACCCCGATGGAGCTGCTTTGCAAGCTTGAAGGCGGCGTCCAGTTCAGGGCCCTGTGTGAGGATATCAGGCTGCTTGACTCGCCCAGGTTGCTGATAGCCGATGCGGGCGCCGTCAGCTGGACATTACCGCTGGATACTGATGAGCAGCTTGCGCTGATCCGCGACTTTTATGGATTACCAAAGGAATAATAATATCAATGACTAATCAAAAACAGCCACTGGACGCCATTGTCGTCGAGCCCAAGGTTGGTGCCCGCTATGCGGTGATTTGGCTCCACGGTCTGGGGGATTCGGGTGCCGGTTTTGCCCCTGTGGTGCCTGCCCTTGGTTTGCCCGATGATGCGGCCATTCGTTTTGTGTTCCCCCACGCCCCCGAGCAGCCGGTGACCATCAATGGTGGCTACATTATGCGTGCCTGGTACGACATCAAGAGCATGGATTTGCACGATCGGGCCGACATGGCCGGGGTGCTTGAGTCTGAGCAGCAGGTGCGTGGGCTGATTGAGGCGCAGATAGCGGCCGGAGTGCCGAGTGAGCGCATTGTGCTGGCAGGTTTCAGTCAGGGCGGGGTGATGAGCCTTTTCACCGGCTTACGATTTGACAGGCCATTGGCCGGGATTATGGCATTGTCCTGTTATTTGCCCGGTGGTGAGCAGCTGCCACAGGATGCCAGTGAGGCCAATCGCATGACAGCCATATTACAGCATCATGGCGAGCAGGATGAGGTGGTGCCCTTGTTTGCAGGTCAAATGGCCAAAGACGCCCTGGTTACCGCTGGCTATCAGGTTAACTGGCAGACCTATTCCATGGGCCACAGCGTGTTGCCAGCTCAGCTTGCTGACATTCGCCGCTGGTTGTTAGAAAAATTGGTCAACTAATCATCAATTGTTCATTTTGCCTTTTAAAAACGCACCTCGGGTGCGTTTTTTATTTGGAACAGTGCAAGCCGTTTACTTCGGATATGAAAACCCCTGTTTTTGGGACTTTAACAGAATGTTTACTCAGTCGTAGGTGTTAGCGTACGTCATTCATCAGAAAATCGGCATTGAGCTTGTTCTGTGAGGTAAACAAATGCTTGGTAAAAATGCTGTCAAAACCTACATTTAGCTCACGAAAATTCATATTTCTGCCACAATTGGGCGTCAAAATTGCTATTATGGTGCGCGACCAATGGCAAGATAGCCAAGTCTGCAATTGATGATGGTTAAAAATTAATAAAATCATGGGGT
This sequence comes from Shewanella khirikhana, assembly GCF_003957745.1. Taxonomy (NCBI): domain Bacteria; kingdom Pseudomonadati; phylum Pseudomonadota; class Gammaproteobacteria; order Alteromonadales; family Shewanellaceae; genus Shewanella; species Shewanella khirikhana. Next base: position 1,967,506 of record NZ_CP020373.1, on the reverse strand, counting down.
TGATAATATGTCACATAAACTGATCAAAGGAATGCTGGCCACAGCGGTTTTGGCAGCTCTCACTGGCTGTATGGATGCCGATCCAAAAGAGCCGGTTGTACCAACAACGTGCGCTGAAGCCGGTGATGCCTGTAAGACCTTTACTGTGCTGCATACCAACGATAACCACGGTCGTTTCTGGGAAAACAAAGACGGCGAGTACGGCATGGCTGCCCGTAAGACGCTGATCGACCAGATCCGCGGCGAAGTGGAAGGCAATGGCGGCGAAGTGCTGCTGCTGTCCGGTGGTGACATCAACACAGGTGTGCCTGAGTCTGATCTGCAGGATGCGGTACCTGACTTCATCGGTATGACCAAAATTGGTTACGATGCCATGGCGGTAGGTAACCATGAGTTCGACAACCCTCTGAGCGTGCTGGACATGCAGCGCCAGCTGGCCGACTTCCCATTCCTGTCTGCCAACATCTATAAGGCTGATGGCACTCGCTACTTCGACGCTTACAAGGTGTTTGAAGTCAACGGTGTGCGTATCGCCGTCGTGGGTCTGACCACAGAAGATACTGCCAAGATTGGTAACCCTGAATTTATCAGCGAGCTGACCTTTACCGATCCAAAAGAAGAAGTGGCCAAAGTTATCAAGGAAATCAAAGACGGCAACAAGGCCGATCTGGTTTTCGCCGTAACGCACATGGGTCACTATGCTGACGCACAAAACGGCAGCAACGCCCCTGGTGACGTGGCCATGGCCCGCAGCCTGAACAAAGGCGATCTGCAGCTGGTTATCGGTGGTCACTCTCAAAACCCAGTATGTATGGAGCCTGGCACCAACAACTACGCCGACTTCCAGCCTGGTGACGAGTGTACACCTGATCAGCAAAACGGTACCTGGATCATGCAGGCCCACGAGTGGGGCAAGTATGTTGGCCGTGCCGACTTTGAATACTTCAACGGCGAACTGCACCTGGCTTCTTACAAGCTCATCCCGGTTAACCTGAAGAAATCAGTAACTGATGAAGCCGGTAATAAGACCAAGGTACTGGTTGCCGATGCCATCGAGCCGGATGCCGAGCTGAAAGATCTGCTGCAATACTACCAGGACAAAGGCCAGGCCTCTCTGGATGAAGTGATTGCATCAACTGACGGTCGTCTGGAAGGTGATCGTACTTTCGTTCGTAACGAGCAGACCAACCTGGGTCGTCTGATTGCCATGGCGCAGGCCGTGAAAGTGAATGCCGATGTGGGTGTGATGAACTCTGGCGGCGTGCGTGCTTCTATCGATGCCGGTGACATCTCTTACCGCGACGTGCTGACCGTTCAGCCTTTCGGCAACATGGTTACCCTGAGCACCATGACTGGTACTGAGCTGGCTGAATACCTGAGCGCAGTAGCGACCATGCAGCGTGGTTCAGGTGCATACGCTCAAATCACCGGCGTGAAAATGACCGTTGACTGTACTGCCAAAACCGTTGATATCAGCGATGTAAACGGCAAAGGCTTTGCGGCCGACGCCAGTTACACCTTCACTGTACCCAGCTTCAACGCCGCTGGCGGTGATGGCTACCCAGTGCTGGCCCCGGTGCAAACTGGTTATGTAGATGCCGACGTACTGTACGACTTCTTCAAGACCAAGGGCACCATTAAGGCTGCCGATTACAACCCAGTTGGTGACATCGTTTACACCAACTCTGACAGCCCACTGGGTTGTGAAGTGACTGCTCAGTAATCTTTGATACTGTGAACCCAAAAAGGCCGGATTTCCGGCCTTTTTGTTTTTCAGGGGTTGAAAGCCAAAAAGCCGCCCCTATATAGGATAGTGAGCCGCGATAAATCGGGCTCGGGCATTGCCTTCGGGGATGCCGTTTCTGGCGCCAAACAGGCCCACAACTCTGGTGCGACAACGGTCGGCCAACACTTTTATATTGCTTTAGATGAGGATATAGCGATGCGTAACTATGATTTGACTCCCCTTTACCGCAGTGCCATTGGTTTTGACCGCCTGGCGCAACTGGCCGAACATGCCGCCGCCAACAATGGTAATGCCGGCTACCCGCCATACAATATCGAGCTTTTAGGCGAAAACCGTTATCGGATCACCATGGCCGTGGCAGGGTTTGCCATGGACGAGCTTGAGATCAGCAGCGAAGGCGACAAGCTGGTGGTGAAAGGTAACAAGCAAGACAAGAGCGCAGAGCGCAAGTATCTTTATCAGGGCATTGCCGAGCGCGGCTTCGAGCGTACTTTCCAACTGGCCGACTATGTGACTGTCACCGGTGCCTATCTTGAAAATGGCTTATTGAACATTGATTTGGTTCGGGAAATCCCTGAAGCCTTAAAGCCACGCAAAATTGAAATTGGCGCCCGTCCTGTGCTGGAAAACGTTGAATAACCACAGCTTCAGCGCTATAAAAAACGCCGGTCTATGACCGGCGTTTTGCGTTTCAGGTGCGGATAACCCGGTATAGCGCCGGATCGCCATGCAGACCTTCGACCTCACAAGGGCCAAGGGCGGCACGCATCTTCTGCGCGGCCTGGTAAAAGGCCTCTGGTGATGCCCATTTAGCCACATTGATAAGCTCAAAGGTGGCATCTGATTTGAGGGATTGATGCAACTGGGTAGACAGATACCCGGGCTGGGTCGCCATAAAATCGCGATGCCGTTCCCAGTAGGCGATACTGTCGGCAAGTTTCCCGGCGGGAACCGTAAAGGGATTGATCAGGGTAACTTCAGACATAGTGACTCCTCAGTCGATGAGCGGGTGAGTTATTTACCTGTCAGCGTTGAAGGCTGGCGTTTTTTGCCACGGCCACTCAACTTCAGGCCATCGCGAATATTCAGTCCCATCAGGACAAGATTGCCTGCACCACTGAGCAGCTCCAGCGCCTGCAGCAGATAAAACGTCAGCGTAAATTCACCTGCTGCGGCCAAAGAGTTCAGCACCAAGGCGCAGGGCAGCAGGATAAGCAGGCCATTGGCGGCAACAATTTTCATGCGCTTTTGCTTTTGTTGAACCAGCTTTCCAGCGCGCCCCATGGCTGAGCCGCTGGCACCTGTGGCAATCATGGCCGGGATCAGCAGCCACAGACCGGGAAACACAATCAGGCTTTTCACTGTGGCCACCTGTGCCGGGCTGCCAAACAGCTCCGTCAGTAAGGAGCTTGAAAAGAAAGTGGCAATACAAAGGGTTGCTATAATCGCGCCAAACATATGCAGTAACTTTTTCAATGAAAACCTCCGTTGGTGCTGCTGACGCAGTGCCGGTTATGGGATAGAATACGACAACAAGTTGTCAATTAATGACAGCATGTTGTCATATTGATTTGTATCTGTCAACAAATGACAGCATGTTGTCGTGTTTTAATGGGGGAAGGCCATGCAGCCATCAGCAGAAGGGCAGTTATTTACCTATATTGTGCTGGAAGTGTTCAAATTGGCGGGATTATTGGCCAGCGAAGGCGACAGGCTTGGCAAAGATCAGGACATGAGCAGTGCCCGCTGGAAGGTGCTTGGGGCACTGGCGCGGGAAAACACGCCGATGACAGTCTCTCAGGTCGCTAACTCCATGGGCCAAAGTCGCCAGGGGGTACAGCGGCTGGCAAATGAATTACAAGCCATTGGTGTACTTGAATTTGTAGATAATCCAGCACACAAAAAATCCAAGTTACTTAGCCTTACGCCCCAAGGGCTCGAGGTGCTGCAGGCGCTGCAGCAAAAGCAGGTTCCCTGGGCTGAAGACTGCGCCCGCACAGAAAAGCTCGCATCGCTGCAGGTGACGCTGGCACAGCTTCGGGCACTTAGCAGTAAATTCCAGCCCTGACTTGGCTAACGCCTGATCTTCATCTTTGGGCGAGTCCGCTTGCACTGCCGTGCGTTTTCATGGGGTAGCGCAATGCTTCTTTGCCGTCACTCGATGCTGCATTGCTGACAGCGGCGGGGTTTAAGGTAATGCTGGGATGCAAGACACCGGCAGGCTCCGGCGCCTTGCATCCATTCTCTCAGGTGTTTTCGACTGAGCCGTCACGGAATATCCGTAAGAACTCGACCTTGTCTTTGATACTGTCGGCGTGTTTTTCGAACTTATTCAACGTCTTGAATTCTTCCAGATCGCCAGTGTCGTTGTAGCGGAAGTGGGTGATTTTGGCGTCTTTCGGGTCGAAGCCAAACTTGGCCGAGTAGCGACAGTGCAAATCGCCAAGGAAAATATCCTTAAATTGCAGGAAGTACACGGTATCGTACCAGGCTACGTGCAGCACGACGCTCAGACCATGCTGCATAGGTGACTCCCAGGTCCATGCCGGTTGCACCCGGGAGCGGATAAGTAAATCGGAGACCGCTATCTCCTTAAGGCAGGCACGTACCTGGCTTTCTTCTTTAAAGTGCATCTCAACCCGGCTCAGATGGGTGGGGGCCACATCGAAATTCACCGGTGTGCCCATGCTGATAAGTTGATGTTTGGGAAACTCTTTTCGAAGCAGATTCAAGAGTTTTACAAAGGTAATGTCCTTGGTCACCCGCTTGGTTTTACCAAACACATCGGTGACGTATTGGGGCACATAATCCACTTTGGACCTGACCAGAATGTCCTCGGTGGGGATGGAAGCGACCAGGGTAACTGTGTAACCGTCTTCCTGTTTGACGTGCAGGTATTTCATGGGACTCTCCTTGTGTTATACCGCCGGGCGGCTTTGCCAGGATGAAAAAACACTTATCCCCGTAAAACCTGATTATTTTTACTGCTCTTCTATTGGTTTGTGGTTAAAAATACTGCAATCAGGGTTTGGTTAGCATATTGAACTGATTTGCATTGTAGAATCGGTTGAAAGTCGGACATTTGCCCATAAAAAAAGCCGGATTGACCGGCTTTTTTTATGGAGAGCACAAATCAGGCGCGCATGGACTTTTCGCCGCGGGAGAGGCCAACCACGCCGGAGCGGGAGACTTCCACCACCTTGGTCACTTCCGCCAGGGCATTGATAAAGGCATCAAGCTTGTCGCTGGTGCCTGCCAACTGAATGGTGTAGTGGCTGGCGGTCACATCCACTATCTGGCCGCGGAAGATATCGGCGCTGCGTTTGATTTCCTCGCGCACTTCGCCCTGAGCGCGCACCTTCACCAAAGCCAGCTCGCGCTCAATATGGGCCGATTCGGTGATGTTCGAAACCTTGAGCACGTCAATCAGCTTGTGCAGCTGTTTCTCGATTTGCTCAAGCACCATTTCATCGGCGGCCACGGTAATGTTCATCCGCGAAAGGGTGGCATCGTCGGTTGGCGCCACGGTCAGGCACTCGATATTGTAACCACGTTGGGAGAACAGGCCCACTACACGGGAGAGGGCGCCGGGTTGGTTTTCCAAAAGTACAGATATGATTCGGCGCATCAGCTTCTCTCCGTTTTGCTCAGCCACATTTCGTTCATCGCGCCCCCGCGGATTTGCATCGGGTACACGTGTTCGGTCTCATCGACGTTGATATCCACAAACACCAGTCTGTCGGTGAGCGACAGCGCTTCGGCAAGCTTACTTTCCAGCTCTTCCGGGCAGGTGATAGTGATACCCACGTGGCCATAGGCCTCGGCGATTTTGGCAAAATCGGGCACCGAATCCATGTAGGAATGGGAATGGCGGCCAGAGTAAATCATGTCCTGCCACTGTTTAACCATACCCAGGAAGCGGTTGTTAAGGTTGATAATTTTCACCGGCACATCGTATTGCATGGCGGTGGACAGCTCTTGAATATTCATTTGAATGGAGCCATCGCCGGTCACACACACCACGGTTTCATCGGGCATGGCCATTTTCACGCCCATGGCGGCAGGCAGACCAAAGCCCATGGTGCCAAGCCCCCCGGAGTTAATCCAGCGGCGGGGCTTGTCGAAGGGGTAGTAGAGGGCGGCAAACATCTGGTGCTGACCCACATCCGACGCCACATAGGCATCACCCCGGGTGAGACGATACAGGGTTTCAATCACTTGCTGTGGCTTGATTTTCTCGCTGCCTGTCTCGTAAGACAGGCACTTGCGGGCGCGCCAGCTGTTGATGTCTTTCCACCAACAGTCGATGGCGGCTTCATCCATAGCGCCTTGCTGACCATCATCGAGCAGCGCCAGCATTTCATCCAGCACCTTGTCAGCGCTGCCCACAATGGGAATGTGCGCCTGCACGGTTTTGGAAATGGATGATGGGTCAATGTCGATATGCAGCACAGTGGCGTTGGGGCAGTATTTCTGCACATTGTTGGTGGTGCGATCGTCGAAGCGAACCCCAATGCCGAAAATCAGGTCGCTGTCGTGCATGGTCATGTTGGCTTCGTAAGTGCCGTGCATCCCCAGCATGCCGATATGATTCGGGTGGGTACCCGGAAAGGCACCAAGGCCCATCAGGGTGCTGACCACTGGAATATTGAGCCGCTCAGACAGCGCCAGAATTTGCTGCTGACAGGCGGAGATAATGGCGCCGCCACCCACGTAGAGCACCGGCTTCTTGGCTGCCAGCAGGGTTTGCAGGCCACGGCGAATTTGGCCCTTGTGGCCTGATACCGTTGGGTTATACGAGCGCATTTTGACTTCGGTCGGATACTCGTAGTCAAACTTCAGCGCTGGATTCAGGGTGTCTTTTGGCAAATCCACTACCACGGGGCCTGGGCGACCGGTGGCGGCAATGTAAAAGGCCTTTTTGATGGTGCTGGGGATATCCCGCGGATCTGTCACCAAAAAGGAGTGTTTTACAATGGGGCGGGAAATACCAATCATGTCGCATTCCTGAAAAGCATCGTTGCCAATCAGGCTGGAGGGTACCTGGCCCGAGAGTACAACCAGCGGCACCGAGTCCATGTAGGCGGTGGCAATGCCGGTAATGGCATTGGTGGCGCCGGGGCCCGAGGTCACCAGTACCACGCCCACCTCACCGGTGGCGCGGGCATAGCCATCGGCCATGTGTACGGCGGCTTGCTCGTGACGAACCAGAATATGTTCTATGTTGGAACTTTCATGCAGGGCATCGTAGATGTCCAGGACGGAACCGCCTGGGTAACCGAAAATGTGCTTTACGCCTTCATCGATAAGAGATCGGACGATCATGCTGGCGCCGGAAAGCTTTTCCATTCGTGCATCCTCAAAAAATACCGTTACGGTAAACAGTAAATTGTTACAGCGACGGTAATCGCTCTAAAACCAAGCCCTTGGGGTACCAAGAACTCGCACAATTGCCAAAGCTTCGGGTAAGAAGCCAAACACCGAACCAGATCGGCGTGGCAACTGTCACTCGTGGACAGGCCTTCATCTTTCAAAAAAGCTTGCTCAATTTCAAGCCATATTTCAAAAAAAACAACGAACTTAAAGAAAATTCAACATTCATGGTCGGAACTTCAGCAATTGAGATAGCGGACTTTATGCAGGTTTAAAATCTAATTCATTGGAATAAAACAAGAAGTTTAAGATTTGTGCCCGGCGCGGCCGCGCCGGGCGAATCGAGCGCTTTTTGCAGAATCCTTAATCCTGAGTGCGGCGGCTCAGATGTTGGCACCAAAGAGCAACCACCACGGCGAGCAGCATCAGGACGGAAAATGGCAAAGCCGTGCCGGTATAGAGCAGCGCAAGCAGTGGGCCTGCTGCGGCGCCAATACCAAACCTCAGGGTGCCGATAACCGCCGTCACTGTGCCGGTTTCCTGCTGAAACTTAAGCAACACAATGGCATCGGCATTGACCGACATAACCCCAAGACAGGCCATCAGCGGCATCAGGGTAACCATGGTAGCCATCAATTCCAGCTCAAGCGCATTGGCGCCAACCAGTAGCAGCGCAAATATGACCCCCAGTACGCTGGAAGCCCTGAGAAGCCTAAGGGACCCATAACGGCCGACAATCCGCGAGTTGACCACGTTGGCCAACATCAGCGCGCCCACATTGGCTGCAAACACCATGGCAAAATGGTGGCTATCCAGAGCGAACACTTCCATAAACACGAAGGCCGATGCTGTGAGATAACAGAAAAATGCAAACGAGGTGAGCACACCGCTGGCAATAAAGCCCTTTACCCCGGGTCGCGACAGCACGGTTTTGTATGCCTGGATAAACCCGGGCTTTTGCTCACTCGTTTTGCCGGGCTCTGGGATTTTCAGGCCAAAAAAGACCAACACCAGCGCAGCAAAGGCGTACACAGCGAGAACATAAAACACCATCTGCCAATGGCTTATCTTCAAAATAAAACTGCCGATACTGGGCGCAATCAGCGGTGCCAGCATCATGATCAGGCTGACATAGGACATGCCCTTGGCGGTGTTGTCGCCATATAGAATTTTGACATAGCCAGGCACCACCACAGTGGCGGCAGAGCCAATCATCGCCTGGATAAACCGCAGCACGAAAAAGCTTTCAGGTGTCGTGGCATGGGCCAGCAATAGACTGCAAATACCAAAGCCACTTAGTCCCAGCAATACCAATGGGCGGCGGCCATATTTGTCCGCCAGCGGCCCAAACAGCAGCAGGCCGCAGGCGTAACCGGCAAGATAAACGCTGAGGCTTTGCTGCAGCCGGGTGATGTCGGAGTTGAGGCTGTCGGCAATGGCCGACATGGCAGGCAGGTACATATCAATCGCCAGCGGCGTGATGGCGACTATGGATGCAAGCAGCGGGATAAGCCAGGTTCTGCCGGGCTGCGGGCTTGCACTTGATTGGGTGGTTTCGGGCTGTGACTGAGCTCCCACTGTTACCTCTCGTGGATGAATGTCGAAAAATCAGGCGTATCTTGGGTGATTTGGCCGGGGTCCCCACCCACGGCCGAACTTGTCATCTTAGGGCAGGGCGACAATGCCTGCCAGTCGCCTTTCGGCGTCAATTGCAAACAATTGTTGCTGCTGCTCACACCACCGCATTGGCGTGGGAAAAAAGCTCCGCCAGGGTGGCATGGATCCGGGCAAATACCTCATCTTCCTGACCCCTTGGGATGCGCCCAAGGCTTAAGCGCACCCCATTGGCCGGGCCGCCAAAATCCGACAGACTGCGGCCAAGGATCCCCTGGCTTGCCAGGGCGCCGATAAGGTGACTGGCACGGTAGCCCTCGGGCAACATCAGCAACCCATTGAGTCCACGGCTTTTTGCCTCCAGCCCCAGGTCATTTGCCATGGCGAGAAAGCGTTGCTGCAGGCCGGTTATCCAGCTGTCGCGGTGCTGGTGCACGCCGCCGGCGCGGATAAGATCGCAGCCAAGCTCAATCAGTAGCGGTGACACCATCCAGCACTGGGCGTGAATAACTTGATTGATGCGGCCAAGCAGTCTTGGCGGTGTGAGCATAAAACCAAAACGAATGCCGCCGGCAAAGCGTTTCGACAAGCTGCTGATGTACACCACTGAGTAAGCATCTCCCGCCAATTGCCACAATGGCAGTTGCCACTCATCCGCGGTGCAGTAATTCACATCGTCTTCGATGATAGTGATCCCATGACGGCGGGCAAGGGCCAGTACCTGGTGCCTTTGGCTCTCGCTGTAGCCGATGCAGCCAGGGTTTTGGCTGTTGGGGGTGAGATACATGGCCTTGGGGCTGTGGCGCAGTATTGCTTCCTCAAGGGCTGCTAAATCGAGGCCATTATCGGTTAACGCCACCCCGGCCAGATTGAGTTTAAGCTCGGCGGCGGCCTTATTCAGACCTGGATAACACCAGGCTTCGTGCAGCACCCAGTCGCCCGGTTCACAGCAACTGGCCAGTGCGGCATAGAGCGCCTGCTGCGCCCCCTGGGTGAATACCAGTTTGCCACCAAAGTCGTCTATCCCCATGTTTTTGAGGTAATCGAAAACTGTGCTGTGCTGCGCATCCAAAGGGGCGGCGTGATAATCAAGCAGGCTGGCCAGCCGATGCGGGTCGCGGCCAAGGCGATACAGCACTTCGCCAAGCACAGTGGCCTGATCGGTAATGGCTTGTTGGCAGGTGGCCAGATCAAGTGGGCCTTGCTGCACGTGGCTGAGCTGACGCACATAGGTGCCGTCACCAACACGGGCCTCTACCCAGCCACGGTGGATAGCCAGGGTATAGGCGCGGGTGACAGTACCTAAGGTGATGCCCAGTGCATCGGCCAGTCGCCGCTGGGGAGGCAGCTTACTGCCGGGGGCCAGAATACCTTCATCGATTGCTTCGCCGATGGCACTGGCGAGCTTTTCGTATTTGCTGCCGCTGAACTTTTCCAGCGAAGGCACCCAAATTGTACGCATGACAATATTCCCATTGATCTCATTTTGTCTCGATATAGTATGGAAATAATTCAGTGATTTCCAGTGTATAATGTATCAATACAATTTTGAGGTTGTTTATGGATCCTACCCTGACCACTCTACTAGTTTCAGCGGCATTGTTCTGCGCCACCATGACCATGACTCCCGGCCCCAACAATGTGCTGTTGGCCCAGTCCGGGGCCAATTTTGGGGTGCGGCGCACCTTGCGCCATGTGGTGGGTATTCGGCTCGGCACTACCTCATTGCACGTGGCGGTATTGTTGGGGCTTGGCACTTTGTTTGAAGAGTTTCCGATGCTGCATCAAAGCCTTAAGTTGGTTGCGCTGGCGTACCTGCTGTGGCTTGCCTACAAAATTGCCACTGCGCCGACCGGGGACAAAAACGGCGGGCGCACCGAACCTATGGGAGTGATAGAAGCCGCGGTTTTTCAGTGGATTAACCCCAAAAGCTGGCTTGCGGTAATGACGCTTTGCAGTGCTTTTACCCTCGCGGGCGATGGTTACTGGTATAGCGCCCTGATGATGGTGCTGGTATTCAATCTGGTGGGATTGCCCGCTTCATTCACCTGGGTGTTCCTCGGGCAGGCGATTGGCCGTTTTCTCAATACCGCCGGACGCAGACGCGGCTTTAACCTGGCCATGGCGATATGCCTTTTGGCGACACTGCCGATGGTCGTTTTGTGATAGTGGCTCGCTAATGGTGCTAAGGTAAGCTAAGAGTTACCTCACTCATGCTCATGAGCCTGGTCCCGGAGATGGCCGCTTTTGTGGCCTCTCCAAGTGTGGCCTCCCAAGAGACAGCAACTTTGCATCCGCTTCAGCCCATTGCACCCGAAAAGCTGACACAAATCTGTCATTCATTGGACTATTTTTGCTGGCGGGGATAGACAAATTACGCTAATTCAAGGATAAGGCAGGGAATTGACAGCGTTTGCAAGGAGTGGGCATGTCGCGTGTGTTGTCCCTGATGCCGGGACTGGCATCAATCAAAGATTATCAAAAAGACTGGTTAAAGGATGACGTCAGGGCTGCCTTGTCGGTCAGTGCCGTGGCTTTGCCGGTGGCGATTGCCTATGCCCAGCTCACGGGCGTGAATGCCCTGGTGGGTCTGTATTCCTGTATCTTGCCTATGCTGGTGTACGCGCTTTTTGGCACCTCCAGGCAGCTGATTGTTGGCCCGGATGCGGCTACCTGTGCCGTGATTGCCGCCGTGGTGACCCCACTTGCTGCTGGAGACAGCATCAAGCACTGGCAGCTGGTGATGACCATGACCGCCATGACCGGTTTTTGGTGCCTACTGGCCAGCCGCTTCAAGCTTGGGATCCTGGCTGACTTTTTGTCCAAACCCATTCTGATGGGGCTGCTCAACGGGGTGGCCATTACCATTATCGTCGGTCAGGCATCCAAAATTTTGGGCTTCAGTTTTGACGAGCGTTATCTGCTTGACCGCCTTGCTGCTGCACCTGGCTATTTCAGTCAAATTCACTGGGCAACGCTTGCCATGAGTCTCAGTGCCGTGTTGGTGTTTTTGCTGGTAAAACGGATTAAACCCAACTGGCCAGCGGCCATGGTGGTGATTGTTGCCTGTACTTTGGTGGCCTGGGCCGGAGGGCTTGAGCGCTTCGATGTGGCGCTGGTGGGGGATTTAAGTAGCAATATGCCGACATTTCAGTTGCCTGCATTCGATATCGGGCTTGCCCGTGAACTGGTGATGCCAGCGCTGAACTTAGCCATGGTGAGCTTTGTGAGCATGATGCTGACGGCCCGAAGCTTTGCGGCCAAAAATGGCTATGATATTGACCCCGATAAAGAATTCCGTGCCTTGGGGCTTGCCAATATTGCGTCTGCTTTCTCTCAGGGCTTTGCGGTAAGTGGCGCCGATTCGCGCACGGCTGTGAATGATGCCAGTGGCGGCAAGAGTCAGTTGGTGTCGGTAATCGCCGCGCTGGTGATTGGAATTGTTGCCTGGTTTTTTACTGCGCCGCTGTCGTTTATCCCTCAGGCCGCCCTTGGCGTGGTGCTGGTGGTGGCGTCCTGGTCGCTGATTGATCTTAAAACCCTCTGGAAGCTTAGAAAACGGGACAACCGGGCGTTTTTGCTGGCGGCCACCACCTTTGTGGCTGTGCTCTTGATTGGAGTCATTCCCGGGATCACCCTGGCGGTGCTGCTGGGATTGTTTCAGTTTTTGCAGGTGGTAATGCGCCCAAGCGATCAGTGTTTGGGGCTGGATTCCAAAGGGACACTGCGAAGCCTGGACGGCTCAGATAAAGCAACCCCGGTACCCGGCGTGTTTATTTACCGTTTCAACTCGCCGCTGACCTACTTTAACGCCAGCTATTTCAAGCGCCGGCTGATAGAGAAAATCGCTGCCGAGCCGGAAACGCCGGATGTGGTGATTATCGATGCTGTGCCTTGTTTTACTCACCCTGACATCAGTGTGATGGCAATGCTGTCGGATCTGTTTAATTTCTTTAAACGGCGCCATATACGGCTGATATTGGCAGGGCGAAAACGTCAGCTGATAAGCTGGTGTGATGCCCAGGGGATCCCTACAGGGGATGGTGGCCTGCTTATTCGCTCGGATCTCTATCTGGCACTGAAGATGAGTCAGTCTTATAAGCAGGCGGTGGCAGACGGTCAGGCGCCGGTGCTGAAGCGGCCGCCGGACTTGGATTTGGTGCTGGAGCACAGCCAGATCTGATGGCAGAGTGAATTGGATATCAAAAAGCCCCGCATTGGCGGGGCTTCTTTTTGTGCATGTGTGCGCATCTGAATCGCGAATTTTGCGTCCCAGGTTTATTCACGTCCCAGCATATCGCAGGGGATAAGGCCTTGATAAAAATAGTATCCGGCCGGGCCCAGACTCAAACTCAACACACACCACAGCAGTTTTTGCGCGGGTGTTATTTTTGCATCGTTGCTGATGGCCTTATAGCCAAACAGGCAATGCAACACCACAAGCAAGATAAGCAGCGATAAAATCGTGATTTCCATATACAAACCTTAAGGTTTTCCCAGAAAGGCTGCGCGTCGTGCGCTCTCCCCAATGCCTCGGATAACGGTCCAAAAAGACCCTTATCATCCTTGTTGTACCCTGAACGGTAATGCGCTTGTTATGGTTAAAAGTCCGAACAGAAACTGGTACTAACGTGCAGAAGTTTAACGGTATGACGCTTTCGTTGCCACCGTAAATTGAAAAAGGACCCAAAAATAATCCACATTTGTGAGCCACTCTTTTTGTTTGACCCAAGCCGATGCGATTTGTTCACTTGGGTCTTGCTGTTTTACCCAAGTTACGGCAGGGAAAAGAATATATCCATTAAAAACAGCGCCTTGTAAAGACGTTAGAAGTCGTCCAGTGCCGAGGGAATAATTTCGCTATCGAGCCGCAGCAGCAGTCCAAGCTGAGCCATGTGTTTCTTTTCCCGCTTTAGGTCTTTGAGCAACATGTCCACCCGCGCGCTTTGCTCGGGGATTAGCGCAAGCTCGTTATTTCCAAGGGGCGAGCAGCTTAACCGCAGCGAGCGGGCAACCCGGCCAAGGTTCACCAAAATCGCCAGTCGCAGTAAACACAGCAATTTGACCAATATTTCGCGGCGGCCATCGGGCAGGGCGTTGATATTGTCGAACTGGGGCTTTTTGTGCTGATTGCCAATCAGCATCGCAAGGTCTTGCTGCAGATCTTCGGAAAAACCAGGCAAGTCACTGTTGGCAATAATGTAGTTGCCATGCTTGTGATGGGCGCGGGAGCTGATATGAATGCCGATTTCGTGCAGTGAGGCGGCGTAGGCCAATAGACGCGCATGGGGGCGGATATTCCAGGCATCGGCCACGGCATCAAACAGCGTCATGGCGGTGGTGCGTACCCGGGCGCCATGTTTGGTATCCACATGATAAAGCTGAGCAATGCTCTCTACCGTGCGGTGGCGAATGTCCTGAGACTGGTCGATTTGCGCAAGCTCATACAGCACGCCTTCACGCAGGGCGGCGGGCGTGGGTTCGAGCTTTTCAATTTCGAGGCGTTTGAAAAAGCTGATAAGGATTGCCAGGCCAGCAGGCACCAAAATAATCCGCTTGCGGTCGATATTGGCAAATTCCAGCGCATCCACATGCCCGGCCTGCACCAGCTTTAACTTAAGCTCCTTGAGCCGTGCCAGGGTCACCGTCTCTTCGCCGACGGTTTCGGCCAGCGCCTCACAGATGGCTTTCACAGAGCCGGAGCTGCCGAGTACCAGGTCCCAGCGGCCATCGAAATACTCTTTCGACAGTGAGGAAAACTGCTTGTCGGCCGCGGCCTGCGCAGCGCGAAAGGCACTTAAGCTGAGTTTGCCGTCGGCAAAGAAGCGCTCGTTGTAGCTCACACAGCCACAGCGCAAACTGGATAATTTAACTGGTTGATTTTTCTCGCCGATGACGACCTCGGTGGAGCCGCCGCCGATGTCGATGACCAGATTGTGTTTTTCCAGCACCTGACTTTGGGCAATGCCAGAATAGATAAGACGCGCCTCTTCATGGCCGGAAATCACTTCAATCGGGTAGGGCAGTACAGTCAGCGCCGCTTTGAGGAATTTATCACGGTTTCGTGCCACCCTCAGCGTGTGGGTTGCCACCAGGCGTACCCGGGTTTCACACAGATCCGAAAAGCGCAGACTGAAGTTGCGCAGACACTCGAGTCCGCGGGCGATGGCCTCATCGGACAGATAGCCCTCGGGGCTCAGGCCCTGGGCCAGTCGTACCTGTTCTTTTTCTTTGTGCAGGATCTGCAAACTGCCATCCTGCTCCCTGGCAATCATTAAATGAAAGCTGTTGGAGCCCATGTCGATGGCCACAAAATGACGCTGAAGGCTTGCTGACAAATATTTTCTCCCGATTAACTCAACCTGCGGCCGCGAGTGAAGCCGCGTCCGGGGTTTTAGACTCGGCACACGCGGCGTCAGTGTCCATTAGGTCACTGCCACCATCGCCAGCCGAAAGGCCTGTCTGCTCCTCGGCTTTGGCAGCTTCTTCCGCTCTGGCCTGTGCTTCGGCCATTTCCCTGGCAACTTCCTCGGCGATGCGCGCCCGCTCAAGTTTTTCGTACTGGCAAAGATACTGATATACCGCAATTTGGGAGCGTACTTTACGTTTATTTCCGCGATTGCGATAGGGATTGCTTTGCTCTTTGTTGATGATACGCGCCTTGGTGTTGTCGGACAGCTGCAACGCCAGTAAGTCCATCACCATCTGCTTGAGGCGCGGATCATAAATAGGAGTGGTCACTTCTATTCGGCTGTCGATATTGCGGCTCATCCAGTCGGCGGAGCACAAAAACAGCTTATTTTCGCCACCGGCATAGAACTGCATCACCCGCGAGTGTTCGAGGAAGCGGTCGACAATACTGATGACTTCGATGTTGTCGCTGATCCCATCGATGTGGGGGATAAGCGAGCACATGCCGCGAATGATCAGACGTATTTTCACTCCGGCCATGGAGGCATCATAGAGTTTGCCGATCAGCTGCTCGTCCACCAGGTTATTGAGCTTGAGGGTAATGGCGGCCTTGCCGCCCATGCGGGCGTTGAGGATTTCATCATCAATCAGCGAAATCAGTTTTTGTCTGGCGTCAAAGGGCGACACTATCAAATGGCAGAAGTTGTCTCGCCTGTATGGATGCTCAATTAAATCAAATACCTGCTCGACTTCTCGGGCAATTTCCTGATTGGCGGTAAACAGCGAAAGGTCGGTGTATACCTTGGCGGTGCCTTCGTTGAAGTTACCCGAGCCCACATGACAATAGAGGCGGGTTTCTCCCTGTTCTTCACGGCCAATCAAACAGAGTTTGGAGTGTACCTTGAGGGTGGGAATACCGTGGTGCACCTTGACGCCGGCTTCGGCGAGAATGCGGGTCCATTCGATATTGTGCTCTTCATCGAACCGGGCGCGAAGCTCAATCACCGCCGTTACCTGCTTGCCGTTTTTCACCGCATCGATAAGGGATTGCATCACCCGCGACTTTTTGGCCACCCGGTACAGGTTGATTTTGATGAATTTTACCGCCGGATCGAAGGCGGCCTGGCGTACAAGCTCGGTAAAATGTGAAAACTTGTGGTACGGGTAATTGAGCATGATATCGCCCTTGGCAATGGCATCGAAGCTGTTGCCACAGCGCTCAAATCCGGCGCTGTCGAGGGCGGGAAGTTTGTCATTTTCCAGATACTTGCGCCCCGGATTGGGGAAGGCGATAAAGTCTTTGAAACTGTGATAACGGCCGCCGGGCACCAGACACTCGGTGGAGCTTATTCCCAATTGCTCCTTAAGCATCATCAGCATATGTTCCGGCATATCCCGGTCGTACACCAGACGCACCGGCTCGGCGGTCAGGCGTTTTTTCAGGCCACGGGTCATCTTCTCCAGCTGACTTTGATCCAACTCATCGGTGATATCGAAATCGGCATCGCGGGTGAGTTTCATCGAGAAGGCATCAATGCTTTCGTACTCAAAGAAGGGCGAGAACAGGTCATCAAGGCAGTGGCGAATGATATTATCAAGCAAAATCAAATGCTTTTTAGCTTTCGATTTTTCTGCAGGCAACTCAACAAAGCGTGGCACATTTTTGGTGGGCACCTCCACCAGCGCATACTGACGCCGGTCTTTGGCGTGCAGGCATACCGCCAGATAGGTGGCGTTATCGGCAATGTGTTTTACCACAGAGCGGTGACTTGAGATGATCAGTGGCGCGATATGGCGCTTAAGGTGATCGCGAAAATGTACCTTCAGCCACTGGCTGTGAAATTCACTCAGCTGGGATTCGTTGATAAGCAGAATGTTGCGGCGAATAAGCTCGCGCATCAGCTCGCCATAAATGGTGTCGAAGCGCTCCTGCAGCGTCAGCACCCGGGTCTGAATTTTGGCCATCAAATGGCGACTGTTATTGCGGCCTTCCTGCAAGCTGGACAGTAAGATCCCACGCCTGACTGAGGCTACCCGCACCCGGAAAAATTCATCCATGTTGGAGGAGAAGATCCCCAGAAACCGAATGCGCTCTACCAGGGGGACGTCGGGATCACAGGCTTCCTGCAGCACCCGTTCATTGAAAGACAGCCAGGAAAGTTCCTTGTCGATAAACATCTTGTCTGTATTGGGAGACACTCGAAAACTCCTTTGAGCGCACGCAGCCGGCAGGCTGATATAGGCACACAATATCAGGCGCTTATGACTTTGAAAACCGGTGGTTCACCGTAAATGCAAAGCATCGCCAAGTTATTGTGAATATTGAAAAAGTATACTCTATTGACTGAGATTACTTCAAAAATGTGTCAGATTTATGAAGTGCGGCGGCTGTGGCCGCTATCAAGGCTTTTACGCCAAAGGCTTTCAAGGCGGGCGCCAATTTGATAACGTGGCCGGCTTTTTAACGCCGGCGGGGAAATTACCGTGTTTGCAGGATTTGACTATGGCAGTGCCAACTGTGCTCTGGCGCTGTGGGAGGAAGGCAGTGTAAAGATGCTGCCCATCGGCGATCAGGGCTCAGACTACCTGATGTCCGTGGTCTATGCGCTGGATGTCAGCTTCATCACCGAGGCTTTAGTGGCCAGGTTGCCAAAAGAGAAAGCCACCGAGCTTGCGGCCAATCGCAGCGCCGAACTTGCCCGCGCCCGGCGGATGCGCAGTGAGCTTGATTTACTCGCTGGCGATGACACTGTGTTCATCGGTGAGGCGGCGCTCAGCGCTTATCTAGAAACCCCGGAAGAAGGCTTTTTCGTGCGCTCACCCAAATCCTTTTTGGGTGCAACGGGCCTCAGGGCCGAGCAGGAAGCGCTGTTTGAAGACATAGTCACCCTGATGATGCTCGAGGTGAAAACCCGTGCCGATAAACTGCTGGGTGCAGCCGGGCCCTTAAGCCGCGCCGTGATTGGCAGACCGGTTAACTTTCAGGGCATTGGCGGCGATGCGGCCAATCAGCAGGCTGAGCGGATTTTACGCACAGCAGCGGGGCGCGCAGGCTTCAAAGACGTGCACTTTTTGTTTGAGCCTCTGGCGGCCGCTTTTGACTATGAAGCCAAACTCGACGGCGACAGCCGGGTGCTGGTGGTGGACGTGGGCGGCGGTACTACCGACTGCTCCTTGGTGCAAATGGGCCCAAGCCGCCGAGATATCAGCGATCGCAGTGACGATTGCCTGGGCCACAGCGGCCAGCGGATCGGTGGTAACGATTTGGATATTGCCCTGGCAATGGAATGTTTGATGCCCCACTATGGCCTCGGCAGTGAGCTGTTAACCGGTAAACCTATGCCGCGGCAAACCTTTTGGCAGGCGGTGGCCATCAATGATGTGGGCGCCCAGCGGGAGTTCTTTTCCCTGGGTTACGCCACCTTGCTCAAAGAGCTGAAAAAGGATGCCAAAGACTCAGCGCCACTGACCCGGCTTGAAAAACTTAGGCGCGATCAGCAGCATTATCAGTTGGTTAAGGCTGCAGAGCTTGGCAAAATTGCCTTAAGTGACGCGATTCAAACCCAGGTCATTCACCCAGATGGTGACCCAAGCGATATCGGCCGTGATGACTTTGATGCGGCAATTTCTCCCCTGATGGGGCGGATTGAGGCCCTGATGCTGGCGGCTGTGGGGGACCAGGGCGCGCCGGAAGTGATATATGTTACCGGTGGCAGCAGCCGTTGCCCTTCGGTGGCAAGCCGCATTGCGGCTGTGTATCCTGAGGTGCCTGTGGTATATGGTGACCACTTTGGCTCAGTAACCTCGGGCCTTGCCCGCCGCGCAGCAGTTATTTTTGCGGACTGACGTTTGCTGACTGAAATGGGGCTAACGCCGCAGCGTAAATCTGAACAAAAAAGGAGCGAGTCCATGGGAAATCCACTGAAACAACTGAGCGCGGTCGCCTTGCTGCTCACCACTGGCTTTATCGGCGGCTGCGGTGATGATGTGGGTAAGGTCAGCCTTGGGCTTTTTACCACCAAGGATGTGGTGATAGATGCGCGAAAAGATCCCAAGGTGCCCGGCGTAACCTGCCATATCAGCCGGGTTGAAGCGGATTTATCCCTTGCCGACCCGTCCGATATGTCGATAAGTTGCCGCCAGACGGGGCCAATTCTGCCATCTCAAATTGCGGCGATTGATAAAAGTAAAAGTGGTGAGGTGGTGTTTTCAAGCTCCTTAAGTGTGCTGTTCAAGACCTTGAAAGTGAGGCGGATTTACGATGCAGACTCCCAAAGCCTGCTGTATTTGTCTTACTCGACCAAGGAAACCTCCGGCAGCCATAAGCATTCGCTCTCCACGGTGCCACTGTATGGCACTGACGCCTGGCAGGCGCCCGGCGTGATTCAGGGCAAGGCGTCAGAAAAATCGTCAGGCTCGCCAGCAAAAGCGCCCGCAACTGCGGCCAACTGAAATTGGCGCGCCAGTTTCCCTTCATATAAAAAAGCCCGGCATTGCCAGGCTTTTCGCTATTGAGCCGTAAAACTGTCACTCAGCAGCGGACGATTAGCTGCTGCGCAGCCATTCACAGGCATTATTCCACTACGATACGGGCGTTAACCGGCTGTACCGGACGGGCATTGTTGGAATACACCGAGGTGAAGGCCTTCACCTCGTCAGCAGACAGGGTTTGTACCTGCTTAAGCACGACCCAGCGCACGCCTTCAGAGCAAGGTGGCGTGGTCAGCGAGCCGTTGAAACGGAAGTAATCCAGGCTCTGTGGGAAGAAGGCCTTGGGCGACAGCTCGGCGCCAAATGGCACGGCGTCAGAAGCTTTGGCGGGGTAGGCAGGCGCGAGGGCGGCAAAGCCTGGGTTTGAGGCGCCTTCTTCGAACATGATACCAATCACCGCCAGACGGCCATCGGCATCGGCGTGCACGAAGTGAGCTTCAAGCGGGTATTGCTTGCCATTGATGGTGTTTTCACTGGGGGCGTGCATGTGCACCTGCTTGAGCTCGAAGCTGTGGCCTTCGAGGGTGAGCTGGTTGCCAGTGCCAAAGTTGGCCTGCAGGGTGTGGCCATTGTTTATCACAGATGCCACCTTGCCCTGATAATCCAGTTGCAGCGGTGACAAATCGGCATCGGCCTGGGCACGAATGTCGATTGGGCTTTGGTTCACGCCTTGTTTACACAGGGCAAATTCTTTTTTCAGTGAACCCCAATGCTCAGGGGCTCCTTTGCCTTCGTATGACCAGTGGCCTTCACCGGCAACCGCAGTGCCGGCAAGCGCCAGCAGGGCGCCGGCAATCACAGATTTGTTGAATGAAATGCTCATGTCAGTTCCTTTTTATTAATGTGGTCTTTGCTGATCGCGGCTAAGCTAGTGTCCAATCATTAACTGAAACTTAACAATTCCCTTGGGTGAGTGTTTCACTTAGAAAAAAACCTCACAAAAGTGAGGTTTTTGTTATAAACGTACGCCAGCTGGATTATTTGCCCGCCATCGCCTCGTGGTAGCGCGCGAAACCGGCTTCGAGATCGGCTATCAAATCCTCGGGATCTTCAAGGCCGATATGCACCCGGATAAGCGGTTTGCTGGCATCCCAGCGGGTGGCCGAGCGAATGTTCTGGATCCCCGATACCCACAATATCAGGCTTTCATAACCACCCCAGGAAAAGCCCATTTTGAAGTGGTGCATGCCTTCCACAAAGGCGGTCATGGCCTCGGCAGTGCCTTCTTTGAGCACAAAGGAAAACAGACCATTGCTGGCGGAAAAATCGCGCTTGAAGAACTCGTGCCCCGGACAGCTGGGGAAGGCCGGATGGCGCAGGTGGTCAACTTCAGGACGGCTTTGCAGCCAGTTGGCAACCGCAAGGGCATTCTTTTCGTGCTGCGCCATACGTACGCCCAGGGTACGCAGGCCCCGGGCGGCAAGATAAGCATCGTCCGCCGAGGTGGTTTGCCCCAGCAGATAGCTGTGTTCACGGAGCTGATCCCAGTACTGTTCAGAGGCCGTCGCCGTGCCCATCATCACGTCCGAGTGGCCAACGATGTACTTGGTGGCAGCCTGAATCGAAATATCCACGCCCATCTCGAACGGACGTGAATTGATAGGTGAGGCCCAGGTATTATCCAACATCACAATCAAGCCATGCTCGTGGGCAATACGCGCCAGGGTTGGCACATCCTGCACTTCCATGGTGATGGAGCCGGGTGATTCGAGGAACAGCACCTTGGTGTTGGGGCGGATAAGTGCGGCGATATCCTTACCGATGAGCGGATCGTAATAAGTGGTTTCGATGCCGTAGCCTTTAAGCACCTTATCGCACAGATCCCGGGTAGGCTCGTAGGCGCTGTCAACCATCAGCAGGTGATCGCCACTCTTGAGAAACGCCATCAGGCTGCCGGCAATGGCGGCGGCGCCGCTTGGGTAGAGCGCCGTGCCCGCACCGCCTTCCAGCTCAGCAATGGCGGCCTGAAAACCAAAGTGGGTAGGGGTGCCGCGACGGCCGTAAAACATCTCACCATTGTGCTTGTTCCTGGCGGCAAAGCGCATCTCCTCGAGGGAGTCGAACACTATGGTGGAGGCGCGAAACACAGGCGGGTTAATTACCCCTTTGCTGTACTTTTTATCACGGCCCAAGCTGACAATCTTGGTGGCGGTTTTCAGGCTTTTCTCTCTCATAGGTATATCCTGTACCTCAAGGCGTATAATTTGGCCATCTTACCATGTAGATGGCTAAATGCGAGTGATTGAAGGCATCAAGGTAAAGCAAAGCCTGATTGCAAAGGCACGGCAGCCCCGGCTTACGCTCTGCGTTTTTGCTTGTTCTTTCCCGATGTTTTCCCTTCTTTTCTGACTGTTTCTGTCTATTTTCTATCTGTCTTCAGCATATATCCCAATGCAGCAAGTCGTCAGGCTGCACAAAAACTTACCACAGATGCAGGAATGCTGTTTCGGTAGTCCTGTTTAGCCCGCAGTTAGTGTTGCCGCAATCGCGGACAATCATCAGCAATGTCATCAGTGCTGGGGCAGCAACAAGGTGAAAATTACTCCATCACCAGCGGGCTGGTTACTGCCGCTGAGGCTGCCGCCGTGGAAATCGGCAATCAGTCTTGCGATATAAAGCCCAAGGCCCAGGTGTGGTTTGCTGTCCTGAGTCGCGGGGCGAACGGTGATCATTGAGTCGAATATCCGCTCGGCCATGTCCGCGGGTAGCAAGGGGCCTTTGTTGGCGACACTCAGGCTAATTTGCCGCTGACTATGACCAAGCGATATCTCGATGGTCGAGTCTTTTTCCATAAATTCCAGTGCATTACTAAAGAGCTTGTCGAGCAGCTGCGCCAGATATTCGGGCACGCCTTTCATCTGATAATTGCCGTCAGCTTCACTGAGCTGAATACGGATTTGAGGATAGGTGAGCTGATAGCCCTGCACACAGCCTCGGATAACCCTCGAGGCATCGAAACTGATGGCTTCGGCCTGGGACAGCGACTGCTCAAGCCGCGTGGCTTCACTCATATTGGCCAGAATAAGACTCAGGCGACTGACTCCTTCCTGGGCCCGCTCAACGTATTTTTGCTTATCTTCCCCGAGCGGCTGCATCGACAGGTGCTCGAGACTTGAGCGCACCACGGCGACCGGCGTTCTCAGTTCATGGCCGAGGCGAGAGGACATGTTTTCCAGATACTGGGTGTACTGGGATAACCGCTGCACCATGCCGGAAAGTGAGCGTGACAGATCGCCAATTTCATCCAGCGATTTGGATGGCACTATGCTGGCTTTTACCCGGCCCTGGGCATCAATGGCACTGTCGGCCTGATCGCGCAAATTCCTGATCCGGCTTGAAATATTGGATGCGAAGAAAAACAGCGCCAGGGTGCCCATGCTCATGATGGTCAAAATCACGTTGAAGAGTTTTTCCAGCGCTCTGTTACGCAGAGTGCGAATACCATGGGTTGTTTCTTCGGCCACCACGGCGCCCATTACTTTATCGTCAATCCAAATGGGGCTGGCCGCCGCGAGGACCACGGCCTTATTGTCCGGGGTAAGGCGCCAGGTGCTGGCGGGGTTACCGTTCAGCGCACGCTGAATATGGCTGCCTTCAAGCTCGGTGGAATCCTGCAGGCCATCGATAAAGTCCTTTGGCGGCTTGGTCAGCACCCGGTAGTAAAGCGGGTAAAGATACTGCTGCACAAAGTGCTCCAGCATGCCTTCGGGTTTGTCGTTTTCGATGGCGCGGGTCCAGACACTGTCGCCATTGCGGATATCACCCGAGCGTGCCAGCACCCGGCCATGGCGATCCACCACCCATATACGGGCGCTGTTATGGCTCATCCCCTTGATAATTGCTTCGATCTCCGGAGAAGGCACCAGCACTGTGCCCAAATTATCCGGGGTATCTGTGGCCGAGGTGCCGGTAATACCTTCGATATCGCGAGTTCGGGGATTGTTGACATCATGCAGCGCAAAACTGATTTTGCCGCCAAGCATTTCCAGCGGGATCCTAAGCTCGATGTTGTAGCCGGTGGCGGAAGTGTGCCATTGGCCCTGAATACGCACTTCGGGTAACGCCGGCAGGCTCAATGCCGCATCGGCAGGCAGCTCAAAGGCATTCACCCAGCCATCTTTTTGGGTTGAGACCACGTAACGGTGGAAAAATCCGGCGCCATCCAGGGTGGCAATGGCGAGATGATCGTTTCTGTCGACCCTCAGGCTATTGCGGCCGCGGTACACAGGATGCGGATCGGTGACTTCAAAAAAGGCATACAGATAATTGCCGTAGCGGCCAATCATATGGTTGAAACTGAGCTTGCTGGTAGCCTGGGGCAGCAGCTGCATATCGGCGCCATAATGCATGGTCTTGTGCCGATAGGGCTCCCAGTCATCCAGTTTGCCGTCCAGCTGAATTGGCCCCGACAGCGGGTGAGCGTAAAGGTCTTTGCGTTTTTCAACCTGGGCAAGGAAGCTGCTTTGGCTGTCAAACAGCCGTGGCCGCTCGTGCAGCGCAGTGGCAAGCGCGGCGGTGGTGCCCTCCAGGGTGCGTTCCTGACCGTGGCGCAGGTACTTTTCCATTTCCCACACATATTGGTAGCCAAGCCAGGGCAGGCACAGCAAAAACGCAGAAAGAATAATGACCTTGGAGCGCAGGCCAAGCGGCAGTCTTATCATCAGCCCTGACTATCCCAGCGGTAACCCATGCCGTACACGGTATCTATGCAATCAAAGGCGGCATCGGCGGCAATAAACTTTTTACGAATGCGCTTTACGTGGCTGGTGATGGTGCTGTCATCCACATAGATTTTGGCCTCTTGCATCAGCTCGGTGCGGCTGCGTACATGGCCGGGGTGACGCGCCAGCGCGTGAACCATCCAGAATTCGGTGACCGTCAGTTCGATCGGGCGCTCCTGCCAGTACACCTGAATACGGTTGGCATCTATGGTCAGTGGTCCGCGCACCATCAGGTTTTCCGGCTCAGAAGGGGCACTCAGCTGCTCGCAGCGGCGAAACAGCGCCGCAAGCCTTGCCAGCAAATGTGGGAAGCTCACTTCCTTGGACAGATAATCGTCGGCGCCAAGCCGCAGGCCGGTCACTGTATCAAAGTCGCTGTCTCTGGCGGTAAGAAAGATAATCGGCAAGGTGGCAGACATGGCACGTAAACTCTGGCACAGGGTAAAACCACCGTCGATTTCATCCTCAAGGCCAATGTCGATAATGGCCAGATCCGGCAAGCGGGTTTGAAAGGCAACCATGGCGTCGGGGCGGTTGGCGAAGGTCTGTACCTGATAGCCGTGTGACTGCAGCACATCCTTGTAATTTTCGCGAATGGCGGCTTCATCTTCGACAATGGCGATACGTTTCATTTTCAAGCTCATTACTGCGGCCCACCGCTGAATGCCGGGGGCCTGTTATCCAATCTATGGCCGACTATACAGCAATTTAGCGCTATTGAAAGCGAGCCCGCGCGATTGCCATTTTGTTGCCACAATTGATAGTTGAACTGCCATTTTTGCTCCCTTCGGTTGCCATTTGACCGGGTTTTAATAAGTCCATCAACAACAGGCCGCTACGGCGGTAAAGACAAGGAATGATGACTTATGAAAACCAAACTGATTGCCAGCCTCGTAGCCCTGACGCTGATGACCCCGGCTGCTTATGCCGAAGAACGTGAGCACAAGGAAGAACTGGTGGGCCTGGGTTCGGGGGCGCTGATTGGCGCAGCAGTCGGCGGCCCGGTAGGCGCCATTATTGGTGCGTTTGCCGGCGGCATTATCGGTAAGTCCGTGGGCGATGAAGAAGAGATTAAGTCGCAGCAGGCGGCAATTGCTGAGCAGGACAAGCAAATCCAGACCCTGGCGGAGCGCAGCGCCAACTATGATGCGCTGGCAAGTGATTACGCCATGACCCGGGCTCAGCTTAACTCACTCCATGCAGCCCGCGAAGCCAAGCTCACTGAGCTTACCCTCGGCCTTAACGTGCAGTTCAAAACCGGCTCATCGGAAATTGAGCCCCACTTCCAATCCCAGCTGACGGCTGTGGCCAAGGTGATGGATGCCGACCCAGGTCTGTCCATCGACCTTAAAGGCTTTGCCGACCGCCGCGGCGACAGCGACTACAACCAGGCCCTGTCTGAGCAGCGTCTTGCCAATGTGATTGCCTTCCTTGAACAGCAGGGCGTTGACTCAAGCCGCTTGCAGGGCCAGGCCTTCGGCGCAACCAATCCATTAAACAGTGATGGCAGCTTCGAAACGGACTTCTTCGACAGACGCGTCACCCTGGAGCTGGTCCCCGGCGCTGCGTCCATGGCGGCCAATCAAAGCAACTGATGAGGCAGTAAGCCAACAACCCCGCCCGTTAAACCAAGGTGTTAACGGGCGAGCCCCACAGGCAGTGCCAGCCAGCTGGCAGCCAAGCACAGGAAAGCAGGATGAATATGGTAAAACGCGGAGCGGCCGCAGGGATCCGGGCGAGCATTTGTACTCTCGCACTGGGGTTTACAACTTTTGGCAGCGCAAGTCAGTCCACCACAGCCGCACAAGCGGCTGGCGGCGAGATTATCGGCATAGGTCAGGGTTATGTTTCCCCGGCTGTGGCAACACGGCCTGTACCGGGCCAGGGCGGCGAGCTGGTGTTCGAGCAAGGGGGAAAGGAAGCGGCGCAGCTGGCGCTCTCCACCAATGTTGACCTTAAAGTCAGCGCCTTTGTCAGCCGGGTAACCCTGTCACAAACCTTTGTGAATCAAAGCGGTGAGCCCATTAATGGCAGCTACCGTTTTGCATTGCCACCCAATGCGGCGGTGAGCGGTATGCGTCTGGCGATTGGCGAGCGTATTCTGGAGGGGGATATTCAGGAGAAGCGTGCTGCCGAGCGCACCTTTAACCAGGCAAGGCAGCAGGGAAAGCGGGCGAGTCTGGTCAGTCACAGCGAAAGTAACCTGTTCACGACCCGCATCGCCAATTTTCTGCCCGGTGAAACCCTCACTGTGAGCATAGATTATCAAGAGGTGCTCAAGCCCAGGGAAGGGCGACTCGAACTGCGGATCCCCACCGCACAAACGCCCCGTTATGGCGCCTCTGTTGCCACGAACTCGCAGGATGTCACACCTAGGCGCTTACATCCTGACAGCGCCCCGGCGCGCGATACGCCAAATGGCTTTTGGCCGCAGGAGTCTGCCCAGCCCGAGCTTGCCCGGGTTGCCATGCCCAAGGTTGCGCTTAACGCCAGTATCCTCGGTTTTAATCTGGGGCAGATCGATAGTCCGAGCCATAGCCTGTGTGAACAAAGCTTTCGTGAAGGCGGCTGGCAGCTGTCGCTGTGCCCGGACGCTGACGCCGACCGGGATATGGTGCTCAGTTGGAGCGTTAATGAAGGCAGCTCGGCAGTGGCGGATTTTCTGGTGCAGCGGGGCTACAGCTACCCGGCAGAGGCTCAGGAAGATATAAGCCATGGATTGGTTGCTTTTATGCCGCCGCAGCCCGCCATGGCGGCGCGGCTGCCAAGAGAGCTGATTTTGGTGATAGACACCTCAGGCTCGATGACGGGGGACTCCATGACTCAGGCACGCAGTGCGCTGCTGCATGCGCTGGGTGGTCTGAGGCCCGAAGACAGCTTCAATATTATCGCCTTTTCTAACTCAGCCCGGCCGCTTTGGTCGGTGGCGCGCCCGGCCAGTGCGGTAAACCTTGGCATGGCACAGCAGTTTGTCCGCGGGCTTGAGGCAAATGGCGGCACTGAAATGGCCCAGGCGCTGGAGCTTGCGCTGGATGGCCGTGAGGCAGATGAAAGCGGGCGTCTACGCCAGGTGCTGTTTATCACCGACGGTGCCGTGAATGGCGAAGATGCGCTGTTTGCGCTGATTGAGCGCCGCCTGGGGCACTCGCGTCTGTTCCCTGTGGCCATTGGCTCGGCGCCAAATGGGTATTTCATGACCCGCGCTGCCATGGCGGGCCGGGGCACCTTCACCTTTATCGGCCACGGCGGTGAGGTGAGCGACAAGATGAGCGGGTTGCTTGGCCGAATCGAACACCCGGTCATCAGCAATCTGACCGTGACCTGGCAGGATGGCCGGGAAGTGAAGGGATTTCCGCAAAAGCTCAGCGACCTCTATGCCGGTGAAGCCCTGATGTTGAGCCTCAAAGCGGCCCCGGGCGAGCTGATGCCGCTGATTGTTCGTGGGAATACCGACGGTCAGCCCTGGGAGCGAACCCTGAGCCCCAAACAGGTGCCCGCCGCCAGTGGTCTGGATTTAACTTACGCCAAGGCCCGCGTCGATGCCCTTGCTGCAGATGCGATGACAAATGACGCTCGCCGCGATGCCACTGTGGCCCTGGGGCTTGAATACCATCTGGTGACCGCCCACACCAGTTTGGTGGCGGTGGATAAAACTCCTGTGACCGACGGCAATGCCCGAAACGTGCGTTTGGCAGAAGCCACGCCCCATGGCTGGCAGGGTGGCCGCTTGCCGCAAACGGCTACTTCAAGCCTTGGCTACCTGTTGGCGGGCGTCTTGTGCCTGTTGTTGGCATTGCTGGGGACCCTCGGCGGCCCCAATAAACCCGGTCGCCTGAGCATTTGGGGGAGACGCCGTGACGCAATTTAAATTCAGTGCACGCAAAAAGCGCCGCTGGCCTTACTGGCTCGCCGCGATGGGACTGTTACTGCTGGGATCCGGAGGATATATGCAAGCCAAAGCCTTTTTAGCCCAATACCTGATTGCCGATGCCTGGGAGCAAAGCCGCCGTGATGGCTTGCCCCACAAACCCTGGAGCTGGGCAGATACCCATCCCATTGCCCGGCTTGAGCTGCGGCGCCAAAGCGGTGAGCGTGAAAGCTTCTACATTCTGGCGGGCGCCAGTGGTCGTAACCTCGCGTTTGCGCCCACCTGGCTTGAAAACACTGCTGTGCCGGGTGATGGAGGCAATACGGTGATTGCCGGCCACAGGGACACCCACTTCGCGATTTTGCGAAAGGTGTCGCCGGGGGATGAGTTGTGGCTCGAAGACATGCAGGGCGAGCGGCATCAATACCGGGTGAAATACACCTCGGTGGTACATGAAAACGAGTTGTCGGTATTGGAGCAAATATCTGACCGGCTTACGCTTATCACCTGTTTTCCCTTCTTCGGGATGAGTGACAGAACCGATAAGCGCTTTGTGGTGGTGGCCGAGCCGGATGAGCTTTGGAGCCGTCCTGAAATCGCCGCCAAAGCCATGGTGCTCAGTATGGGACATGGCCGCTAGGCTGTTGCCGGGCGCTACCTCTGTCAGCCGGAAATGGGCATGACCCGGTTGCGCCCCAGCCTTTTGGCTTCGTACATCAGCTTGTCGGCAGCTTCAATCAGGGCGCGGCTGTCCATCTTTGGCTGCCACTGGGCAACACCAAAAGAGGCGCTGATATTATCGATGCGGGCGTCCCGGCGCCGGTCTTTCAGGGTGAGCTTTTCAACGCCGCGGCGAATGGCTTCAGCCAGCTGACGGGCGATCCGCAAATTGCTCCCTGGTACCAGCAGGGCGAACTCTTCGCCACCGTAACGATAACATTTCACTCCATCGCGGCAGGCATCGCACAGGCGTTTGCCGACAAGCTTCAGCACCTGATCCCCAAGCTGGTGGCCGTAGTTGTCGTTAAACGCCTTGAAGTGGTCAACGTCGCAGATGATAAGGCAGGTGCCGTCGGGGGCCTGTGATAGCAGCCCCGCCAGATCGGTATCGAAGGCGCGGCGGTTAAGGCAACCTGTGAGGGCATCGTAGAGCATGTCATGCTCGCTGGCGGCAAGCCGACTTTTAAGCGCATCGATTTCCTGCTGCGCCTTGGATAGCTGGCCAGTGAAATAGCTGGTGGAAGCGCGGATGGCGTCGGATTCCTTCACCAGGCTGCGCACCAACACCAGTACCTGCTCGAGGGTGAAACCTTCGTTTTCGATGCGGTTCAGTTTGGTGAAGTTGGCGTCGATTTTTTGCTGGAATTCAGTGGCATCGAGGTTGGTATCCTGCAACTGACTGGCCAAGTCGCTCGCCATCGCCTCAAGGTTCTGGCGCATATCGCGCACATCCAGCTCAATAGGATCGGCAATGTGCTCTCGGTATAGCAATTCTGAGGTTACCGGCGGGCAGGTTTGGTACTGACTGATGGCCTGGTTCATCGCCTGATTCAGGGCGGGCTGCTGCTCACCCACATAGGCATACCAGAGCGCATAATTGGTCGGTGTTGTGGGAATTTGATGCTTTAGCATCAAGGGCACAGCTTTCTTCAGACGGGTTGCGGCAGTTTGCATCAATACCCGGGCGCCGTCATCGGGTGTCTGTGGTTTGTCAGACATGGAGAGTTCTGCCGGAAATATAAAACAATATTTCAATCATAGCGTTATTGGATGCTGATTCAACTGCCAGCACCGTTTCTGGCAATAAAAAAGCACTCCCGGGAGTGCTTTAGATGACATATTCAGCAATTAAAACTTATAACTGACTGAAATCATTGGACCGACAAAACTGTAGTAGATGTTGTAGTCGGCGACCTTGATATTCTGGGCTGACTGGGTGATGTCCACATCAACTTTGTAGTAGTTGTAGGCCAGCGACAACTGCCAGCTGTCACCCAGATCGGCGCTGACACCGGCACGGATGTCGGTGAGTGAGCCTTTTAAATCGTCCAGTTTTATCTGGAAGTACTGGGCATGGCCGGTAAATTCCCAGCCGGGGAAAAATTCATAGCGGCCGATAATGCCGATATCCGGCAGCGGCGCAGTTACGTCATTTTCAACAATTTGCGGAATAGGGCGCTGACCACAGAGGTTTTCGTTCAGCTCAGTGGCCAGGCAGGCACCAATAGCACCTTCGAACATGGTTTTGATGAACATGGTGTGCAGGCCAATAGTGACACCCAGGGTGTAATCATTGCCTTCAAACACGTCGTAACCATAACCCAGACGCAGAATGTCGATATTCAGGGTGGTGTCGAGTTTGCCGCCGGCACGCACTTCGTAAACGGTATCGTCGATTTGGATCTGGAACGGACGGGCTACCGCGGTGGTTTCGGCGCTGCGGTGCAGGCGTTTCCAATCCAGGTACAGGTTGTGGCGGTTACCGAGGGTATATTCGAATTCAATGAAGGGCAGGAACTGATTTTCGGCCAGCTGCAGGTCGCTTTCAAAATCCAGACGAAAGTCTTCACCGACAATAGGATCGGTAACGTCGATGCTGGAGTCCGACTGAGAGTAGAAGCCACCGACCTTAATGGTCATGTCCTTGGCGAGCGAACACTGGCTGAATCCTGCCAGTGCGATACACAGTAGCGTTGCCGAAGCCCGCATGGTCGCTCCTGAAAATACAATGTTTATCGTTATAGTTTTGCTGTTACCCGGGTAGCGGATTGTTGGTTAATCATGGTGTTGGTTAACCCCGTTACCGTACCGGAGTTTAACCATAAATGTGCGATTTTGTGAAATATTTGTTTGCAATTTTTTGAATAAATTTGACCGGGAACAAAAAAGCACCCGAAAGGGTGCTTTTAGGCTTATTTTGCGTTGGGGTCTTCTTTGTTGAACATCCCCAAACGAATGCGGATAAAGTGCAGTATTTGCGAGGCAATATCCACCTGCAGGCAGGACTCCAGCCCTTCAAATCCGGGGGAGGAGTTGGCTTCACAAATTTTGTAGTGACCGTTGTCGAACAGCAGGTCAATCCCGGCCACATCCAAGTCGAGGATATTGGCGGTTTGGGTGGCAAGCCATTCGATTTCCGGCGTCACTTCAAAAGGCAGTGCAGCGCCACCGGCACTGACGTTGGCTTTGAAGCTGTCTTCGGCGGCGCGGCGCTCAAAGCAGCCCACCACCCGGCCACCAATGGTAAATACCCGCAGATCCCGGCCATGACTGTTGGCGATAAATTCCTGCAAAATGATGTTGGCGTTCTTGTTGGTTGCCTCAATCAGTTGCATCAAATCGTCAAATTCACGGGGTTTGTGGGATAAAAACACGCCGCTGCCCTGGGAGCCTGACAAGGTTTTAATCACCACGGGGAAACCCAGGTGGCTGTGCACCAGCTCAATGTCCACCGGGAATTTTACCAACATGGTTTTTGGGGTCGGCAGGTTCTTTTCTGCCAGCAGCTGCTGGGAAAACAGCTTATCTTTTACCGTTTCAATCGCCCGAGAGGAGTTAAGGCAGTACACCCCCAAACGCTCGAGGTGGCGGATAATCGCCAGCGCGAAGTAGGTGGTGCCGGAGCCCATACGGGGGATAATAAAATCGGGCAACTCCACAGGTTGCCCGTTGAGCAGGATACTCTTGTTGTCTTCCCGGGTGACGGTTAGATCAAACTCATCCGGGGCATAAACTTCCAGGTCTATGTTGTCGGCCTTGGCAGCCTGTAATAGACGTTCAATTTCATACAGTTCGGGTTTGAGCTGAGTCGCGGTTTCCTTATATAAAATCCAGCCGCGCATTCAGGTATTTGCCTCAAGCTTCATGGTGTTTCCTCGGGTTCCTCATCATCAGAAACCTCGTCATCGTCGATATCGTCGAGTTCAATTTCAGCCTCAGGCGCGTTGGCAGCGGCGTGAACCGTACCAACCACAGCATAAAAGGGTTTGCCCTGAGCCAGTTTGCAATACTTTAACCAGATCTGTTCCAGTAAGCTACTGGGAGCCTTATTAGTGCGCACAACATCAACAAACTGGGCCTCCTCCGCGGTGACCGGCGGGCGGCTGCCTTCCGCCAGCGCTTTCATGGCTTCGCCGTGGGTTTCCAATAGTTCTGCTTCTTTGTTGGTGAAATCACCGCAGCGACGAAACCCCTTGGGAAAATTGGCATCGTCAAAGAAGCGCTTTTTACTTTGAAAGCTGCTCTGGGCGCCTTGAGGGTGTCCCTGGTAGCTTTGGCTGGCAACTAACTGTTCTGACATTGTCTTTTCCTTGCAAAACACAAACGCTGATGGCGGTTATTACCCGAGCTGTGGGATAATTTGCAACTGGAGTATTGGCGAGTATCCTTGATTTAGGAATCAAAAAATTTTGGTCTTGATGGTCAAAGAAATTTTATGGACACAGATCTGCTGAAAACCTTTTTGGAAGTTTCACGTACCCGGCATTTTGGCAAGGCCGCCGAGAATCTCTATCTGACCCGCAGCGCGGTGAGTTTTCGGGTAAAACAGCTCGAAACCATCCTTGGGGTTGAGCTGTTTGAGCGTCAGCGCAATAACATCCAGCCCACTCCCGCAGGGGAGCGGATGCTGAATCATGCCGAAGCCGTGCTCACCGCCTGGGAGCGCGCCAAGCAGGATGTGTCGCTGAGCCGGTTGCAATCAACTCAGCTGACCATAGGCGCTGGCCCCAATATCTGGGATGCCTTCTTGCAGGGGAATTTACAGTCGCTGCACAAAGGCTTGCCCGGGGTGGCGCTCAGAACAGAAGTACTGCCGCAGAACGTGATGACCCGTCAGTTGATGGAACGCACCTTGGATATGGCTATCTCGTTCGACCCGCCGAAAATGGAGGATTACGAGCAGATCCGTGTTGGTGTGGTGCAGCTGCATCTGGTGACCAGCGAAGGCCCGATGACGTTAAAAGCGTGCCAGGAGCGGCATTACATCAAGGTGGATTGGG
The DNA here is from genome assembly GCF_003957745.1 of Shewanella khirikhana. Lineage (NCBI taxonomy): Bacteria > Pseudomonadati > Pseudomonadota > Gammaproteobacteria > Alteromonadales > Shewanellaceae > Shewanella > Shewanella khirikhana. The sequence continues at coordinate 1,934,281 of NZ_CP020373.1, read as the reverse complement.
GCACGGCCTTTAATATTCTCCACGCTCAGGAGTTTGGCGAGCTGCCGCTGCCGGTGCTGCATACCAGTTCATCGCGAATAGCGCTGGATTTTGTACTCAATAACGGCGGCAGTGCCTTTTTACCGGATCATATGGTGCGGGCACTGCTGGAGAAGGGTGAACTGCACCGGGTAAGCGGCGCACGCTCGATTCAGCGTAACGTGTATGTGGTTTACTGGGCCCAAAATGACAGGCTCGCCCAAATTGAGCGAGCCGTGGGCTTTTTGGCGCAGAATGTCGACACCGAGTTCAGCGACGAGGATATGGCGCTGACTTCCTGAGGTGTTAGAATACCAAAGGCAGCAGCACCAGTGCCCAAACGATGGCGCACAGGGCAAGACTCATAAACACCGCAGCCGAGGCGATGTCCTTGGCCTGGCCGGAGAGGGGGTGGATTTCATCCCCAATTCGGTCAACCACGGCTTCCACGGCTGAATTCAACAGCTCAGTGATAAGCACAATAAAGACCGTCAGGATCATCAACAGCTTTTCTATCAGGCTAACATCAACCCACAGCGCAAATGGCACCATGATCAACGCCAGGATAAGCTCCTGACGAAAGGCGGCTTCGTGCACCCATGCCGACTTCAATCCCTTAAATGAAAAGCCTGTCGCGCGAATGATGCGCTTTACGCCATGATTATTGGCAGGTTTCATATCTCCCCCGAGTCTGGCCAGCGCCGCCCATCAAAGGCGGAAAAAACACCGGACCACAAAAAGTCGCCAGTATAAAGCAGCAGGGTTAAGAAAAACAGCGCCGCAGCAGGGCGAATTTGCGCAGCTATACTTGGCGTGGGACACAGTCACAGGGAGGTGCCATGAAACCCAGCAAACATCCTTGCCTTAGCCGTAGCCAAGGAGGCATTCAAACAAGGTTTACGCCAGCAAACGCTTTCTTCACGTTGTTACATTTTAACGGTGAATGCTTTAGGGCTGCGGCATATGCGTCCGTTATGCTCTGGGCAATGCTCACCTTCGCCGTGCTCTATTCAAACACGGCGATGGCCACAGCGGCTGAAAGTCCGCTTACTGCTGCCAGTCAGGCTCCGCTGCAACTGGCGTCGTCTTTACCCTTGCCCGCCGAGGAGGAGCTTGGGCGTTATTGGGTAAGTGAGAAACTTGATGGTATTCGTGGCCGATGGACCGGCAAGGCGCTGCTGACCCGAAATGGCAATCTGATTGCGGCGCCGGCCTGGTTTGTGGCCGACTTTCCCAGCGATCTGGTGCTCGATGGTGAGCTTTGGGGCGGCAGGGGCCGGTTTGAATGGACCAGCGGCGTAGTGCGCTCGTCGGGCCGAGAACAGGACTGGCGCGAACTGCGGTTTATGGTGTTTGATTCACCCATGGAAGGTATAAGTTTTTCCGAGCGGTTGAGCAGATTACAGCGAGTTTTGCCGAATAACAGCCCTTACATCGCGTTAATTGCGCAGCAGCGGTTTCAACGTCGGGCTGAGCTGCTCGCATTCTTCGAGACAGAAGTCGCGGCCGGAGCGGAGGGACTTATGCTTCATCGGGAAGATGCCCATTACCGTGATGGCAGAAATTCTTTGCTTATCAAACTTAAACCCCTTAACGATGCCGAGGGCGAAGTGATAGGCTATAAGCCCGGCCAGGGGGAGCTCAGTGGCCTGATGGGCTCGCTGAAACTGCGGCTCATAGACGGCAGTGAATTCTATTTGGGCAGCGGCTTTGATTTGGCTACCCGCCGTGACCCACCTGCGATAGGGAGCTGGGTCACCTTTCAATATCAGGGCCTCAGTGCCCGGGGGATCCCCAAAGGTGCACGCTTTGTGCGTGTACGGCCGCCGGAATAACAATAATCGTAAATTTCAACGAGGTATAAAGAAAACATGCAAAACAGCATAGCGTCAGTGTTGTTTGTCTGTATGGGAAATATTTGCCGTTCGCCATCGGCTGAAGCCGTGTTCAGGCAGCGGGCAGAGCGCGCAGGATTGGCGCTGGATATAGATTCGGCCGGCACCATTGCCTACCATCAGGGCGAAGCGCCGGACCCTCGTTCAGTCGCAGCGGGCGAACTGCGAGGCTATGACTTTTCAGGGATGCGGGCGCGCCAGGTGACAGATGAGGATTTCTCTCGTTTTGACCTCATCCTGGCGGCGGACAGGCAAAATCTGAAAGATTTGAAAAGCCGCTGCCCGGCAGAACACCAAGCTAAACTAAGACTGATTTTATCCTTTGGCAAAACCAGTACCCAGGAAGTGCCAGACCCTTACTACGGCGGCAAATCCGGCTTTGAGACTGTGTTGGATTTACTTGAGCAAAGCAGCGATGGGCTGATTGAAGCCATTCGCAGCGGCAAGCTCTAGCCCCAAATACGCCAAAGATGTAAGCCAGACAAGCAAGCCAAACAAGCAAAAAGGGCCATTCGGCCCTTTTTGCTCAACCAGCGGCGTAAGCGAGATTAATTATTGTGACGCTTGCCTGAACGGCGCAGTTTCTCGGCTTCTTGCTTGGCCTTTTTCTCGGCTTCCTTTTCGGCAAGAATGCGGGCAACTTCCAGCTTCTCGGCTTCTGCCATCTCCGGAGTTTCCAGCGTCAGCAGCCCCAGCTTGCCACTTCGAAACTCGTGCAGCAGCAGCTCAGATGCCTTGTGCAAATCCACGTAACCACCGCTTCTGAGCGCCCCCCGCTTGCGGCCAATGTCTTCCAGCAGCTCAACGTCGTCCTGCGACAGTTCATCGAGCTTGTAACGCTCTTTCAGCTCTTCTGGATAGGCATCACGGAAAAACGCGGCGGCAAAGAGCGCCACGTCCTCGTATTCCATGGCGGTATCTTTGATGGCGCCCGTGACCGCCAGACGGTAACTGCTGGCCTCGTTGTCTACCTTGGGCCACAGAATGCCGGGGGTGTCCGACAGCACTATGCCGTTTTTAAGGTTGATGCGCTGCTGCGCTTTGGTCACTGCAGGCTCGTTTCCGGTTTTGGCAATCACACGGCCGGCCAGGGTATTGATAATGGTGGACTTGCCCACGTTGGGGATCCCCATGATCATGGTGCGGATGTCTTTGTCGGCGCGGTCACGCTCCGGTACCAGTTTGCGAACCAGTTCTGGAATAACGGTTTTGAGGTGCCCTGGCTGCAAGGTGGTCACCGCCATGGCTTTCACCCCTTGCTCTTTTTCAAGGTGGGCTATCCAGGCTTCTGTGGTGGCCGGATCGGCAAGATCGCATTTATTCAGCAGCTTGATACAGGGCTTGTCACCGCGAAGTTTGGCAACCATGGGGTTTTCGCTGGAATAGGGAATGCGGGCGTCCAGCACCTCTATCACCAAATCGACCTGGGGCATGGCCTCGGCAATTTCTTTTTGTGCCTTGTGCATGTGTCCCGGATACCATTGAATCGCCATCGTTTAAATCCTGTTTGCCGCAACTTTGGGGCGCATATTCTAGCGCTTATGGCGCCAAGGCACAAAAAAAGCGTCCAAGGGACGCTTTTTACTTATTGGGAGACTCAGATCACGCCAAGCTCGCGCAGACGCTCCATCAGGTAGCTGTCGGCGGTATAGCGCTCAGACAGCACCACATCCGGACGCGGGTGCAGGAACAGTGGCAGCGAAATCCGCGACTTGGTTTTATCCATGCCTTCAGGGTTAATTACCCGGTGAGAGGTTGACGGGAAGTAACCGCCGGAAGCTTCCTGCAACATATCACCGATGTTGATGATAAGGTTGCCAAAATCAGAAGGTACATCAAGCCAGGTACCGTCTTTTGCCTTCACCTGCAAGCCTGGCTCGTTGGCGGCAGGCAGCACAGTGATAAGGTTGATATCTTCGTGGGCAGCGGCGCGGATAGCGCCTGGCTCTTCACTGCCGGTCATCGGCGGGTAGTGCAGCACACGAAGCAGCGTTTTATGACTGTTTTCAATCATCTTTGGCAAAGGCTCGTTAAACAGCGCTTTGACATCGTCCGGGCTGTGCTCTTCAATCCAGCCCAGCAGCTCGGCCGCCAGGGCATTGGCGTTATCGTAGTAGGCCAGGATCTTGTCGCGCAGGCTGTCAGGAATACGACCCCAGGGATAGACGTGGTAGTACTCCTTGATGTCTTTAACGCTGTGACCCTTAGCGGTTTCAGAGACTTCAGCCGGGAAGAAGCCATCCTGAGTTTCCGGTTTGAACAGGAAGGCGTCCTTGTCGCCTTCTTTGAAGAAGGCATACCACTGGGCGTAGATGTCTTCCACCAGAGACTGCTGGATAGGATGGTTAGAGAGCACACCAAAGCCGGTTTCCCGCAATGAGGCCACAAATTTTGCCGCGGCGTCGGGCGCGCGGTAATCGATAGTTTCCAATTTCATGATATGTTTTCTTTTTTGTTGTTGGTTTAACCCCGGGCGAGAGTCTAGTGAAGGAATGGTCCGGGTGCAAATTTTGTGATCTTGCTCGCACGGCGTTCTGCCGACTCAAAGGGGCAATAAACCAGCAACAGCGCATCAATGAAATAAATTGGCGGCCCGGCAGGTCTTTTGCCCGGGTTAACCACAACTGAGGAGTTGTCATGAGAACACTGACCGACTTTGAAAAATATGTCATCGAAGAGAAGGGCACAGAACGGCCTTTCAGCGGCGAGTATTATCGCCACGATGCGCCGGGAGTGTATTGCTGTAAGAAGTGTGACGCTCCGCTGTACCTGTCTGAGCATAAGTTCCCGGCACACTGCGGCTGGCCTGCGTTTGATGATGAAATCCCGGGCGCGGTAACCCGTCATATGGATGCTGACGGCAGGCGTACTGAAATTGTCTGCTCCGGCTGTGGCGGCCATTTGGGGCACGTATTTGAAGGCGAATACCTGACCGAGAAAAACCTGCGCCACTGCGTCAACTCGGTATCCATGGTGTTTAAAAGCCGCGAAGAGTCAGAGAAAGGAGACGATGCCATGAATAACACAAACTCTGCTTTTACCACCTTTGGAGCTGGCTGCTTTTGGTGTGTGGAAGCTATCTTCTCGGCCCTGAATGGCGTTATCAGTGTTAAGCCGGGCTATGCCGGTGGCAATGCCGCCGATGCCGATTATAAGAAAGTGTGCGGGGGTGGTACTGGCCATGCGGAAGTGGTGCATATTGAGTATCAGCCCGAGCTTGTGAGCTTTGAGACGCTGCTGGAAGTCTTCTTCCAAAGCCATGACCCAACCACGCTGAATCGTCAGGGCAATGATGTGGGTACCCAATACCGGTCTGTGGTATTTGCCCACAATGAAGCTCAGGCAGAGGCGGCAGCCAAGGCTATTAAGGCGCTGACGGACGCAGGCGCGTTCAGCGATCCGATTGTCACCGAAGTGGTTGCCTTCGATGAGTTTTATCCCGCTGAGGATTATCACCACGACTACTTTGCCCGTAACGGCGAGCAAAGGTACTGCGCTTTGGTGGTCAAGCCCAAGGTGGAGAAGTTTAAGAAGGCGTTCGCGTCACTGCTTAAATAGCCGCCTCGCTGCGCTGTCAGCCTTGAACAAAAACAAAAGCAAAAACAAAAAAGCGGCCTTCGGGCCGCTTTTTCATTGGGAGTAAAACCCCACTAATCGAGCTTGTCGTCGGCAACCCGGTAGTGCGGGTCTTCCATTAAATTCACTTCCACCAGATCGCCGGCCTTCGCCAGCAGCGCTTTACAGTCTTCACTGAGGTGCACCAGATGCAGGGTCTTGCCCTGGGCGTTGTAACGCTCAGCCAGGGTATCGATGGCATCCAGCGCCGAGTGGTCAGCAACCCGTGACTGGCCGAAGTCCACTATCACGTCTTTGGGGTCGTTGTTGGCATCGAAAAGCTCAAGGAAGTGCGACACAGAGCCAAAGAACAGCGGCCCGGTGAGATGGTAAACCTTACTGCCATTGGCATTGATTTCGGTGCGGGCACTGATGTGTTTGGCATGCTCCCAGGCAAATACCAGCGCTGAGACAATTACGCCCACAAACACGGCGACAGCCAGATCGGTAAACACGGTCACAGTGGTCACCAGCACAATCACAAAGGCATCGTGCTTTGGCACCTTGCGCATCACTTTAAAGCTTGCCCATTCAAAGGTGCCGAGGACCACCATAAACATCACCCCGACCAGTGCGGCCAGTGGGATGATTTCGATAAAGGCAGCGCCAAACAGAATAAAGGCCAGCAGTGCCAGCGCGGCGGTGATCCCCGACAGACGACCACGGCCGCCGGAATTGATGTTAATCATCGACTGACCAATCATGGCGCAGCCACCCATGGCGCCGAAGAAGCCGCTGGTGATGTTGCCCACGCCCTGACCGACACATTCCTTGTTGCCGCGGCCACGGGTGCCGGTCATTTCATCGAGTACAGTCAGCGTCAGCAGCGATTCAATCAAGCCAACGGCTGCCAGAATAACCGAGTAGGGCAGGATGATTTGTAAGGTTTCCCAGGTAAAGGGCACTTCTGGTATGGCAAAGGTTGGCAGCGAACCTGCGATAGTGGCGTTGTCATCGCCACTCATGGTTTTGAGGAAGTCGACCACGGTGCGGGTATTGAGCTCAAAAAACACCACCAGGCCGGTCACCGTCAGAATGGCAGCCAGAGAGGATGGAATGGCGGTGGTAATTTTGGGCAGGAAATGAATAATCGCCATGGTCAGCGCTACCAGACCCAGCATCAGATACAGGCCGTCGCCGGTTAGCCAAGTGAGCTCGCCATTGTCGCCGGGCACCTTGAATTGCCCCAGCTGCGCCAGGAAAATCACAATCGCCAGACCATTCACAAAGCCAATCATGACCGGATAAGGCACGATGCGGATAAATTTACCCAGCTTAAATATCCCGGCGGCCACCTGCAGCAAACCCGCCAGCACCACGGCGGCAAACAGATACTGCACCCCATGGGTGGCAACCAGCGCCACCATCACCACGGCCATGGCGCCTGTTGCGCCGGAAATCATGCCTGGGCGACCACCAATCACGGCAGTAACCAGGCCCATGATAAAGGCGGCATAAAGACCAACCATAGGCTCCACTCCGGCAACAAAGGCGAAGGCAACAGCCTCTGGAACCAGTGCCAGGGCTACAGTGAGTCCTGACAGGAGATCCGCCTTGTGGCTGGCGGTTTTGTGACGAATAAGCTCGAACATGGATCCTCTGTAACGAGTGTGATTTGGTTAACAAATAAAGCCGCGCAGTCTAACAAAATTCACCGGGTGATTGAACCCGAAAGCCAGGTTTTTCTCGTAGGAAATAGCGGGGCTTTATGGGCAAGTTAAGCAGAAAATGGCGGCGCCTGTGGTTTTAAAGGCAAACAAAAAGCCGCGCTATTGCGCGGCTTTTTTCTTACAGCTCAGAGCTTATGGGCGAGCCATATCTGAGCCAGCACTGTTGCTGCTTTGGACCTTGGCGCTGCTGGCTTCGGCGGCATCGTACTCACGACCCTTAGGAGTCGCTACCTGTTCGCGGGCCTCAACGGTTGGCTTGGTCATCTCAGAGTTGACCATGCTGCCGAAGCGGCTGCCGGCAGGGCGGGCCGGTGCGGCGGGCGCTTTGCTCACGGCGATGTCAGCCGCGGGCTTTTCAACCGGCTTGGCACGGGCTGGCATCACTGCAGCGGGTTTAGCCATTGGGGCTGCGGAAGTTACTTTGTCTGCAGCTTTTGGTTCAGTGGCTTTTGGCTCAGTGGTTTTGGGTTCAGTGGATGTAGCTTCAACAGCGGCTTCGACAACCTGAGCTTCCACAACTTGTGTGTCAATCGCCTTTGCTTCAACCGCTTTTTCAACCACAGTCTCTACCGGAGCAGCAACTGGCGCTTCGGCAACAGGAGCACTTTCACTAACCTCAGCCGCGGCCTCTACCGGCGCGGCGGCAACTTCGGCTTCGGCTACAGGGGCTTTGGTAACTTCAGCCTCGGCAACTGGGGCTTCTGCTTTAGGGGTATCGTTAACGATTACCACATCGGCAGTTTCTTCAGCCTTTTCGAGCACGCTTTCCTGAGTAACGGCTTCAGCTACCGCTTCTTGAGCTACTGCTTCCTGAGTAACTGACTCTTCAGTTACTGGGGCGGCCGGTGCATCGGCCTGTGGCAGATCCAGTTCGGCCTGAGTCAACTCAGTACCTTCGGCACCGGTTTGCTGCTCCTGCTCGTCACGGCGACGGCGCTGACCAGCAGCACGCAGATGGCGTGGGCTGCGGCGGCTGCGACGCTGACCGTCACGACCATCGCGGCGTGGCTTGTCTTCGCCTTCAACGTCATCAGCAGAATCGTCCTGAACTTCATCGGCAACGATTGCTTCTGCGTCAGCTGCCTTTACGTCTGCTTTGGCTGCCAGGTCGCTGGCGGCTTCTGCCGGGGCGGCATCCTGAGCTTCTACTGCGTCAGCGGCTTCGCTGGCGTCTGCGTTTTCAACCTTGTCTTCAGCCTTTGGCTTACGGCTTTGACGACGGCCACGGCTTGGTTTGTCATCGGCTTTGGCTTCGGTCTTGTCGGCAGCGGTGGATTCAACAGCCACTTCGGTCTGGGCTGCAGTCGCGGCCAGAGCTTCGTCGGCTTCAACGGTGTTAGCAGCGACTTCAGTGGCGCTACCGTCATCGAGACGAACCTTGCGGCGCATGTTGCGGCGCTGACGACGCTCACGAACCACTTCCTGTTTTGGCTCCAGCGCTTCATCGGCGGCTACAGCTTCAACGGCTTCTGGTTTTTCACGCTTGGGCGCGCGTTCACGTCTTGGCTTTTCTTCACGGGCCTTGTCACGGGCTGGCTTGTCGGCAGCTGCTTGTTCAGGCTTGTTGCGATCACGGCGATTTTTGTTGTCGCTGCGGCGCTTGTCGCCATCTTCACGGCGGCTGTCGTCACGGCGATCACCACGGCGGTTACGGCTGCGGGTATTTTGCGGACGGCCTGACTTGGCCGCTGGCTTTTTCTCGCTTTCCTGCTCTTCGCTGCCACCAAACAGAGAACCAATGGCGGCAAACAGGCGGGCAAAGAAACCTGGCTTGGCTTCTTCTTTGGCCTTTTCTTCTTTAACAGCAGGCTTGGCAACCGGTGCACTTTCAGTTGGGGCAGAGAAGCCCTTCAGCACTGGCTCAGGCGCCTGTGCGCGCTCAAGCTTACGTGGCTCGTACAGCTTGGCTTCAGGCTTTTCCACACGCTTGTAGCTGGCTTCTTCGATTTCATCGTCCTTGCGATGACGAATAACCTTGTACTCTGGGGTCATCATGTGCGGATCCGGGATCACGTACACTTCAACCTCGTGGCGCTGCTCGATGATACGAATGGCTTTACGCTTTTCGTTCAGCAGGAAGGCGGCCACATCCACAGGCACAATGGCTTCAACCTGAGAGGTGTTGTCCTTGATGGCTTCTTCTTCCATCAGACGCAGGATAGACAGTGCCAGCGACTCGGTACCACGGATGGTGCCCTGACCATGACAGCGTGGGCAGATGTGGGCGGCAGACTCTTCCAGTGAAGGGCGCAGACGCTGACGGGACATTTCCATCAGACCAAAGCGGCTGATGCGGCCCAGCTGTACGCGGGCACGGTCCTGATGCACCGCATCACGCAGACGGTTTTCCACTTCGCGCTGATGGCGAACCGGTGTCATGTCGATAAAGTCGATAACAATCAGACCACCGAGGTCACGAAGACGCAGCTGGCGGGCGATTTCATCGGCGGCTTCCAGGTTGGTGTTCAGTGCGGTTTCTTCGATATCGCCGCCCTTGGTGGCACGGGCAGAGTTGATATCGATTGAGGTCATGGCTTCAGTTGGGTCGATAACAATCGAGCCGCCGGAAGGCAGACGCACTTCACGCTGGAAGGCAGATTCAATTTGCGATTCAATCTGATAGTGGGTGAACAGTGGCACTTCGGCCTTGTACTGTTTCACGCGCTCAACAAAGTCAGGACGAACGGTAGCAATGTGCTGCTTGGCCTGTTCGTAAATTTTTGGATGGTCAATCAGGATTTCGCCAACATCGCGGCGCAGATAGTCGCGAATGGCACGTACTATGACGTTGCTTTCCTGATGGATAAGCAGCGGAGCAGGGTGCGCTTCAGAGGCTTCTTTGATGGCGTCCCAGTGACGCAGCAGCACTTTAAGGTCCCACTGCAGCTCGGCGGCATCTTTGCCCACACCGGCGGTACGCACAATCAGGCCCATGCCGTTTGGTACTTCCAGATCGGCCATGGCTTCTTTGAGTTCGGTGCGCTCATCGCCCTCGATACGGCGGGAAATACCACCGGCACGTGGGTTGTTTGGCATCAGCACCAGGTAAGAGCCCGCCAGGCTGATAAAGGTGGTCAGGGCTGCGCCCTTGTTGCCACGTTCTTCTTTATCAATCTGAACAATCACTTCCTGACCTTCGCTCACCACCTCTTTGATGTTGGGGCGGCCCTGGAAGGAATAACCTTTGGGGAAGTATTCGCGGGCGATTTCTTTAAGGGGCAGGAAGCCATGACGCTCGGCACCGTAATCTACGAAAGCGGCTTCGAGAGAGGGTTCTACGCGGGTGATTTTACCCTTGTAGATGTTGGCTTTTTTCTGTTCGTGACCTGGGCTTTCAATATCCAAATCATAGAGTTGTTGCCCATCAACTAGGGCAACGCGCAACTCTTCAGATTGAGTTGCGTTAATCAGCATACGTTTCATGGTGACGTCATTCTTCTTTAAATGGGTCACCGGGGTCTGAGTGGTGCATTCCGGGCCTGATCTTCACTACACCGTCTCACGACGGGTTATCAGGCAGGTGGGAGCGCATTGCTGTAAGACGCAATCACTGCGTGTCGCTTCCGATTTATGGCTTATTTTTCAATGATTACAAAAACAAGGAATTCGTTGTTAAACGTCAACCAACCCCATAAATTCTTTAAATTACTTCCGTGAATGCCTAAACCGACTCAATTCATCCGGTGACTGGTTTCAGTCAAAAATTCGATTCAGGGGTGTTTTCCACAGGAAACCATATGAAAATGGCGGTGTATTGGATTTAACCTGTCATGCTTGCCAAAAACGTGGCGCTTACTCAGACGATGGTTTGCAACTCAATGAATTGCGATCCTTCAACCGTTAATTTTACTCTTGTGGGAACACCGAGCGGACGCTGGTTTTGTGAACACTTTATCCACGGTTAATCCCCGTCCGCGATTGGAATATAGCAACAATCAAAATTTTCGGCAATGCAAAGCCACATTTAGCGTGACTTTGATGTACAATGCGCTGCGTTCCAGCCAGACGGTTTACCATGAATAAAGACACTTCCCCAACCCAGGTTCAGTTTATCAGCATCGACGAAGACGGTGCCGGTCAGCGTATTGATAATTTCCTGCTTGCCAGGCTCAAGGGCGTGCCCAAGAGCATGATTTACCGCATCGTCCGTAAAGGCGAGGTGCGGGTAAACAAAAAGCGGGTCAAGCCCGAGTACAAATTGGAAGCGGGTGATGAGGTGCGGGTGCCGCCGGTACGTGTGGCCGAAAAAGATTACCGCACTGCACCATCGGCCAACCTTAACCGGGTGGCGCAGCTGGAAGAACGCATTCTGTTTGAAGACAAGCACATCATAGTGCTGAACAAACCTGCCGGTATTGCCGTGCATGGTGGCAGCGGTGTGGATTACGGGGTGATTGAATCCCTGCGAGCCTTGCGACCCACCTGCAAATTTATGGAACTGGTGCACCGGCTTGACCGTGATACCAGCGGCGTGCTGCTGATTGCGAAAAAGCGCAAGGCGCTGCGTCATCTGCACGAGCAGCTCAGACAAAAGACTATGCACAAGCAATATCAGGCGCTGGTGCGTGGTCAGTGGCAGGAGCATGACCGTGTGGTCAAGGCGCCGCTGCTCAAGATCACTCTCAAATCCGGTGAGCGCATAGTCAGGGTCAACAGCGAAGGCAAGCCCAGTGAGACCCGCTTTAAGGTACTCGGCCGCTTTGAGGGTGCCACCCTGGTGGAGGCAAGCCCGGTGACCGGGCGTACCCACCAGATCCGGGTTCATTGTCAGTATCAGGGCCATCCTATTGCCTGTGATGAAAAATACAGTGAGCAGAAGTTTGATGACAGCATGCGTGCCAAGGGCCTTAGCCGCCTGTTTTTGCACGCGGCTCAGCTGACCTTCACCCATCCGGATACTGAAGTGGAAATGTCAGTGCAGGCACCGCTCGATGACGAGCTGGTTAATCTGCTCAGCAATTTGGAGACACTCAAATAATGCAGAAATTCGACCTGATTATTTTCGACTGGGATGGCACCCTGATGAATTCCATCGGAAAAATCGTCGACTGCATGCAGGCGCTGGCGAGGGAACTCGAGATTGCAGTTCCCTCAGAAAAAGCAGTGCGGGATGTGATTGGCCTGTCGATGCCGGAGGCCATGCGCGCTTTGTTCCCCAATGAGTCGGATGCTACCCGGCACAGCTGGATTGATAAGTACCGTGCCCACTATCTGATTTTCAACGCCACGCCGAGCCCACTATACGAGGGTGTGCCTGAGCTGCTTACCGAGCTTCAAGGCCGGGGCAAGCAGCTTGCTATTGCCACCGGCAAGGCCAGGGCCGGGTTAAACCGCATCCTCGAGGAAACCGGTCTTGGGCCGCGATTCCATGCCAGCCGCTGCGCCGATGAAACCCAAAGTAAGCCCCACCCACAAATGTTGCATGAACTGCTGGCTGAGCTGGATGTGGCTCCGGAGCGAGCGGTGATGATTGGCGATTCGGCGTTCGATTTGCAGATGGCGAATAACGCCGGTATGTCGTCCATTGGGGTGGATTACGGCACCCATGACAGACAAACTCTGCTGGCGGCATCTCCTCTTGCTATCGTTTCAAACCCCTTGGCACTGCTGGACCATCTTTGATGCCGGATAGCCTATTGCGCCATGGCAGCTTTTGCGGCGCAGAGCTGAATTGAGTGAAATCGAGTAAAACGAAATTGAGTTGAGCGAAATTAAGCTGAGTGAAGTTGAGGTGAGCTGAATTCAGCGGCAAAACCGGTTCAATTAAACAAGCCGACACTAAGTTGTCGGCTTTTTCTTATCTGAAATACGACAGGTTTGTAGGTTGTTACTGAGGGTGCGTGCCCCAAAAGGCGTCGCGCTCAAAGGCCGCCACTGATTTGCAGCAAGCCGTTATCCGCGAGCTTTTATTCGCTAACTGTTTTTTATTGGGTAGAACAGAGTTATTGGGTAGAACAGAGTTATTGGGTAGAACAGAGTGATTGGGTAGAACAGAATGCTATCGAGGCGCTTGGGTGTTGTTTTACCGATTAACGGGCCTGGCGATCCAGACTCGTTTTGGCGAGGTCGATTTCTTTTTCTACCCGGGCGAGTTCATCGTCAATGCTGTCCAGTGGATTCAGGCACAGACAGGCGCCGCTATAGGCTTTGAGCTGATAACTTTTGCCATCGACCCTGATGGGCTGCCCAAGGCGGCTTAAAAGCCGGTCTTCCAGATGCGACAGCTGGCTTATCAGCGCTTCCTGCTGCAGAACCTGGGCATCGTCTTCACTGCCAAAGCACACCAGCACCACAAACTCATCGCCGGCGATACGGGTCACCAGATCGTCACCGCTGACATCCCCTGCCAGCCGCTTGGCCACTATGGTTAACACTTCATCGGCTCTGGTGCGTCCAAGTTCGTGATTGATAGACGAGAAGTCGCTGATATCCAGATAAATCAGCCCAAATGGCACCTTGGCCTGTTTCATCGCTTCCATATGCTGGATGAGGGTATCGCGGTTGGCGACACCGGTCAGCGGATCGTGGGCGTCCAGATAGGCGCGCTGGGCTTCGGCTTCCCGAATGGCCGTTATATCGTGGGCCGAGATAATCACCCCGGTGATGTCACCGTTTTCATTGATGTAAGGGTTATGGTGCACGCTCACGAATACCGGCGGCTGAGGAGAGGGTGGATATATCCAGTGCTGGGTGTGCAGCACTTCTCCGGCAAGCGCCCTGTCAATCAAAGGCTTGATATGTGCATCAAAGGTTTCTTCGCCGTGAAGTTCGGCCACCAGTTTTCCTTCAAGCTCGCTGGCAGCTCTACCAAAGGTGATTTCATAGCCGCTCGACACCACCTGATAACGGTAGTCGGTATCCACAAAGGACATCATATGGCGGGTGGCTCGTATCATTTCCTTATGCAGGTTAAGCTGGCGTGACACCAGCAGACGCCGATACTCAACACCAATGCGCTGTGCCAGCAGGCGGAAAAACTCCCGCGACTTGGTGTTTTCTTCCTGGGGCAGGGGATCCATTACCAGAATATGGCCAAGGGGCTCGCCGTTATCTGCCAATATCAGCTCACCCTGATAGCTTTGGGCGCCTATTTGGTGCACCAGACCAAATTCAGGGAAACTTTTTTGCAGATCTCGGGCAAACAGAATGTGGGTGGCAGATTTCTGCCGATAGAGTTTTTCACAGGGGCTGTGGTCGATGGGAAAGCTGAAGCCGGGCAACAGCTGTTTATTGTCACAAAACCAGAGAATGTCGATGTGGGACATATCGGCGGAAGGTCGGCCAAAGGCTGCCCAGCGGCATTGGGTTACCAACGCCAGCGCCTTCAGGGCTCGCTGAAAGAAACGATCATCTGTGCAGGGTGCTGCCAGTAACGCCAACGCTTCTTCGATATCCGTCATGGTGATCCATTTCCTGCTCTGGCCTCCGTGCCGTGAAGTGATTTCCCTATGTTAATTACATGTTGCCCAAAAGATCCATTTGTGACAACTGCAGGCTAGCAAATTTTAATTGGTCGCGCGTACGCAATACGGATGTAACTGCTTGTAATTGGGTTTTCTTTAGTTGGATCCTCTGTATTAAGGCTAGCACTTTTTGGCAAGTAAGACAGGGAAGCCTGCGCTGATCAGCAGTTCATTCAGGGCAATCAGTGGCAGGCCAACCAAGGTATTGGGGTCGCGGCCTTCCAGGCGCTCAAAAAGACAAATCCCCAGGCCTTCAGATTTAAAGCTGCCTGCACACCAAAGTGGCTGCTCGGCCTTAACGTAAGCAATGATTTCATCGTCAGTAAGGTCACGAAAATGCACGGTAAATGGCTCAACCAATGCCTGGGTGCGTTTGGTGAGTCCATCATACAGCGCCAGTGCCGTATAAAAGGTGATGGCTTTACCGCGCTGTGCTTTTAACTGGGCGATGGCGTTATCTTCCGTTAGCGGTTTCCCGACGATTTGGCCATCAATCAGCGCCACCTGATCGGAGCCGATAATGAGCGCATCGGCAGGGGACTGGGCAATCAGTGCTTCGGCTTTGGCGATAGCGAGTCGTTCGGTCAATTGCAGTGCCGATTCCCCCGCCAACGGTGTTTCATCGACATCAGGCGCATGGGCAGAAAAGGGCAGGCCAAATTTTTCAAGCAGTGTTTTGCGCGATGAAGAGGAGGATGCCAGTACCAGAGGCCGCATGGGCTGGGCTGTTGCCAAAGGCGCAGATTGGGTTTGGTTTGAACACTTTTTCGGTGCAACTGACGGCTGTTGCGGTTTGGCGACAGACTCTGATTGTTTGGCAGGCATGGGCGCGATTATTCTATAGTGATATCGGGAGTGGCATTGTCGCTAACCGTGCTCGGCGGGACAAGGCTGCGGCCGATTTTTATTCACCGTTTTACCCATAGCTGCAGATGGCTTTACAAGCGCTTCTATTTTAGCCGACAGGCGCTTGTGCAGTCCGGGGGGCTTGGGTAGAATTTTGCCTCCGTCAATTTCACTGCTGGCGTCAGGGCGAAAGTGAGATCCCGATAGTGGATTTTACCCTAAAATTCCTTTGACTCCGGCGTGTTGAAGCTATAATATGCGCGCCTTATGCAAACAGTAAAGATACCGGTTTCGATCGATCCGATCCGTGCTGCGGCAAATCGCCTGAGTTATCAGGGGATTGTACCCAGCAAGGTGTTAAAACGATTGAGAGAATTGACAGCCGGCGACTGTTCCGATGTGACAGTGTCGTTGGAATGTGGTGTTGATTTACAGGGGATAGTCTACCTGAAAGGGACGGCTGTGACGGAGCTCACTCTGTTATGTCAACGTTGCATGACACTTTATACCACTGAGGTTACGGTCGACTTTTGCTTCAGTCCTTGCCGGACAGAAGCAGAAATCGATGAGCTCCCGGATGCGTATGACCCTATTGAGTGCGATGAAATTGGCGAAGTACGTCTGCAGCAACTGGTCGAAGACGAGTTGATTTTGGCCATGCCTTTGATCCCGGCGCATCAGAATGATGATTGCAACCAGGGTTCCCAGGACATAGTCGTAGGCGAGATTGAAGCCGCTCAAGAGGAGCGTCCAAATCCGTTTGCAGTGTTAGAAAAACTGAAGAGCAAGTAATCCAGGAGACAGACAAATGGCTGTACAACAGAACAAAAAATCTCGTTCAAAGCGCGGTATGCGCCGTTCACATGACGCTCTGAGCACTGCTCAGCTGTCTGTAGACGCTACCAGCGGTGAACTGCACCTGCGTCACAACGTAACCGCTGACGGTTACTATCGTGGTAAGAAGGTTATCAACAAGTAATTGTTGAACCGCTTATGACGAATCTGACGCTTGCGTTGGATGCGATGGGGGGCGATTACGGCCCCCAAGTCACGGTGCCTGCGGCTGTGCAGGCACTACGACTTCACTCCAAGCTGTCACTGATCCTCGTTGGTGACGAACAACAGCTATCTCCTCTCCTCGCTCAGGCAGACTTCCTGCCAAGTGATCGTATCTCCATTGTGCATACCACCGAAGTGGTGCGTATGGACGATAAGCCTGCTACTGCCTTAAGAAAAGCCAAAAACAGCTCCATGCGTCTTGCCATTGAATTGGTGCGCGATGGCAAAGCCGATGCCTGCGTCAGCGCCGGTAACACAGGCGCGCTGATGGCCATGGCCAAAGTCATTTTAAAGACCTTGCCCGGTGTCGATAGACCGGCGCTGGTAAGCTGCCTGCCCGCGGTGAGCGGCAAGCCGGTTTACCTGCTTGACCTTGGCGCCAACGTGCAATGCGACTATGACACCCTGTTCCAGTTTGCGGTGATGGGCACAGTATTGTGCGAAGCCGTGGAAAAAATTCCCCGTCCCAAGGTGGCGCTGCTCAACGTGGGCATTGAGGAATTTAAGGGTAATGGCGATGTTCAGCAGGCTGCACAGCTATTGCAGCATACTCCTCAAATCAACTATGCCGGCTTTGTCGAAGGCGATGAAATCTACACTGGAAAAGTGGATGTCATCGTTTGTGACGGCTTTGTGGGCAACATCACGCTAAAAACCTCAGAAGGCATTGCCAGACTGCTGGTTCATCAATTAAAACAAGGCCTGACACAAGGATTCATGGTTCGGCTGCTCGCCCGCATGCTGGCGCCCCGTATACAGAAAGTGCTCAGTCAGATGAACCCCGACCACTATAACGGAGCAAGTCTGTTAGGATTGCGCGGGATAGTGGTAAAGAGCCACGGGAACGCAGACGAACACGCCTATATACAAGCAATTAGTCTTGCCTACACCGAGGCCAAACGTCGACTGCCCGAGATGATTAAAGATCGCCTCGAGTCGATTCTTTTAGATATCAATAGCTGATTTCTCCTTAAACTATGCATACAAAAATTCTTGGAACTGGCAGCTATCTGCCGGCTCAGGTGCGTAGCAATCAGGATCTGGAAAAAATGGTGGAAACCAGTGACCAGTGGATTGTTGAACGCACAGGTATTTCGGAACGCCGCATCGCTGCCATGGACGAGACTGTATCTACCATGGGTTACCAGGCCGCATTGAAAGCCCTCGAGATGGCGGGTATTCAAGCCGAAGAACTGGACATGATTGTCTGTGGTACCACCAGCGCGGCCAATGCGTTTCCGGCTGCAGCCTGTGAAATTCAGGCGCTGCTGGGCGTACACACCATTCCAGCCTTCGACGTTGCTGCAGCTTGCTCCGGTTTCGTTTACGCGCTGTCGGTTGCCGATCAGTTTGTGAAAACCGGCGCCGCCAAAAAGGTGCTGGTCATCGGTGCCGATGTGTTGTCGCGTCTGTGTGAGCCGGAAGACCGTACCACCATTATTCTGTTCGGCGATGGCGCCGGTGCCGCCGTTGTGGGTGCCAGTGAAGAGCCGGGCATCATCAATACCCATATTTACGCCGATGGTCGTCAGGGCGATTTGCTAAAATGCGCATTCCCGCCGCGTTTGGGTGAGTCCTCAGAAGCCGTGGGCTTTATGCAGATGAAGGGCAACGATGTGTTTAAGGTTGCCGTGACTCAGCTGTCCCATGTGGTGGAAGAAACCCTGCGTCTGAACAATGTGCAGAAGTCAGAGATTGACTGGCTGGTTCCCCATCAGGCGAATTTCCGCATCATCAACGCGACCGCCAAAAAGCTCGATATGAGCCTGGATAAGGTCGTACTGACACTGGCCAAACACGGTAATACTTCTGCAGCATCTGTGCCGATTGCACTGGATGAAGCGGTGCGTGATGGCCGAATCCAGCGCGGCCAGTTGCTGCTGCTCGAAGCCTTCGGTGCCGGTTTTGCCTGGGGCAGTGCGCTGGTGCGCTTCTAAATCCGTCAGGATTTCTGCTAGGCTTTTTACGCTTTTACTCAAAAAGGTTTAATAACAATGGATAAATTTGCCTTTGTATTTCCAGGGCAGGGCTCGCAGGCCGTTGGCATGTTGGCCGATCTTGCTGCCGAATTTCCTGTGGTAACTGATACATTTGCCGAGGCGAGTGCCGCCCTTGGTTACGATCTGTGGGCGCTGGTGCAGGATGGCCCCGCCGAGCAGCTCAATCAAACCCAAAAGACCCAGCCTGCGCTGCTGACAGCCAGCGTGGCTATTTGGCGCGCTTACCAGGCCAGCGGCAAGCCGCAGCCTGCCGTGCTCGCCGGTCACAGCCTGGGCGAATACTCAGCGCTGGTGTGCGCCGGTGTTATCCAGTTTGCCGACGCGGTGAAGCTGGTTGAGCTGCGTGGTCAGCTGATGCAGGCTGCCGTGCCTGAGGGCACTGGTGCCATGTACGCCATTATTGGTCTGGATAACGATGCCATCGCTGCTGCCTGCGCCGAGTCTGCTCAGGGCGAAGTGGTGAGCCCGGTTAACTTCAACAGCCCAGGTCAGGTGGTGATTGCCGGTAATAAAGATGCCGTTGAGCGCGCTGCCGCGGCCTGTAAGGCCGCAGGCGCTAAAATGGCAGTGGCACTGCCAGTGAGCGTGCCATCCCACTGCAGCCTGATGAAAGGCGCGGCCGATAAGCTCGCCGATGCCCTGGCTGCCATCGAATTCAGCGCGCCTGCCATTCCAGTTATCAATAACGTGGATGTGCAGGCGCCAACCGACGTAGCCGCTATCCGCGATGCGCTGGTGCGCCAGCTTTACTGCCCGGTTCGCTGGACCGAAACTGTTGAAGCCATGGCTGCCGACGGTATTACCCATCTGGTGGAGTGTGGCCCAGGCAAGGTGCTGACCGGTCTGGCTAAGCGCATCAACAAATCTGTTTCTGCACAAGCGGTTAATGACGTAGCAAGCTTCGCTGCGCTGACCGAATAAAGGAGTTTTCCATGTCTGTATCTTTGGATCTGACCGGCAAGATAGCCCTGGTTACCGGCGCCAGCCGCGGTATTGGTAAAGCCATCGCCGTGACCCTGGCCGAAGCCGGCGCCACTGTTGTGGGTACTGCCACCAGTGAGAAGGGCGCCGCTGCCATTTCCGATTATCTGGGTGACAAGGGTTTTGGACTGGTACTTAACGTAACCAGCAGCGAATCCGTCGCCGAAATGTTTACCGCGATCAAAGAAAAAGCAGGGGATGTTGATATTCTGGTCAACAATGCCGGGATCACCCGTGACAACCTGCTGATGCGCATGAAAGATGACGAGTGGGAAGAAATCATCGATACCAACCTCACGTCACTGTACCGCCTGTCCAAGCCGGTGATGCGCAGCATG
This sequence comes from Shewanella khirikhana, assembly GCF_003957745.1. Taxonomy (NCBI): domain Bacteria; kingdom Pseudomonadati; phylum Pseudomonadota; class Gammaproteobacteria; order Alteromonadales; family Shewanellaceae; genus Shewanella; species Shewanella khirikhana. Next base: position 1,914,396 of record NZ_CP020373.1, on the reverse strand, counting down.
ATGAAAAAGCGTCATGGTCGTATCATCAGCATTGGCTCAGTGGTGGGTACCATGGGTAACGCCGGTCAGGTAAACTACTCAGCCGCAAAAGCCGGTTTGATTGGATTTACAAAATCTCTCGCCAGAGAGGTTGCATCTCGTCAAATTACGGTTAATGCTATTGCTCCTGGATTTATCCAGACTGACATGACCGACGAGCTGACGCCTGAGCAGCAGCAAGGCATCATGTCACAGGTGCCGATGGAAAGATTGGGGCAGGCGCAGGAAATCGCCAATGCCGTCCTGTTCTTGGCCTCGGACGCTGCCGCTTACATCACGGGTGAAACCCTGCATGTAAACGGCGGAATGTACATGGTTTAAGGGCGAATGGCAGGGAACTGTCGCGTTTGGGTAGTGAGTGGCTGATTAGCTTTGATTTTCGTGGTTAGACCACAAAATCGGGGCTTGCAATGTCAGCCAGATCGAATAAACTACTCGCAATCTTACGCAAGTGCGTAATTTGAATAGGAAAGAAAACTAATGAGCAACATCGAAGAACGTGTAAAGAAAATCATCGTTGAGCAACTGGGCGTTAAAGAAGAAGACGTTAAACCATCTGCCTCTTTCGTAGACGATCTGGGTGCCGATTCTCTGGACACTGTTGAGTTGGTAATGGCTCTGGAAGAAGAGTTTGACACCGAGATCCCTGATGAGGAAGCCGAGAAGATCACCACTGTTCAGGCAGCGATCGACTACGTTTCCAAGAATCAGTAATACTGAATTCCAGAAAACAGGCGGCTTATAAGGCCGCCTGTTTTTGTTTGGGCGCCGGAATTTTCCGCTGGTTGTACCAGCCTCCTTTTGGATTGCCATCTGGCACAATCCGGCGCAATTTGGGCTTCTAGCCTCAAATACAGTTATAAAAGGTGACTCCTGTGACAAAACGTCGCGTAGTGATAACCGGTCTGGGACTGGTAACCCCGGTCGGTAATGATGTTGATTCCACCTGGAAGGCGCTGCTCGCCGGTCAGAGTGGTGTGGCGCCCATCACCAAGTTTGACGCCAGTGAATTTGCGACCCGTTTCAGCGCGTCGGTAAAAGACTTCGACGTCGAGCAGTATCTGTCCAAAAAAGACGCCCGCAAGATGGACCTCTTTATCCAATATGGCATGGCCGCGGGTATTCAGGCCATTCGTGACGCTGGTCTCGACATGGAAAAAGAAGACCCTACCCGCGTGGGTACCGCCATCGGTGCCGGTATGGGCGGTATGTGGCTGATTGAAGCCGGTCACTCTGCGCTGATGGCCGGTGGCCCGCGCAAGATTTCCCCCTTCTTTGTTCCCAGCACCATCATCAACATGATTGCCGGTCACCTGTCCATCATGTACGGCATGCGCGGCCCCAACTTTGCCGTGACCACTGCCTGTACCACAGGTGTACACAACATAGGTTTCGCCGCCCGCTCTATCGCCTACGGCGATGCCGACGTAATGGTAGCCGGTGGCGCCGAAGACGTGACCTGCCCGCTGGGCGTGGGTGGCTTTAACGCCGCCAAGGCACTGTCGACCCGTAATGATGACCCACAAGCAGCCAGCCGCCCATGGGATCGTGACCGCGATGGTTTTGTGATTGGTGACGGCGCTGGTGTACTTGTGATGGAAGAGTACGAGCACGCCAAGGCCCGCGGTGCCAAGATTTACGCCGAACTGGTTGGTTTTGGTATGAGCGGTGACGCATTCCACATGACCTCACCACCAGAAGACGGTGCCGGCGCCGCGCTGGCTATGACCAATGCCCTCAAAGACAGCGGCCTCGCCCTGGAGTCCATTGGTTACATCAACGCCCACGGCACCTCAACCCCAGCCGGTGACAAGGCTGAAGCAGCCGCAGTGAAGTCGGTGTTTGGCGACCACGCCTACAAGTTGATGGTCAGCTCAACCAAGTCGATGACTGGTCACTTGCTCGGTGCGGCTGGTGCAGTGGAAGCCATTTTCACCATTCTGGCGCTGAAAGACGGCGCCGTACCGCCTACCATCAACCTGGATAACCCGGATGAAGGCTGCGATCTTGACTTCGTGCCCCACGAGGCGCGTCAGACCAGCTTCGAGTATGCCCTGTGTAACTCGTTCGGTTTCGGTGGTACCAACGGCTCTTTGCTGCTGAAAAAGATGTGAACAGGTAGTTTCACTGGCTGATGAAGGCGCTGGGACATATCGTTCCGGCGCCTTTTCTTTTTGTCGGTGCATTCACGCGCTCGCGCTTTTGGCGTAAGCTTAAATCACTTTAACAAGATAGGGTTACATCATGGCCGGACAAGACAGGCACCTGACCTTACGTTTTCTCGCAGAGCCCGCCGATGTGAATTTCGGTGGCAAGGTTCACGGCGGCGCCGTGATGAAGTGGATTGACCTTGCAGCCTACGCCTGCGCGGCAGGGTGGAGCGGCAAGTATTGCATTACCGCCTATGCCGGAGGCATTCGCTTCGTCAAACCCATCCATGTGGGCAATATTGTTGAGGTGAGTGCCAAGGTGATTTACACCGGCAACAGCTCGATGCATATCGGCATTGATGTGCGGGCAGGGGATCCCAAGGTCTCCGAGCGTCAACTGACCACTCACTGCATTGTGATCATGGTGGCGGTGGATGATGCCGGTAACCCAACCCCTGTGCCTGAGTGGGTGCCGCAATCCGAAGAAGACAAGGCGCTGCGGGACTCGGCTATCCGGCTGATGGAAATGCGCAAAAAAATCGGTACCGAAATGGCCGCCCACGTTGCGCCCTGAGGCTAATTCGTTTAAAGCCTGGGTGCGGATCCCCGCGCTCAGGTCATGCTCACAAAAACAACCATAAGCCCGCAAAAGGGCACAGCGCCTATGTCTGAAACCACCTATTACCTTGCCCTCGATTACGGCACCCAAAGCACCCGTGCGCTGGTGTTTGACTGCCGCGGCAATCCCATTGCCATTGCCTCCGTTGCCAACCAGAACTGTAAAGCCGGACAAGCGGCCAAAGCTGCCGTGCAGGACGGTGACTACTGCTATGGCCAACTGGTGGCGGCCTGTCGCAAGCTCTTTGCTGAACACGGCTTAAGTCCTGCGCAAATTGTCGCCGTTACTCTGACCACCCAACGCGCCTGCACCTTGCTGATGGATAACCGCGGCAAGGCCCAATCGGATGTGTTTATGTGGTCCGACAGACGCATGGTGGAAGGGATGCTTTCGCCGATGAGCTGGTTTTATCGGCTCGGCTTTTGGGTAAGCGGTATGACGGGGCGCATCGACTATTTGCGCCGGGCCGCCAAAATCAACCTGATACGCGAGCTGTTTCCCGGCAAGGTCGATGGCAGCGATAAGATTGGCCTCTTAAGTGGCTATCTGCTGAGTCGCCTTGGGGGCAAGCTGCTGGATTCAACCGTATCACAAGTGGCCTATTTGCCCTTTGACTACCCAATTCAAACCTTTGCCGCTAAGTGGAGTTGGCGCTGGCAGGCCCTTGGCTGCAAACCGTCGCAGATGCTGCCACTCATTGATGCCGCAAGACAGATAGGCACTGTTACCGATGGCTTTGCCGAGCTTACCGGTCTTAAGCCGGGCACTGCGCTGGTCAGTGCCGGTGCCGACAAGGCCTGTGAGGCCTATGCCAATGGCGCAGGTGAGCCGGGCGTGCTGTCATTGAGTCTTGGCAGCGCCGCGACCGTGACCTTAGGAACCCATCGCTATTTTGAAGTGTTTCGCTATGCGCCGGCCTTCCCGGGGCTGGAGCCGGGCAGTTTTATGCCTGAGGTGCAGCTTGAACGTGGCTTTTGGTTGCTGTCGTGGGCGCTGGATGAGTTCGGTGCCAGCGACAGGGCCGAAGCAAGCGCCCTCGGGCTGAGTCCCGAAGCCTATGTGATGAAAGCAATCGCCGAGATCCCGCCTGGCGCCGATGGCCTGATGCTGTGCCCCTACTGGGCTCAGGGCGTTATTTACCCCGGCCCGGAAGCGAGCGGTATAGTCGCCGGTTTTCGCCCTGAGCACACCCGCGCTCACCTCTACCGGGCGCTGATTGAAGGGGTGCTGATGACCCTTGCACGCGGTGCCAGACTACTGGTAGCCAAGTCCGGTGAACCCGTCAGGCTTATTCGGGTGAGTGGCGGCGGCAGTCAATCCGACCTGGTGATGCAGCTGGCGGCCGATATCTTTAACTGCACCACTGAGCGATTAACTGTGCGCGAAGGCTCTGGCTTGGGGGCTGCCATGTGCGCCGCCGTGGCCATGGGGGATTATCCAGACCTCGCCAGCGCCAGGCAAAATATGGCAAAATCGGCCAGTCGTTTTGAGCCCGAGCCCGCCAATGTCGCGTGCTACCGGCAGTTATCACAACGGCATCAACGCCTGTACCCGGCAGTAAAATCATTATTTAAAACACGCTGATCGCGAGACACGAAAGGAATAACAATGGCAAAAGTGGCATTTCTCGGACTGGGGGTGATGGGATATCCCATGGCCGGACATTTGGTTAAGGCCGGTCACCAGGTGACTGTGTATAACCGCACCACCGCCAAGGCAGAAGCCTGGGTTAAGCAGTTTGGTGGCGCCATCGCGCTGACACCAAAGCTCGCGGCGCAAGATCAGGGCATCGTTTTTACCTGTGTCGGCAACGATAAAGACCTGCACCAGGTTGTGCTTGGCGATGAGGGGGTTATTCATGGCCTTAAGCCTGGTGCAGTGCTGGTTGACCACACCACAGCGTCGGCCGACATTGCCCGCGAGATTGGCACTGCGCTGACTGCTCAAGGTTTGGGTTTTATCGATGCACCCGTGTCCGGCGGTCAGGCCGGCGCCGAAAATGGCGTACTGACAGTGATGGCTGGCGGCGATGAAGCCGTGTTTAATCAGGTAAAAGACGTCATCATGAGCTACGCCCGCTGCGCTGAGCTTTTGGGCGAAACCGGTGCCGGTCAGCTCACCAAGATGGTGAACCAAATCTGTATCGCAGGTGTGGTGCAGGGCCTTGCCGAAGCACTGCATTTTGCCCGCAGTGCAGGTCTTGATGGTGAAAAGGTGGTGGAAGTCATCAGCAAAGGTGCGGCTCAAAGCTGGCAGATGGAAAATCGCTACAAATCCATGTGGGCCGGTGAGTACAACTTCGGATTCGCCATCGACTGGATGCGCAAAGACTTAGGTATCGCCCTGGAAGAAGCTCGTCGTAACGGTTCGCACCTGCCGCTCACGGCTTTGGTGGATCAGTTCTACTCCGAAGTGCAGGGTATGGGCGGCAACCGCTGGGATACCTCAAGCCTGCTCGCCCGCCTCGAAAAAAGCCGCAAATAATCATTGGTTAACGCCATCGTCAGTCAGTTCGGTGGCAGAGTATTTCCAGATAAAAAAGCCCGCATTATGCGGGCTTTTTACAGCATTTTTATTGGATTACACAGGGTCAACCACTATGTGCTCAAGCTCGACCGCGGCTACGGCGTGCAGTGCGTCCATGGTGGCGCCGACCAGAGAGATTTTGCCCTGAGATGACTCGAGCAGCACGGCCCGCTTGATGTCGCTGAAGTCACGGTTGTGTCGCACCAGCGCTGACAGCGCCATTTGCATCGGCAACATCGACGGGTTGAAGGCAGCGTTTTCGGCGTAACGGCCACAGAAGCTGGCGCCATCTTGGGTTTGCAGCACCACTGCAGCGTGGCACTGGCTGTATGGCGCGTAAGATAACCCAGCATGATCAAGGGCTTCAATCAGTAAGGGGTCATCGCTTTCGAGCTCAAGTTCGGTTTGTTGCTTGGTAAGCAGCGGGGTGGTTATGTTGAGATCTGTCGGCCCAAAGGCATAGGGCAGGTAGTGACTCAGCGGCGCAGTATCCTGCCCAGGCAGGTGAATGCGAATGGCCTGACCATCAACCAGTTCATTCATAAACTGGCGACAATGGCCGCAGGGGCTGGCGTTCACTATGATGTCGCTGATGTGGGTCTCACCGCTAAGCCAGGCGTGACTGATGGCACTTTGCTCGGCGTGCACCGAGTGAAATAGTGCCTCGCCCTGAAGCTCAAGATTGGCCCCCATGTAAAAGTCGCCGCCGCTGCCTACGGCAATGGCGCCCACGTAAAAGTCACTCACAGGTGGCTTGGCAAGGGCTGCTGCGATGGGTAACAGCGCCAGTCCCAACCCATGGCTGTCGAGGCCGGAGACATCACAAAGATGCTTGACCTGCTGCGCATCCAAATGCCCACAAAAGTGCTCGCCCAGCATAGGCATAAGCGCGTCGGCAAGCTCCTTGGGCAGTTCGTTTATCCGGCGGACAAATCTGTCTTGCATGGCCGTTTCCTTCATTGTTAATTTCGCTGACTGACAGTTTAGTGATTCTGTTACAGCGAAAATGGGAGAAGACTCCCATTTTCAGTGGCGTTGCCGTTAGAGCGATTGAAGATACTGACACAAAGCCCCAAGAAGCTTTTGCTTTTTTTCATCCTTGGCGGTTTCTTCAAGCAGGTTTTCCAGGCGGATAACATAATCCGGATCGCTGAGGCGACCCTGGCAAAACTCACGCCAGCGCAAGTTTTCATCATAGGACAAGGTGAGCGGATAGTTGCGGGCACGATAACGAAACAGCATTTCCGGCAGGCGGGTATCATCGAATTGCAGCTCGAGGGCGGCCAGATGCTCAGGGGCGGTGGCTCGGATGATGTCCATCTTGGCGCGATCGGCCGGACTGAAAAAACCGCCACTGTAGAGCATATAATCGGTGTCGGCACTGATATTTTGCGGCTCGTCATCGAACAGTGCAGTGAGCTTTTCACGAATTTCCGGATGTTGTTTCAAGCGTTTGTACTGCTCGCGGGCAAAGGCCTTATCAATACCAAGCCGCTCGGCATTGGCGTCATCCAAGGTCTTGGCCGTGGCAATAAAGGGGCACTTATTTAAATGAATTTGCTTAACCGGCACCGGCAGCTCGTCACTGGCGAGGTCTTCCCGTTTGGTATAAAGCCTTGCACGCAGCGCCTCTACATCCAAATCGATAAGTGGTTGAATGTCCATGGCAAGATTTACGCATATCACCGCATTTTTATTGCGCATATGGTGCGCGACAGGGGAGATAAGCGTGGCACAGCCCTGAGCTGCCGGGATTTTTGAGCTGATGTGCACCAGCGGCTGCATCGCCAGCACGTCAATTTGCTCGGCCACAGCCTGTTTGCGCCTTAAGCGGAAATAGTAATCATACAGCTTGGGCTGCTTTTCCTTGATAAGGCGGGCGAGGGCGATGGTGGCATACACGTCCGACATGGCATCGTGGGCTTTGTCGTGGCCAAGGCCATTGGCCGCGGTCAAATGCTCGAGCTTAAAGCTGGGGCTGCCATCTTCTTTTTCGGGCCAGTTAATACCATCGGGGCGCAGGGCGTAGCAGGCGCGAACCAGGTCGATGATATCCCAGCGGGAATTGCCCTGTTGCCATTCGCGGCCGTAGGGGTCGATAAAGTTACGATAAAAACCGTGGCGGGTTACTTCATCATCAAACCGCAGCGAGTTGTAACCGGCAACGCAGGTGTTAGGGCGGCTGAAGATGGCTTGAATGCGACCCATAAACTCGGTTTCAGGCAAGCCCTGACGATTGGCCAGCTGGGGCGTAATCCCGGTAATAAGAATAGCTTCGGGGGCAGGCAGATAGTCGGGCGCGATACGGCAATAAAAGGTTTCCGGCTCCTCAATGATATTCAGATCCAGATCGGTTCTGACACCGGCAAATTGCGCTGGCCTGTCCTTGGCGGGACTGGCGCCGAAAGTTTCGTAATCGTGCCAGAAGATCGTGGGCTGAATGTAATGCTCCATCGGGAAGTCTCTGTCCGTGAAAAATAAAGCCGTATCTTATCATTTGTCGCCCCATAATCATCCTTTGGGCGAATTTGAGCCGTTTTATTGGCTGAATATACGTCAAAGTTTGATTTTTCGCCGAATTTGCCGGTGAAAGAGGATGAATGCAGATCTTATCGGGAGTAAAATGCGTCGCCAGCGAAAGGATTTGTGTATGTTCAATCAGTATTATCGACTGCCTGAGTTGTTAAGTGTCAGTCAGTCATCCCGAATAATTGTCAGTTTGACCAAGGATGTCAGCGATTATGTGCTGATGCAGGCGATTCGTGCGCCACTGCTCGAGCTTGTGGTGGTCAGTACCGAAGCTGATGGGGAATTGCTGCTTAGGTTGCAGGCGGGCTTTAATAGCGCGCCCTACGATGAAACAGGTGTTGCCGCTTTTGATAGTGCCAAAACCCATGCCCTGAGCCGCGGAGTAGGCCAGGGAGTTCGCCTCTATGCCTGCGGCGCAAGAGCGCCCGCGCGGCTGATTGAGCGCCTGAGAAGAGGGCTGTTACTGTCGTTCACCCGCCTCGACGATGAGCTTGCCATTTACCTTGAAAGTGATGGCGACTTTGAGCTTGTTCGGCTCGAAGCCGATTTAAGGCTGTCAGAAGATCCGGCGGTGCTACAAAACGCCAAGTCGGTGCTCGCCAGAGAACCCGAATACGGCGCGCCCAGTGCCTCGTTGGCACTGCTTATCACCGAGCTTGAGCAGGCTCGCCGTGAACTGCACGAATATCTTGCCGGAGCCGATAAACACCCAGGGCTTGCCGCCGAAGCATTGCGACTGGAGCCTATGTTGGCCCAGCGGCGCCAGTGGCTTTTGCGCCAATACGCCTCAACCCAGGAGCGCCACCACCTCGGTGCGAGTGCCAATGACCTTGGCACTGATATCGAAAAGCTCAAGCGCCTGTTAACCTGTTATGAATTACTGTCGCCGCCGGATGTGAATGCCATGGTGCTCGCGATTGCGACAGACGAATAATCATGGAGTGTTTTTTTGCCAGCACAACAACCAGACATGCAGCTTCAACCATTGGGTGAGCTTAGCAGCGGTTTTATTTGTCCACTGTGTCAGCAGCGTCTGGCCGCCGATGCCAACTCACTTGTATGCGCTAAAGGTCATCGTTTCGATTGGGCCAAAGAAGGCTATATCAATTTGCTGCCGGTGCAAAAAAAGCGCTCAAAAGATCCCGGCGACAACAAAGAAATGATGCAGGCGAGACGCCTGTTTCTCGAGTCCGGTTTTTATCAGCCATTAAGTGACAGAGTGAACGAACTGGCGGCATCCTTACCGCAGTCTATTCATCAGCTTTTGGACCTTGGCTGTGGTGAAGGCTATTACACCGCCAGGCTGGCAGATGCATTGACTGGGGGCGGCGCAGAAAATGCGGCAAAGAATGTGGCAAAGAATGCTGGTAAGGATGTGAGCAGCAGTGCCCAGAGTCATTCGCAGCAGGTGCAAACCTATGGGCTGGATATTTCACGTGCGGCCCTCAAAGTGGCGGCAAAGCGTTATAAGTCGATTCACTTTTGCGTGGCCAGCAGCTTTGATACGCCTTTTGCTGATGGCTTTTTCGATTTGGTGCTGCGCATTTACGCGCCATCCAAGCCACAGGAGCTTGCCCGGATAGTCGCCCCGGGTGGTTATCTGCTGACGGTATCGGCAGGACCCATGCACCATTTTGCGGTAAAGCAGAAGATTTACGACACCCCAAGATTGCACGAAGATAAAGATGAGTGGCTCGAAGGGTTTGTGCCGATTCACAGCGAACGATTGCAATGGCAGCTTGAGCTCACTGAGCCTGAGCATATTCTCGCCTTTCTGGAGATGACGCCCTACGCCTGGAAATTCAGCCCGGAGGCGAAAATCACGCTTGCTGCCAAGCCATTTTCCTGTGAACTGGATTTTCGGATAAATTTGCAGCAACGAGTCGTACAAAGCGAGTAAATAGAACGGCTTGCCATAACCTTGAGTGATTGCACCAGAAAAATGACATACGGTATTCAGGCAAATTTCAGAAAATTAAGTAAAAAATGCGTGCATCAGCCTCATTGGCATGTTGACTTATACCTTGAATAGGTTATAGTCGATAAAGCTTGAAGGTTGGATTTATTTTGTGTTCCGCACGACCCGCTAGTCCTGTAAACATTAAGTAATACCGGCTTTTCCCGCTCCAACGCCATTATGGCAATTGTTTAAATATTTAATGTTACAGGATACGCATATGTCTCAAGTGACTGGTGTAGTTAAGTGGTTCAACGCCGACAAGGGTTTTGGTTTCATCGCTCAGGAAGCTGGCCCAGATGTGTTTGTTCACTTCCGCGCCATCAACACTGACGGTTTCAAGACTCTGGACGAAGGTCAGAAGGTGTCTTTCACCGTGACTCAGGGTCAGAAAGGTCCTCAGGCTGAGAACGTAACCGTTATCGGTTAATTCTCCCAAGAGATGTAATAAAGCCGTGGCAATTGCCGCGGCTTTTTTGTATCTGGCATTCACCGCGCTGCGATGTTTCAGGCTCTACCTTTTTTGCGACTTTCTGTGCAGCCTTTGTTTCTGCCGACGCTTTATCGGTCTGCGTGTTCTCTATCTGAGTTTCTTTGTCCGAGCTGCTTTTTCTTAGCGGTTTTTTCTCGGCTGCTGAGTATGAATTGCTCTGTCCCAAAAGCTCAGTTTTAGCTCTTGTTTTTTCGCTCGTCTATTTTGGGACCTTTGCATAGCCCTTGCCGTTTTCTGTCAGTTTTGTCTGTCTACCGGAGGGCCATGTTAACTGTCCCTTGGGGAAGGCGACAGGCTGTTTGAGCCAGAGAGCGTACAGCCGCTGTTGTCATCTAACATCGCGCTGGTAGGCTGCAACCCCATCGCAGCAAACCCTTTGTATCAAAACCCTTTGTATCAAAACCCTTGCATCAAAAACCTTTGCATCAAACCCTTTGCATTAAACCCTTTGCATCAAAACCTTTGCGGCGGCCGTCGCCAGACATAAAAAAGGCACCCCCAGGGTGCCTTTGGAATTGGTCAGTATTTAAGAGAACAGCTTGTCCTCAAGGCTCTTGCCGTTCAGTAGCTGACGGTATTTCACCCCTTCGTTGGCCATCAGGCCAAGCAGTGCCTGCTCCAACTGGTAAGGCGTATCGCTAACCTGATAGCCGATAATAAACTCGCGGCCATTTTGCTGCGGCTTAACATTGGCTACACCGCCCAGAGCCGCCAATTTGCTTGCAAACGCCTCATCCGCGCTGTTTTGCAGGCTAAGGGTAAGGTAGCGCTCGTCAGTGTCGGATTTAATCGACAGCGACTGGCTGAGCTTGCCTTTGTCGAGGTAGAGCACGGTATCGCAAAGCCGCTCAAGCTCCTCAAGGTTATGGGAAGAGATAAGAAAGGTGGTCTTGTCTCCTGCATGGGCGATAAGCTCTCGAATACCCCGTGCATTAGCGGGATCAAGTCCGGCAGTGGGTTCGTCCAGCAATACCAACTCAGGGCTGCCAATCAGTGCCTGGGCGATGGCAACACGTTTTCCCATACCGTGGCTCAGCGCCGTGGGTTTGTGTTTGCTGGCTTCAGCAAGTTGCACTAACTCAAGCACCCGCTCGGTTTCCATTTTCGCCGCTTTCGCGCTGAATCCCTGCAACTTGGCAAAGAAGGTCAGTTGCTCGCCAACGGTGAAGTTGGGATCAAGCAGGGCATCCTGTGGCAGGGCACAAACCCTGCCAAGCAGGCCACGATGGCCCGGCGGTAAGCCAAGAATGTGGATGCTGCCGCCGTCTGGCTGAATATAGCCGCACATCAGGCTCATCAGGGTCGTTTTACCGGCACCATTCGGGCCTACCAGTGCTACCGGAGCGCCGGCGCTAACTTCAAGGGTTACCGCGTCCAGCGCGGTCTTGCTGCCATAGTGTTTGGTCAGCTTGTCGGTCACAATCAGATTCACAGTGCGCTCCTTCTCATATACACCAGTCCCAGTCCGAGCAGCACTGCGGTTTGGATAAGTGGCAGTGGCGAGTGAAGCAGGGCGCCTGCGGGGGTATTGTCTACCAGGTTGTCAATCTGACTGCCTGGCAACAGCCAATCAATGGCAGGCAGTCCCGGTACATAGTAAGCCACCAGGGCGGCAGCGATTTTAATCACACACCAAATCAACACAGCAAACAGCGTGGCCTGTCTGGCGCTGGATGCATACAGCGACAACAGCGCCATCATGGCAATGTAGGGCAGGATCACAATCAGCAGGTTGAGCAGCACCAGCACCCCATCGGTAATGGCTACGCCCACCAGGTCGGTGTCACGAACCATGGTCAGCAGTAAGGTCGCCACGCCCGCAGTGATGATATACGCGCTTTGCAGTAAGGTTTGCCCCAACACCCTGCCAAAGAACAGCGCATCGCGTCCGGTACGCTGCACCAAAAAGCGGAAGGTTTTGCGGCTTTTATCCGAGGCGAACTGATCGGCACTGCTTAAAATGGCAAACAGCGGGAACCAGTAGAGGCTTATCACCCAAAACAGCGCAAGTTCGGCTACATCCCAATTCAGGAGGTATTTGGGACTGACAACCCCAAGCAAGTCGGTCAACATACTGCGCATATGCGGGTCGGCCAGATACTTGGCGGCGCCACGAATGGGGTAATACAGAATAAGCCCCCACACCAAACAGTAGGCAATCAGGGCAATAAGGCCCCGCAAGTTAAAAAAGCCCTTAATGACTTCCTGTCTGGCAATGAGCCACACATGGGTCAGGGCGCCCGGCTGAGCGGGGGCATTGGATGACATGGTAACGTCCTGTTTTTATGTTAGGTATTAGTTTTCGAGTGCATCAAGACGCGCCTCTAGGGCTGCGATGCGCGCTTCGAGGGCGGCAATCCGTTCATCATTGTCGCTGCTGGTTGCTGAGGATGAACTGGCTACAGAAAAGGGGGCGCTGCCAGCGCTGGCGACAATAGCTTCGCTCTCTTCCTGAATGAGCAGGGCAAACCGGCTTTCGCGTTTACCTGGCTCTCGGGCCAGCTGGCTTACCAGCGGCGTTTCGCGGCCAGCGAGGGCTGCGAGAGTGCGTTCTACTTCCTGAATGTCTTTAAATTCGTGCTGACGGCCGGCGCGGGTACGCAGCTCGCCTGGTGTTTGTGGGCCACGAAGCAGCAACAGGGCCACCACGGCGGTTTCGGCTTTACTTAGCTGCAGATCAGAAAATTCGGTGTTGCAGAACCTGTGCTTGTATTTCACAACGCGGCTGCCAAAGCCTGACTGATCGCTCACCAGACGCTTTTTCGCAAGATTATCCAAACCCGCCTGCACATCGGATTCAGACAGGTCCATAACGGGACCGCGGCTGGTTTTTTGATTGCAGGCCAGGGTAAGTGCGTTCAGTGACAGGGGGTATTGATCTGGCGTGGTGACTTCTTTTTCTAAAAGACAACCGATTATTCTGGCTTCGATAGCGCTGAGTAGCATGCAAATCTCCTTGTAAATCTTTGACCTGTTATATCAAAGACACCAGAGCTTGCCCATAGCCAACGCACTTTGTTACCAGATAAAAAAACGCGGTGAACAGTCACCGCGTTTTTTCTGACCTGGCAAACATCGACGTTAACTTAAATAGATGCCGTTATTTTCGATGCGAAGCTTGCCTTGCTTAAACAGGCCGCCAATGCTCTTTTTAAAGGCTTTTTTACTCATGCCAAGCTCGGCATAAATCACATCGGCATCGGTCTTATCGCCAAGTGGCAAAAAGCCGCCGGCGGCGGACAGCTTCTTCAGGATCTGGGCTGAATGGGCATCGAGTTCGTCCTTGGTACCTTTGTTCAGCACCAAATCGATTTTACCGTCGTGGCGGACCTGCTTGATAAAGCCTTTGATTTTATTGCCTGCGCGCAGTGGCTTGAACACATCGCTTTGATGGATGAGGCCCCAGTGGCGGTTTTCGATAATCGCCTTGTAGCCCAAATCGGTGCGTCCGGCGATGGTCAGTTTCACTTCCTGCCCGGGCTTGTAGAAAGCTGGGGTTTTATCGAGGAATTTATCCAACTTGGCCGAGGCAACAATGCGATCGTCGGCGCGATTGATGTGCAGATGCACCAGCTGATATTTGCCTTCTTCCGGTGGCCGGGTTTGCTCGGCAAAGGGCAGCAGCAAATCTTTATCCAGTCCCCAATCGAGGAAGGCGCCGACACGGCTCACAGACACAATTTTCAGGTTGGCAAACTCGCCCACCTGCGCCAATGGCTTTTGGGTGGTGGCGATGGGGGTATCCTCAGAATCCAGATACAGGAACACCTCCAGTTCCTGACCTGCTTGCAGGCCTTCGGGGGCGAACTTGTTTGGCAACAGTACCTGGCCAAGCTCTCCTGCGTTGAGATAAAAGCCGAAATTGACCTGTTTAACTACCGGCAGGCGGCAGGTTTTTCCTAACTGGATCATGAAATACCTAAATCTGACAATGAATAATCTTGCCGGCTGATTATATCGCAACCGCTGCGTTTTGGCTTGCGGGAGTTTGCAGTTGGCTCGCAATCTTTTTTGGTGTTTCTGGTATTAAAAAATATTGAACACCTGTGATATCCAATGCTGCTTTGTTTAACTCTATCTTTTTGAAATTAAGTTAAATTGTTACGTCTCAATACCCGCTTTCGCAGTGCGGATGTAGTATATTCTGCAACTCAGTTAACAAATCCGAATTCTTGCTTGCAATCTTGGTTTTTGCAGGGTTTAATTGCGCCGTTTTCGGGTATTCGCCCGAGCTTTATTGCCTGTTATCTAACAGGTCTTTTCTTCAACAAAGGTGTTTGGATGGATCTACACCGCAGCGCCCACAAGAAGGCAGTTGCGGCGGTTAGGGGGTTGGCTGATGTACTATCATTTGCTGTCTGCACATTGCCTTAAATTGGCATCCTGCCTGACCCAGGATTTGGTTAACGTTGATACCGACGTGAAACACCTTACGCTCATCCGCATCAATTCCGGCCGCGAAGAGGCCAATAGTCCCCAGTAAGCCGGTCTTTGTTGACCATTCGGCTTGTCTTTCCCGGCGTTTCTCCAGAAATGGCCGGGCGAGCGCATTCTACACTTGTCATACCGACGCAATCGGAACCCGGATACATGCAAGACAACACGCTATATTTCGAGACGCTGCACAGCAGTTATGGCCAATATTTCGAGATAGATAAGCTGCTTTATGAGCAGAAAACCAGCCAGTGGCACCTGTCGATTTTTGAAAACGCCCGCTTTGGCCGGGTGATGGCCCTCAATGGTGCCATTCAAACCACCGAGGCTGACGAATTTGTCTATCACGAAATGCTGACCCACGTGCCGGTTTTGGCCCATGGCAAGGTAAAAAGCCTGCTTATCATCGGTGGTGGCGATGGCGGTATGCTGCGCGAAGTGGTGAAACACAAAGGTATTGAGCGTATCGTGATGGTTGAGATTGATGGCGCCGTGGTTGATATGTGTAAAACCTGGCTGCCAAATCATTCGGCCGGTGCCTACGACGACCCAAGGGTTGAACTGGTTATCGCCGATGGCATGGACTATGTTGCCACCACAGATGCGCGTTTTGATGTGATTATTTCAGACTGTACCGATCCGGTTGGCCCCGGTGAGGTGCTGTTCAGCTCCGATTTTTACGCGGGCTGCAAACGCTGCTTAAATGAAGGCGGCATTTTTGTGGCGCAAAACGGCGTGCCTTTTATGCAGGTAGAATCCCTGCAGGACACTGTGCGTCGTATGAGCAGTTATACCCGGGAATGCTGGTTCTATACCGCCGCCGTTCCCACGTACATTGGTGGCACCATGGCGTTTGCGTGGGCTACCGACAATCCGGAGGCGCGCAGGCATGAGCTTGCAACCCTCGAGGCGCGTTTCAACGAGTCTGGGATCAGCACCCGTTACTACACGCCGGCTTTGCATCAGGCAAGCTTTGCTTTGCCAAAATACGTCGAACAGGCGATCCGGTCAGCCATGACCGTGACCGCATAATATCTCTCTTTTTATAGGCACAATTGAGATGAACGAATGGTCTATTGACGACGCCCGCGCCGGGTACAACGTTGCCCACTGGAGCCAGGGTTTTTACGGGATTAGCGACGAGGGTGAGGTGACTGTCTCCCCGGACCCCAAAAATCCGTCTTACAAGATTGGCTTGAATGCGCTGGCCAAAGACATGGTGAAAGCCGGTGTGAGCCTGCCTGTACTGGTGCGCTTCCCACAAATTCTGCACCACAGGGTCGATCACCTGTGCCAGATGTTCAATCAGGCCATTCAGAAATACGACTATCAGGCAGACTACCTGCTGGTGTACCCCATCAAGGTGAACCAGCAGCAGACCGTGGTGGAAGAAATCCTGGCAAGCCAGGTGAGCAAAACCGTGCCTCAGCTGGGTCTGGAAGCCGGCAGTAAGCCTGAGCTGATGGCGGTACTCGCCATGGCGCAAAAGGCCAGCTCTGTGATCGTATGTAACGGTTACAAAGACAAAGAGTACATCCGTCTGGCGCTTATCGGTGAGAAGCTGGGTCACAGCGTTTACATCGTGCTCGAGAAAATGTCCGAGCTGCAGATGGTGCTGGATGAGTCCAAGAAGCTTGGCGTTACTCCTCGTCTGGGTCTGCGTGCCCGTCTGGCGTTCCAGGGCAAGGGCAAGTGGCAGGCAAGTGGTGGCGAGAAGTCCAAGTTCGGTCTGTCTGCCTCGCAAATTCTCAAAGTAGTTGAGCGTCTGCAGGAAGAAAACATGCTCGACTCGCTGCAGCTGCTGCACTTCCACCTGGGCTCGCAAATCGCCAACATCCGCGATATCCGCCACGGTGTGGGCGAAGCGGCGCGCTTCTACTGCGAACTGCGTAAACTCGGCGCCAAGGTGAACTGCTTCGACGTGGGCGGTGGTCTTGCGGTTGACTACGACGGTACCCGCAGCCAGTCAAACAACTCGATGAACTATGCGCTGGCCGAATACGCCAACAACATCGTCTCTGTACTGACCGATGTGTGTAACGAAAACGAGCAGCCAATGCCACGGATCATCTCCGAGTCTGGCCGTTACCTGACTGCCCACCACGCCGTGCTCATCACCGACGTTATCGGCACCGAAGCCTACAGCCCGGAAGTGATCCCGGCGCCTGCCGAGGATGCATCTCAGCTGCTGCACAACATGTGGCGCAGCTGGAATGAAATCAGCTCGCGTCTGGATCAGCGTGCCCTGATTGAAATCTATCACGATACCCAATCAGACATGGCTGAAGCCCAGTCTTTGTTTGCTCTGGGTCAGCTTAGCCTGGCCGACCGCGCCTGGGCCGAGCAGTGCCACCTGGCGGTGTGTCATGAGCTGCAGGGGCTGATGAATGCCCGTAACCGTTATCAGCGCCCGATCATCGATGAGCTGAACGAAAAGCTGGCCGACAAGTTCTTCGTGAACTTCTCGCTGTTCCAGTCGCTGCCGGATGCCTGGGGTATCGATCAGGTATTCCCTGTGCTGCCGCTGTCTGGTCTGGACAAGGTGCCTGAGCGCCGCGCCGTGATGCTGGATATCACCTGTGACTCCGACGGTATTGTTGATCAGTACGTGGACGGGCAGGGCATTGAAACCACATTGCCGGTACCGGCCTGGTCAGCAGAAGACCCATACCTGATTGGTTTCTTCCTGGTGGGTGCCTATCAGGAAATTCTGGGCGACTTGCATAACCTCTTTGGCGATACCAACTCAGCTGTAGTGCGTATTGACGATGAAGGCCAGACCAACATTGAGTCTGTGCTCGCCGGTGATACCGTGGCCGACGTGCTGCGTTATGTAAACCTGGATGCGGTGTCCTTTATGCGCACCTACGAGGAGCTGGTGAACACCCATATCGTTGAAGATGAGCGCGCGATGATCCTCGATGAGCTTCAGGTTGGCCTTAAGGGCTACACCTATCTGGAAGACTTTTAACGACTAACAAGGCAAGGTGAATACAGGCCGGGAGCCAAGGGCAGTTGCCCTCCCGGCCCTCAGGTAGAGTAAAGATGTTTTTTGAAGGCTCAGAAAAAAAAATAGAAGTTATCGTCACGCCACAGTTTGGCTCCCTGCGGGCGCTGGGGCGTGAATTCTGGACAGAAATGGTGGCCTGCGCCAATGCCGAAATTCTCTCCAGTATCAGCAATGAAAAATGCGATGCATACCTGCTCAGCGAATCCAGTTTATTTGTCTGGGACGACAGATTCCTGATGCTGACCTGCGGCACCACCACCCTGGCAAATGCCGTGGTGCGCTTTATCGAACGTGTTGGCGCCGACCATATCGCCTTCGCCAGTTATCAGCGTAAAAACGAGTACCTGTCGCACCTGCAATGCAGTGCCTTCAGCGACGATTTGACCGCCATTCGTGCGCTCCTTCCCGGGGATGCTTTCCGTATCGGCCATCTGGACTCGCATCACCATTATATTTTTACCAGCAACCAGCCCTACGAGGCGGCTGCGGACGATCACACCAGCGAGCTCTTGATGTACCACATCCGTGGTGAGGCTGCCGATTACCTGCGCAGCGAACAGCAGAGCGCCGCTGAAATCCGCCGCCTGCTGCAACTCGATGCCATGCTGCCGGGTTTTGTGTTCGATGATTTCCTGTTCGAGCCATTTGGCTATTCCATTAACGGCATTCGTGGCGATCGCTATATGACCATTCATATTACGCCGCAGGAAAACAGCTCCTACGTGAGCTTTGAAACCAACTTGCCGCTGGAAGGCGACTATCGGCAGATTTTCTCGCGCCTGCTGGGTATTTTGAACCCCGGCAGTTGGGATGAGATAGGTTTTAACGCCGAGCGTCACACCGAGAACTACCCGGCACACTTGTGCCTTGGCAGCTGCAGCTTGTCCATGGTACAAGGCTACAAAGTCGAATTCAGCCACTATCAGCAGCTGTGTCATGAAGTGCTGATCCCGGAAGCCATGTGATTTTTACAAAGCTGGCCAATGGCGCCGTATCTCAGTAATTGCTTAAATAATTGCCAAGTGCGCATTTGGCGCGATAAAAAACAAAAGCCGACGTCAAAGTCGGCTTTTTTGTTGCGCGTCAAGCGGCTAGAATGCCTCAAACGATACTGTGCCCATAAGGATTTACCATGACAGATCTGAGTGACATCCGCCGTGAATACACCAAAGGGGGACTGAGGCGCAGCGAGCTGCCGACCGAGCCCATGGCACTCTTTGAACGTTGGATGGAGCAGGCCAAGGAGGCGCAGCTGTCAGATCCCACCGCCATGTGCGTGGCTACAGTGGATGAGCACGGCCAGCCGTATCAGCGGATTGTGCTGCTTAAACGTTTCGACGAGCAGGGCTTTGTGTTTTTCACCAACCTTGGCAGCCGCAAAGCCACTCAGCTTAAACAAAACGCCCACATCAGCTTGCTGTTCCCCTGGCATCCACTTGAACGTCAGGTAGCGGTGACCGGCATTGCCGAGCAACTGTCGAGCGCCGACGTGCTCAAATACTTTATGACCCGTCCGAAAGACAGCCAGATCGCAGCCTGGGTATCTGCACAGTCATCCAAGCTCAGCGCCCGCCAGATACTGGAAGCCAAGTTCATGGAAATGAAGCAAAAGTTTTCCAGCGGCGAGGTGCCTCTGCCGTCATTTTGGGGCGGTTATCTGGTTCGCCCCAGCAGCATTGAGTTCTGGCAGGGGGGCGAACACCGCCTACACGACCGCTTCCTGTACAGCAAAGAAGCCGATGGCTGGCAAATTGACCGTCTGGCGCCCTGAGGGCTGAGGGCTTACAGCGGGGTGACGTTCTCGGCCAGCAGACCCTTTTGGCCCTGAACCACCATAAAGCTGACTCTTTGTCCTTCTTTCAGGGTTCGACGACCCTGGGAGTTGATGGCGCGGTAATGGACGAACACATCGGTTTCGTCCTCGCGGCGCAAAAAGCCAAAGCCCTTTTCATCGTTAAACCATTTTACCGTGCCTGTTTCCGGAATTGCTGACATCACTCGCTCCTATGCGGGTTGGTTTCGCGGGTTAGTTTCGCGGGTTGGTTTCGGGAATTGCTGGCATCAGGCTAACGGCCTTTTATTGCAACCAATTGACAGCCAACTGGTGCATTTCGGTCTAGAGTAGTATCAGACCTGCGCATCCGGGGCTTGCAAAGCCGGGGAATAACCCCGCAAGATAGTTAAGCAATTACCTAAATACACAAGGAGATAAGTGATGTTTATCCGTACTCTTTCTGCTGCAGCCCTGATGGTGACCAGTCTTGGCGCCTTTGCTGGCTGGCAGGTAAACAGCGACGCCTCCAACGTAAGCTTCGTGTCTGTGAAAAAAGGCGACGTGGGTGAAGTTCACCGATTCAAAGCATTGCAGGGCAGCCTGAACGATACCGGCGAATTTGCGCTGACCATTCCGCTGGCTTCGGTGGATACCGGCATTGAAATTCGTGACGAGCGCATGAAAACCATGTTGTTTGAAGTAGAGCAATTTCCCTCGCTCACACTTTCTGCGAAAATAGATAAAGCTGCGGTGGACGCGTTGCCGGTGGGGCAAATTCTGCAGCTGGAATTACCTGCCGAGATTTCACTGCATGGTAAAACCGACAAGGTGAATGTGGATGCCACAGTGGCGCGTCTTGCCGATAACCGCTTGCTGGTGACCAGCCGCGGTATGGTGGTGGTTAATGCCGGTAATTTCGGTCTGACCGGTGGGGTGGAAAAACTGCGTGAAGTTGCGGGTTTGTCTGCCATCAGCAAGGCAGTACCGGTTTCTTTTGTTTTGGTGCTTGAAAAATAAACGGATTGCAGCGCTTTAAGGAAGAAGACTTGATTTTGTTCCATACTGAATGAGTCGGGACATTCCCGACAAAGACATGCAATACGGGATTTGACATGGTCACAGATAAAGACGGTTATACGCATCTCATCCAATACCTCACGGAGAATCTCGGGCTGTTCGAAACCCCAGAGGGGCAGGGGCTGTCCGATGAAACCGTAATGGAGCTGTTTGAAGAGCAGTTGTCTGCGCAAATCATCATGGTCTGTGGCCAGAATCCCGAGCTGTCCTTTGCCCAGCGCAATATGATCATCCGCGAGGTCGATGCCATTGTGTATGATCTCGAAGAGATTTTGGCGCATGTGGGTAAAAAGAAAGCCACGCCGGAGCAAACGCACTTTATTTCGGATTTCTCGGGACTTATCAAAAACCTGTTCGATCAGGAAATCGTTAAGCTCACCGCCTGATGCGTCCCCGTCGTGGCCCATTTTCCAAGGGAGGGGCCATGATAAGCATTGAAACCGGATTCGAACACGACACCCTGGCCGTTCGTGCCTCGGGTGTTATTTCCCCTGAAGACTACACCGAGGTGCTGGTGCCGGCACTGGAAGCGCGCCTGCGCGACCATGCATCGGTGCGCCTTTGGTATCAAATCGACGACAAGTGCCGCGGCATGCGGTTATCTTCCCTGTGGCAGGACTTTCTGCTGGGTGTGTTTCATCTTGATGATTTTCGCTGTGTGGCCATAGTCACTGACCGGCCGCTGTTTCGGCGCATGGGTGAAATCATGGCGATTTTTTTGCCCTGTCCGGTCAAGGTGTTTGCCCAGGATCAGCAGCAACACGCCCGTGAATGGCTGGCTCAAAAAGGCTGAATCATCCCTTCCTGATTGGTAATTGCAGCGGCTTTCCGTTATGGTGTCTTTGGTCAGGCACCATGAATACCTATTTGTAATCATAACGTTTTCAGGATGTTATCTATGTTTCGATCCGGGATTGCCCTCATTCTTTTATCTTTGTCTGCATCGGCGCTGGCCGATAAAGCTGTCGTCGGTCAAACCACAGAAATCAACCTGCCTGCCGCAGGCCTCGCCATGACTGCCCGGGTTGATACCGGCGCTTCTGTCAGCTCCATTCACGCCTTTGATATTGAAGTGGTGGGCGGCGCCGGCAAGAAAATGAAGGACGATATTGGCAAGCTGGTACGCTTTTCCACCGAAAACGCCAAAGGTGAAACCCAGCGCCTCGAAGCGCGTATCGTGAAGGTGAGCACTGTCTCCAACTCTCAGGGCACCGAGAGCCGCTATGCGGTGGATCTCGAACTCGCCCACGACAAGGATGTCCGCAGTATCCGGGTCAACCTGCGTGACCGTGGCCATATGGACTACAAACTGCTGCTGGGGCGCAACTGGCTCGAGGATACCTATGTGGTGGATGTGGCTGAAAAGAATGTGATTGGCCCACGCGCCCCCATTCATATTGTCGAAGCGGATTTGACCATAGATACCCGTATCGACACAGGTGCGGTGGAAAACAGCCTGCATGCTGTTGATTTAAAAATTGAAAATGAAAACAAAACCGATATGGAAGCCAATGTCGGTAAAAAAATCAGCTTCACCACCGCCAATGAGAAGGGGGAAAGCCGCCGGGTGCACAGCCGGATTGTGGAAACATCGCTTATCCGCAACGCCCAGGGCAGTGAAATCCGTTACATGGTGGAGCTGACGCTGGGTGAGCCCGGTAAAGAGTTCAAGGTGAAGGTGAACCTGAAAGACAGAACAGATATGACCCATAAGTTGCTGATTGGCCGCAACTGGCTGCAGGGGCATTATTTGGTCGATGTAAGCCTGTAACTACTACTCCACCAGAGGCAGACGGCAATCAATCAGGGTTGCCACTGCCAGGGTGGGCAGCTGAGAGAGACTGCCGCCAAAGTGCTGCGACAGCCACATGGACAGCTCTTCGAGTTCTGTCGCAATCGCCGCCGCGCCTACACCCTGACGTTCGAAGCGAAGAATACAGTCGCTGCCATCTTTTTGAATATCAATATTGATATCACCCGCAAAGCTTGCAGCATCGCTGCCGCCAAGGCTTATCAGAAGCCGCATCAGCCCAAGGCTCAGCAGCGCCAGTTGCCAACCTTCAAGCACGGTCACCAACCTGCGCTCGCCGCTTAAGTGAATTTCGATGTGACGACTGGCAAGCTCGGCCTTAAACAGGGTTTTCAGCGCCTCCAGAACGTCAAACGGCACAGCTGCCTGGCCCCCTTTATGCTTGCCGGCCAAGACATCGAGCAGTCGCAGACGCTCAGCCTGTTCGCTGAGATTATCTCTTAAGCTGTCGAGGCTTGCCTGGCTGCTGCAGGCGCGGGACAGGAGCGCATCCTGCTCGTGGGCTATCAGGGCCACCAGATCGCGATACCAGGCCTTCACCAGCCGCCGCTCGGTCTGCCAAGCATGGTCACGAATATCACTGCGGGCGACTTCTGTGTCCTGCTGGCCGAGGGAAAACTCAGCTTGCCTCAGCATGGTATCGAGTTTGAGCCGCTCTTTGGTGGACTCCTCCAGCGCGCTTTCCAGCTGGCTGACCCGGGTTCGCAGTTCATTTTCCAGCCGTTTACGGCTTTGAATATCAAACGCGATGGCGCCGATGCCGCGCAGGTTGTCGTCTTCATCACGGATCGCAAACTTGGTCATCTGAAACCTGAGCTCGCCGAGGCGGGTCGGCAACACTTCTTCGTATTGCAGCGGCGCATCCTGGGACACCACCCGCTGATCGCTCTCGGTGTAGCTTTGCACCAGGTCTGACGAGAAAATTTGATGATCGGTAGCGCCCACCACCCGGTTACGATCCAGGCCAATGGTTTCACAGAATTTATCGTTCACCAGCACATAGCGGCCAGAGATGTCTTTGATATAAATAAGGTTGGGTGACGATTTGAGCAGCGCGAGCAGGTGCTCCCTGTGGGCAAGTAAATCCTGCTGGGCTTCGCGTTGCACCTCGAGTTGCTGCTCGAGGGCGAGGTTTGATGCATCAAGGCTCGCCATGGCAATTTCAAGCTGGCGGGTGCGGGCCACAAAGGCGCTGGCAAGTACGCCAATCTCATCCTGACGGTCACCGGCTTCCAGTTCAAGGTAGGCGGCATCATTGGATTTAAGCGCGCCGACCATGCGGGCCAGCGGCCGGATAAACAGTCGCTGCTGGATCAGGAACATCAACGCCAGCGCTATCAACTGGGCCAGCAGCAAATAAAGCCCGGCCCGCTCGGCAAGCAGCATCGCTTCGTGCTTGAACGAGGTTTTGGGGGTAACAGTAACCACTTTCCAGAAGGTGCCCGGCATCCGGTACACCGAGATCAGGCTGGCTTCGTTCAATACCGGGTCGGATTTGATTTCCAGCGTCCCTATCAGCTCGGCGCTTTTGGGCTGGCCGCGGGCGGCATTGTTGATAATGGCTTCGAACATCTTGCGCTGCTCAGGGCCGCTGCTGGGGGCGAGGGCGGAAAATTGTTCCTGGGTGATGATAAGGTGCTCGTGGGCGCTGCCGATAAAGGCTTTATCCGCGGTATCAATCATCTCAGCCAGCGGCGCAAACTGACTGAAACGCGAGTAAAGGGTACCCAGGTTGGCGCTCGTGATGTTTTGTGGTGAATCGCCCACGGTACCAGGCAAGGGGAAAGAGAGGATTTGGTTGAACTGATCCAGCAGCATCACATAGCCACCCATTTCGTGGCTGGCAGCATTCACCAGATGGGTAAGGCTGGTGAGGCTGACATCAATGGTGGCCGCGCCCTGAAACTCATGATCCTCCCAGATGGGCACTGAGGCAGTGACCATGGATTCCTGGGTATAAGGGTCAACATAGGATGGCGACCAGAACACCCGCCCGGCGGGGAACAGACGCACAGGCTTGTACCAGTTTTCTTCCTGATAGCCGCGGCCTGAGTCGTAGCCATCGTTCTTTCTGAGTTGCCCGAGCATATCGCGAACCCAGAAAAAACTTTTTGCCTGATTATCGCTGCCAAGGGGATGGGCCGATTCGGGCCAGATCCCGCCACTGGCAATTACGTCCCTGTGCTCGGGAAGTGACAGCAGTCCGGGGATGGTTTCATCAATCACCTGCACGGATTTACGTTGGGTACCGGCAACGTCAGCGATTGCGATGACCAGAGTGTCGAGCTGGGCGGTGAGATCGTGCAGTTTGGCCAACATCAATTGGCCCTGAGAGAGGTTGAGATTCAGCTCTTGTTGCAGGCGCTCCTCTTTGAGGGTGCCCAGCATGATCCACAAGGTGGCGACCAGCAAAATAGCCGCAACCAGTGTCTGCAAAAGGCCGACCCGAAAGGGCAGGCTGTTGCGCCACTTGGGATGAATTTGCCGTGACACTGAGGCCTTGGATTGATTCATGGCAGAGCCGGTTCCTTGGGCTTACTGGGTGTCAAAAGATGTCAGTCTACTGGATAATCTGTTGTTTGCCATTAGCTTAAAGTAAAAAAGGCACCCGAAGGTGCCTTTTACTGTGTGCCTAGATTTTCAGGCCGACCAGCAATTGGTCGAGTTTCTCGGCGGTGGCATGCAGTTCATCACAACCGGAAACCGACTGATTGGCCGATTGCTCCACGTCGTGAGACTGATTGCGAATTTCCATCAGGTTACCGGCAATCTCATTGGCCACGGCAGACTGCTCTTCGGCAGAGGTGGCAATCAGCACGCTCATTTCAAACACCTTGGCGCTGTGATGGGCAATGCTGTCAAGATCTTCACCGGTTTTAATCACATGCTTTTTGCCTTCCTCGGCCTGATCGACAGTGCGTGCCATCACCTGGGTGAGGTTACGCGAGCCACTTTGCAGCGCTTCAATCATTGATTTGATTTCAACAGTAGCAGCCTGGGTACGGCCAGCGAGGGTACGCACTTCATCGGCCACCACCGCAAAGCCACGGCCTTGCTCACCGGCACGGGCAGCCTCAATGGCCGCGTTGAGCGCGAGCAGGTTGGTTTGCTCAGAAATGGCATTAATGGTGGTGACCACCTCATCGATGCGGCTGGCGTTGTCGTTAAGCACGGTTACCGCATCCGAGGCATTGGCAATCTCGTTGGACAACTCGCCAATGGCGCCTACTGTGGTGGCAATGTCGGCAGAGCCTGCGGCTACCTGTTGGTTGGCGTCCTGGGTTTCCTGGGAGGACCGCTCGGCGTTGCTGGCCACTTCCCGCACTGCGGCGGTCATCTCTTCCATGGCGGTGGCCAGGGAGTCCAGATGCGCACGCTGATTGGCAGCAAGCGATTGGCCGCTGCGGGCATTTTCACGGAACGAGCCCACCACAGAGCGGATCTGCGAGGTGGCATCGCTGATGTTTTTCACCAGACTATGCTGACGCTCAACCAGAGTATCTATGCTGATGGCAAGAATACTGAACTCATCTTTCACTTCAAAAAAGTTAAGTCGG
Source organism: Shewanella khirikhana (assembly GCF_003957745.1). Lineage (NCBI taxonomy): Bacteria > Pseudomonadati > Pseudomonadota > Gammaproteobacteria > Alteromonadales > Shewanellaceae > Shewanella > Shewanella khirikhana. The sequence continues at coordinate 1,888,421 of NZ_CP020373.1, read as the reverse complement.
CCGGTCAGGTCGCCATCGGCCGCCCGCTTCAGGGCCATCACAGTGGTGTACAGGGCGCCGCCAACGAAGGTGGAGATGTAATAGCTGC